>JBDRAL010000087.1:0-54697 GCA_039793685.1 Blastocatellia bacterium NZW_1522
AAGAAGATGTTGCCGATGGCTTCGACGCGCACCCGCGCCTGAGTGGTCGGGGGCGTGTCGGCTGGAATGGTCACGTTCGCGTTGCCGTTGTTCGGCGCGATCGCGGCCAGTACGACCGGATAGGTGTAGCCGCCGTCAAGCGACAGCGTGATCCGGACTTGGGCCGTGCTGACCGGCGCGAGGGTGGTGTTGGCCACGTTCCAGGTGACGACCTGATTGGAGCCGGCGGCCCACGAGACGGCCGTGTTCGGCGCGGTCACGTTGAAGGGACCCGCCGTGTTGGTGACGGTCAGCGTCGAGGTGGCTTCATTGGTGCCGCCGCCGCCCGCGCGGTTGTCGCGGACGGTGACGCGGAAGTTGAGCGTGCGGCTCGTCGTCGGAAGCAGTTCGCCCGTGTAGAAGTTGGGCGTGGTCGTGCCGGGCAGCGGCGCGTTGGCCGGCACGGCGTTGGCGTTGTTGAGGATGTAGCGCAGGCTCGGGAACGTCCGCGACGGGCTGGTGACCGGGTCGGCGGGACGGAACAACGGGTTCGTCGTGGTGTCGGTCAGCGTTCCCGTGCTGGTGGAGGCGCCGAGGTCGAATTCTTCCCAGAGATAGGTGATCGGGTCGCTGTCGGGGTCGCTCCCCGACGCCGTGAGCGTGAACGGCGTGTTGGCCGGAATCGTGAAGGCCGCCGTCGTGGAAACGGTCGGCGGGTTGTTCCCGGTCGAACTCGTCGTGGCGCAGCCGGACGCGACGAAGTTCAGAATCCGCGTGAGACTGTCGCGGTGGAAATAGTCGTCGCTGTTCGGCTGGAGGTTCTCGATGCCGCAGATCCCGGCGTAGGCCATGATCGTCGTGCCGCTGCCGGTTTCATAGGCGGCGGTTGACGAGCGGTTGCCGCTGCAGCTTCCCGCCGTACTGTTGAACGTGTGCGGGCAGTTGAACTGGTGGCCCATTTCGTGCGCGACGTAGTCCACGTCGTAGGCATCGCCCACCGGCGCGTTGGAACCGGTCACGCCGCGCGCTTTGTTGCCCGCCGAGCAGACCGAGCCGAGCGAGGCGATACCGCCCCCGCCCGTGCTGAACACGTGGCCGATGTCGTAGTTGGCGCTTCCGATGACGTTGGTCAGGTTCGTCTGGTTTTCACCCAGCATGGCCGAACCGTTGTTGTTCGTATAAGGGTCGGTCGCGCCGTTGGTATAGATGACCTGATCGGTGTTGGCCACCAACACCATTCGGACAGCCACTTCGCGTTCGTAAATGCCGTTGACCCGGTTCATGGTCGTGACGATGGCGGCGAGGCCATCGGCGACCGTGCCGCCATGGAACGCGGTGTACTCACCGGTCGCCGCCAGCGCCAGACGGAAGGTCCGCAGGGTTGGGCCGGAGGAAATGTTCCGGATCGGGCCGTCGTTCAGCGTTCCCTTCTTGTTGTCAATGGTCGGGAGATCGGCGGCTTCATTGTCGTTGAACTGACAGATGAAATCGTTGGCTTCCTTCAGATAGTCGCGCTTGGCGTAGGAGATGTAGTGATCCTGGTCGCCCGGCTGGAAAGGGTCGATGTAGACCGTGCCCTTCGCCGAAAGAATCTGCGCGTGAAATCCCTTGTGGGTCACGTCGAACCGCAGCGTCGCGGTCGGGTCGTCAATTCCTTGTCCGAGATAGGTCCTGATGTTCGGGTATTTCGCCGCGAGCTTCGGGTCCATGATCGACGATTCGACGATATGGAACCGGTCGAATCGTCCGTCCGGCATGGGTAACGTGAAGGTCGTCCGGCTGTTCCGAGCCGAAACGGTCGTTTCCTTCGGCGCGTTCGCGAGTGCCGCTTCAAGTTCGGAGCGGTTGAGCGACACCGTACGGTAGGCCGAGGGGACGATTTGACGCGCGTTCCGGAGCGGGATGGATGTCTCGGTGACGTCGCTCCAGAGCGGATTCTTGTCGATTTGAGCGCGCGTTACGGAGGAACGTGTCGCGCGGACGGACGATTTCGGCTGGGCGGCGGGTGATTTCGAGTCCGAATTGACGGACCGGACGCCCCCCCAGGTGCCCGCGATCAGCGCCGCGCAGGCGGCTCCGATGGCAAGCGGACGAAGGAATTGCTGCATAGGTCTCCTCCCAGAAAACCAGAAAAGATGCGGGTATCTTCATTGACTCCGGACCGTCGGCGAAACTTCCCCGAAATCGTGTTCCCCGGAAATCGGCGTGAGGCGAGTTCGGAGGCGCAAGGGATGAGCGCGGTGTGTGACACGGAGCTTGAGCGTGATGTGCGTCGGCGGACTTTATTTCTTTTCATGAAGGGCGTCCATACCTTTGTCTGTCTTTCGCGGCTGATTTTCCAGAGTTTTTCCGAAAAAACGCCCCGTCGGAGTCCTTCGACGGGGCGGCGGGAAGCATCATCGGGCAACGCGGCGGCGCGTCATTGCCAGTAGCTCGCCTTGCGTTTGAGAAAGACCTTTTCGTCCTGAAGCTGGAACTTGCCGTTCAGGCCCGCCGCGGTGATCGTGCCGCGAAATGTTCCAAGTCCTTTCGCGAGATCGCTTCCTTCCGGGAAGGAAAATTCGATCGTGTTTCCCTTGACCGTAACCGGGACGAGGGACGGTTCACCGGGAACGCCCTCGGCAATTTGAACCGTCGCCCGGTATTCGCTGGTTCCCACCAGCATGATGAAAATTTCCATTCCGCCGACATCGCCGCTTTGCGCGCCATAGCTGAGTGAACTGTACATGCCGGTGATTTGAACGCGCGCGGCGGGCGCGGCGGTTTTTTTCTTTTGGGCGTAGACCGGCACCGTCAGGCACAGGCCAATGAGAAGCGCCCGGATGAGGGTGTGCTTCATTTGATTTTTCCTTTTGGAAGATGGGGTGGCGGCGCGTGAACGGTAGCGGAACGACGGTCCGGAAGGGAAGCATCCTTCCGCGATGAAAAAATGGAAAAAGGCTAAATCGGTCCATCGGAGATTGAGACAATTGTTTTTCACCACGGAGACACGGAGAGGTCACAGAGATTCACAGAGAAAACAAACTCTGTGGTCCTCTGTGTGATCTCCGTGTCTCCGTGGTGAAAATTCATTTGTACCAATCTTTCCTGGCCAGATTTAGGCGTTGAGTTTCGCGTCGAGCGAGATGGTCGCGTTGAGAACCTTCGAGACCGGGCAGCCGGACTTGGCGTTTCGGGTGGCCGTATCGAAGGCGGCGGGATCGCAGCCGGGGATGGTGGCTTCGAGATCGAGATGAACCGCCGTGATGGTCCAGCCCGTGTCGAGCTTTTCCATCGTCAGCGTGGCCTTGGTTTCGAGCTTTTCGGCGGTGATGCCGGCCGCGCCGAGCTGGCCGGAAAGCGCCATGGTGAAGCAGCCCGCGTGGGCCGCCGCGATGAGTTCCTCGGGGTTCGTGCCGATGCCCTCTTCAAATCGCGTACTGAAGGAATACTGGGTTTCGTTGAGCACGCCGCTCTGTGACGTGAGCGCGCCCTTGCCATCTTTCAGACCGCCGCTCCAAACGGCGGATGCAGTGCGTTTCATAAAGCCTCTCCTGAGTCGTTGAAATGACCGGATTGCTGGTCGGTCGCAAGCATCATTCCCGATTCGGGAAACGGCGTCCATCCCGGATTCCATTGGAAAAAGGAATCATCCGGATGAAATTTTCCAATGGTCGGTTAAAGCGTTTGATGTTTCAGGAATTAACTGGTACGAAGCCAGAAAAACACAAGTCACGGCCATTGAAAGTACGGACGGCTCCGACACTTTTCAACGCACGGTTCAGCTTCCGGCCGGAGTCCGCGTTCTCCGGTTTCAGGAACGGATCGTGTCCACTCATCACTTCCTCGAGGAGATGCCCCATGACCACGTTTCACGGAAAAATTTTCCGATATCTTTGCCTTTTCGCGGTTGCCGCCTGTTTTCTCGGCCTGACCGCCGCGCCGTTCGGAACTCGAACCGCCAGCGCCCAGTCGGGCAAAAAAGTTTCTGAACTCGACCAACTCAAACAGCAGGCCGCCCAGATCAAGAACAGCGCCGGCGGCTACAAGAAAATGGGTGCGAAGCAGCGGGATCAATACGACGCGCTGATGAAGCGGATTGAAAGCATCAGTCCGGCCCGCGCCCGCGCCGGCAGGAACCTGCCTTCGACCTTCACTGGGTCGCTCGACGGCACCGCGCCGACCTTCAACCGGCCGATCACCGGTTCCAACAACACGACCTGCTCCCTCAATGGCGGTGCGTACAATTACGCCACTTTTCAGTTCACGCCGGATTGCGTGAATCAGGGCGTGGCCATCAGCTTCGAATCGGTTGAAGGCGGCAGTTTTTCGCCCGCAGGAGCGGACACGGTGCTCTTTTTGTATGGTCCGGGCGGCTTCGATCCGGCGAACCCCTGCACGAACCTCATCACTTCCGACGATGACGGCGGAACGGGCTTTCTTTCCCGCATCGTGACGCCGCAACTTGATCCCGGCACCTACACGGTGGTGGTCACGGCCTTCGACTCCGCGCCGGGTGATTTCCCGTGGAACTTCACGCTCGGCGTGGTCTGCGATTCCGGCCTGCTTCCGAACGTCAACAGTTCCGTCTCCTGGACCGTCACCGGCGCGACCGCCGGTCTGACGCCGACCTGTACCGGCTATGCCGACGACGTGACCGTGACGGGTACGGTGACCAACATCACCCAGACCGATTTGAGCGCCATCACCTATCAGGTTGTCCAGATGCAGATTCCGGGCAACAACGGCGTCTTCCGGCTGGTGACGGCATCGGATTTCGTAAGTGATCCGAGTTGTACCGGCGGCCGGGTCGCCTCCCAACAGTTCGGGCCGCAGTCCCTCCTGGCCGGCCAGAGCACAAGTCCGACCTTCCGCATCACCCGTCCGACGGCGGCTCGCTTCCTGTTCTTCTTCAGTGTGATTGGCGACGTGGTGACCCCGGAACGGGTCGGCAAACGGCGAATCAGTTCCGAACCGATGGGCGTCGAAGTGACGACCGGCAAGGACGGCAAGCTGATGGCCCGCGCGCTGACGCCGATTGAAAGCAAGGCGCTCTACGCCCAAAAATAGTCGTCCGCCATTTCCAGCGAAACGAGAAAGCCTCCGGGGAAATTCCGCGGAGGCTTTTTCAATTCGGCCGGTTCAGGTTTCAATGTGCTTCAACCAGTCGGCGCATAGCGTCCCACGTTTTCTCAATATCTTCGGTTTGCGTACGCCAGTTTGAAATCGAAATCCGGATGGCCGCCGTTCCGCGCAGGTTCGTCGGCGTCAGGAATGCCGCGCCGTCGTCGAGCAGCGCGGCCAGAAAGTCGGCCACGGCCCTGGCGTCGCGCGGTTTTCCTTCCGCGTCGGCGAGCGTGAAGCAGACGCCGTTCAACGTGACCGGCGCGAGCCGGATGAACTTCGGGTGTTCTTCAATCCATTCGCCGAGTTGAAAGGCGAGGTCGCAGCACCGTTCGACGATTTCGGCGTACCCAGCGCGACCGTAAGCGGTCAGCGTCATCCACGTCGGAAGGGCGCGCAGTCGCTGGCTGTTTTCGGGTGTGAGATGCAGAAAGGTATCTGGCCGAACTTCGACGGGAAGATAGGCGCTGGCGTTGCGAAATACTTCGCCCTGAAGTTGAAGATGGCGCGTGAAGACGACCGCCGAGTCGTACGGCACGTTGAGCCATTTGTGGGCGTCCACCGTAATCGAGTCGGCGAGTTCGAGACCGTCCAGCAGCGGACGAAACCGTGGCGACGCGGCGGCGATGCCACCGAACGCGGCGTCGATGTGAAGCCAGAACTCGAACCGTTCACGCAGTTGGCCAATGGCCCGCAGATCGTCGAAATCGCAGGTGTTGACCGTGGCGGCGTTGGCGACCACGATGGTCGGACCAGTTCCGGATTCTTCGATTTCCTCAAGCATCGACGCCAGTTTCGAAACATCGACCGCTTCGCGTTCCGGCAACGTCGGGACGATTCGCAGCGCGTTCCGGCCAAGCCCGATGACCGACAGCGCCTTGCCGATGCTGGAATGGGCCGTCCCGCTCAAAACCGTCACCGGCCCGAGCGCGTGAACGCCATCGTTTGAAATATCGACGTTGCGCGCGCGTCCGACCCACTGGCGCGCTGTTGCGAGCGCGACCGTACTGGACGTCGTCGCCCCCGAAACGAACACCCCGTCAAACGTTTTCGGCAATCCGAGCAGGTCACGAAACATGCCGAGCGCGTCGAGCGTGATGGCGCGGCCCGACGATTCGCCCGCGTCGGAGCCGTTCTGGTCGAAGGTCGAGGTCAGCCAGTCGCCGACCAGCGCCGCTGGGGTCGTGCCGCCGGTGACGAACGCAAAGTAACGCGGCCCCGCGCTGCCGCTGATCCACGCCGCGTACCGTTGTTGAAATTCGTCAAGCGCGCCGGATGCTCCGAGGCCGGTGTCCGGCAAGCCGAGTGGGGCGATGACCGGGACTGCGTGTCCGGCGGGGCGTTCACCAAGGCCGTCGAGAAAGGCCACGGCCTGTTCGACGGTGGTTTGCAACAGATTTGAAAGTTCGGCGCGGTCCCGTGTCAGTGGTGACGTCATCGTTTTTCTCGTTTCCGAAATATTGGAAATCAGTCCGCTATCGTGTCTTTGCGGGCGTGGTCAGGCAACCCGCCGCGCCGGGTGGACTTTTCAACCGGTTCGCGTCTCAATGCCTCGTGAACAAATCCACAATCTCAACTTTTTGCACCAACGGAAACCCGGTCATGGAAGTTACGGTCGAAATGCGCTCGGTCGGTCTGGCGTACGGCAGGAACGTCGTGCTCGATGGCCTGAACCTGCGGGTTGCGCGCGGTGAAATCCTCATCCTGCTTGGCGAATCGGGCAGCGGCAAAACGACCACGCTCAAACTCGTCAACCGGCTGGTTGAACCGTCGAAGGGCGACGTGCTTGTGGATGGCCGCGCGACCCGCGACTGGAATCCGATTCAACTGCGGCGGCGCATTGGGTACGTCGTGCAGGAAGCCGGACTGTTTCCGCACTACACCGTGGCGCGTAACGTCGGACTCGTGCCGACGCTCGAAAACTGGGACGAACCCCGAAAAACCGCGCGGATAAAGGACATGCTTGAACTTGTGGGATTGAATCCCGCGAAGTACGCCGGGCGGTTTCCTTCCGAACTTTCCGGCGGCGAGCGCCAGCGCGTGGGCGTGGCGCGGGCGCTCGCGGGCGACCCCGATCTTTTACTGCTTGATGAACCGTTCGGCGCGCTCGACCCGATTACCCGCGCCAATCTTCAGGACGAATTCCTTCGGTTGGTGACGAACTTGAAGAAAACCGCGATTTTCGTGACCCACGATCTCAACGAGGCGTTGCGGCTGGGCACGACGGTCTGCCTTCTGCAAAAAGGGCGCATCGTCGAACACGCCGCGCCGGAAACGTTTGTGCGTTCAAGTCAACCGTACGTTCAGGAATACGTTAAAACCATCCGGGTATGAACCTGACCGCGTTTCTGCGAGAAAACTGGCTTCAAATCTGCGTGTTGTGGCGCGAACACCTCGTGCTGGTCGTCTGCGCCTCGCTCGCGGCGGTGGGATTGGGCGTGCCGCTCGGGATCGCCGTGGCAAAACGGAAGGCGTGGCGCGGACCGATTTTCGCGTTTGCCAATGTCCTTCAAACCGTACCGAGCCTTGCCCTGTTCGGTCTGCTGATTCCGTTGCCGTTCATCGGCGGCATCGGCGCGCGGACGGCCATCGTCGCCCTCACGCTCTATGCCTTGCTGCCGATCATCCGCAACACCGCGACCGGCATTCTCGACGTCGATCCGAAAGTCCGTGAATCGGCGGTGGCGATGGGCATGACCGACTGGCAGATTCTTCGTCAGGTTGAAATCCCGCTGGCGTTGAACGTGATTCTCTCCGGTGTGCGCGTGGCGGTCGTGGTCGCGGTCGGGACGGCCACCATCGCGGCGGCCATCGGCGCGGGCGGCCTCGGGACCTTCATCTTTCGCGGACTGCGGCAAAACGACAACCGGCTGCTCATCGCCGGGGCCGGACTTTCGGCGTTGTTGGCGTTGCTGGCCGACTTCTCCTGCGGACGACTGGCCAATCTTTTTCGCGAGGGAAAAGTCCGGGAGGAAACGTCACGAAGCACCGACCGATGGCTGGCATTCGCGGCGGTGGTATTGGCTTTCGCTCCCGTTCTTTTGAGTTTTAACGCCGCCGATGGAACTTCAAACGTGGCCGGTCGGCGGAAGGTCGTGGTCGGTTCGAAGGATTTCACCGAGTCGGTGATTCTCGCGGAAATACTGGCGCAGTCGCTCGAAGCGCGCGGTGTGCCGGTCGAACGAAAATTCGAACTCGGCGGCAACCTCGCGCACGACGGATTGCTCGCGAAGCAGATCGATGTGTATCCGGAATACACGGGAACGGCCTTCACCGCGATTTTGAAATATCCGCCGATGACCGACACCGACGCGGTTTATGAAAAGGTGAAAGCCAATTACGCCGAACGTTTCCAGCTCGCGGTCGGTCCGCCGCTTGGATTCAGCAACGACTTCGCGATTCTGGTCCGTAAGAAAGATGCGGATGAAAGGAAGCTGAAGACGATTTCCGATGCCGTGCCGGTTTCGGCGAACTGGCGCGCGGGTTTCGGGCAGGACTTCATTTCGCGGGCCGACGGATATGAAGGTTTCCGAAAGGCGTACGGCTTCGCGTTTTCAAAACCGCCGCGTGAAATGGACCTTTCTCTGACCTATCGCGCGCTCGCCGCCGGGGAAGTGGACATCATCGCGGGAAACTCGACCGATGGCCTCATCTCCGCGCTGGGACTGGTCCAACTGACCGACGACCGGCATTACTTCCCGCCCTATCAGGCCGTCTTCATCGCGCGCCGCACGGCCACCGACGATAACGAAGTTCTCAAAACCGTCATTGAAGAATTGAAACTGGCGATTTCAACCGACGACATGCGCCGGATGAATCTTCAGGTGGATGGAGAAAAGAAAACGCCGCGCGAGGTGGCGGCGGCGTTTCTTCAAACCCGGCTAAAACCAGCAGTTAGCAGCCAGTAGTTAGTAGTCAGTATTTTTTCTTGCTGCTAACTACTAACTGCTAACCACTAACTGCTACTCCCGGTTCCAGCGCAACGCCGCGTTTGCGACGCGCTCACCGAGCTTTTCGGCGGTGGCGAGGTCGCCGGACGACGGTTCGCTGCTGCCGTGATCCGATTGCGCCGCCGCGCCGAGCATGCTGCCGATGCGGTTGATGTTTTCAGGCGAAGTGCCCGCCGTCATTTCCGCCTGGCCGACCCAGACCATCCCGTGCTGCGCGGAGAAGATGGCCATCTGCACGAGCGTGTTGAGCTTGTCGCCGCTCAGGCCACCGGAATTGGTGAAGCCCGCGCCGATTTTGTCTTTCCAGGCCTGACCCATCCAGCGGCGACCGGTGGCGTCCATAAAGGTTTTGAACGGTCCGGAAACGCTTCCCATATAGGTCGGGCTGCCGAAGATGAGGGCTTGCGATTGGTCGAGCAATTCCCAGTTCTGGTCGATTTCCTCGACCTTGACGATATTGCCGGTGACGCCGGCGACCGAGCGGACGCCCTTGAGGACGGCTTGCGCTTGCGCGGCGGTGTGGCCGTAGCCGCTGTGGTACACGACGGTGACGAAGACCATGCGAGGTGACTCCTGAAAAAAGAAACGGTGATGGAAAAAGGGAACGAGGTGGTTGCGGTGTGGGGATGGTATGGCTCCGTCAGGCTTTTTCAATCCGTCCCGCCGGTTGCGAGTCATCCGCCCATTGTGTCATTTTCGGGATTCCTCATTTCCTGAAATTCATCCTTGTTCAATGTCGCTTTTCGCCCTTTTCAAAAAGTCTCCGACCCCTGTCACCATTCTCGCCGGGCCGTTTCGCGGCGCGCGGATGGTCCTCAATCCCGCCAATTCAAAACGCAAGATTCTCGGCGCGTACGAACACATTCTCAACGACTGGCTTGAGAAAACGCTCGGTCGGGTCGAGGTCGTGTGGGACATCGGCGCCAACGACGGCTATTTCACCTACGGCTGCGCCGCCGCCATCAAGCGCCACGGAAAGCAGTGCCGAATTGTCGCCTTCGAACCCGGCATCGCGGAGATTCCCGAACTGACCGAGCCGATGAAGTGGCCGGAGTACGCTGACGTGACGTTCGACTTCATCGCGAAGTTCGTCGGCGGGGAAAACAACGCCACGACCGTCACGCTCGCGCAGTCGGCGGCGGATCACCCGGAACTGGCGGGGCGTCCGGGGCTGGTCAAGGTCGATGTAGAAGGGGCCGAAGTCGAAGTTTTGAAGGCGGTCGGTCCGCTGCTCGCCGAACCGCATGCGTGGGTGGTCGAAATCCACGGCGATCACCTCATCGAACCGGTGAGCGATGTATTCCGCAAGGCCGGGCGGGCGTTCGACATCATCGACCCGCGCCCGCACTGGCTGTTCGGCCCCGAGATGCGGACGCTCAAAACCTCGTGGCTGGTCACGAAGTAAAAAGGTAATAGCCACGGATTACACGGATTACACGGATTCGGAAGAGAAGAAAAAATCCGTGTAATTTGTGTAATCCGTGGCTTTCTCTTTCCTCCTCGGAAAATTAACGACCTCTTTATGACTTCCTTACGCGAGGGGGCCTAGCCTCGGCGTGTTCGATAGGGGCGTATGCGCCCGTTGCTGAAAGAGGAAGTCTTCAATGCTCGATCTCGTCTTTCTTCTCGTCATCGTCGCCTTTTTCGGTTTTTCCGCGTGGTACGTCCGCGCGTGCGACCGACTGTGAAAGGGAAGTCCAATTCCATGAATCTCGAATACCTCATCGGCGGAGCGGTGTCGGTCCTGTTGATCGGCTACCTGCTCTACGCCTTGCTGAAACCCGAAAAGTTCTGAACGGAGGCTCGCGGAATCCCGCCTCCATTCCGGCGCGGCGTTTCGCGGCGATCATCCAATGACCGTCAATGGAATTCTGCAAATCATCGTCTTTTTCCTCGCCGTACTGGCACTGACCAAGCCGCTCGGGCTGTACATGGCGAAGGTCTATTCCGGCGAAAAAACCTTTGCCGACCGGGTCGTCGGTCCCTTTGAACGACTGCTGTACAAGGTCTGCCGCGTCGATCCGAAAGCCGAGCAGCACTGGACGACCTACACGCTCGCCATGCTGGCGTTCAGCCTCGTGAGTCTCGTCGTTTTGTATTTACAGATGCGGTTTCAGGCCGGCCTGGGACTCAATCCGCAAAAACTGTCAAACGTTCCGTCCGACCTGGCCTTCAACACGGCGGTCAGTTTCACGACGAACACCAACTGGCAGGCATATTCTGGCGAGTCCACGATGACCTATCTGACCCAGATGGCCGGACTCGCCTTTCACAACTTCGCCTCGGCGGCGGTCGGGATGTCGCTCGCGGTCGCGTTCATTCGCGGCATCGCGCGCAAGGAATCCAAAACCGTCGGCAATTTCTGGGTCGATTTGACCCGTTCGACGTTGTACGTCCTGTTGCCGTTGAGCGTCGTGATTGCGCTGTTCCTCGTGTCGCAGGGTGTCGTGCAGAACTTCAGCCCGTACACGCAGGCCAAACTCGTCGAATCCCAGAAATACGAAGCGACCGACGACAAGGGCGTGAAGTCGGTCAACACCGTCACCGACCAGACGATTGCCCAGGGGCCGGTGGCGTCGCAGGAAGCGATCAAGCAACTGGGCACGAACGGCGGCGGCTTTTTCAACGCCAACTCGGCGCATCCTTTCGAAAATCCGACGCCGCTTTCGAATTTCGTCGCGATGCTGGCGATTTTCCTGATTCCGGCGGGACTCACCTATACTCTGGGCCGCATGACCGGCAACGTGAAGCACGGCTGGGCGGTGTTCGCGGCGATGGCGGTGCTGTTCTTCGCCGGCGCTTTTACTTCTTACTTCTTTGAAGCGAAGGGGAATCCGAACTTCGCGAAGTATGGCGTAAACCAGCAGGCGAGCGAATCGCCCGCGACGGCGCAGTCCGGCGGCAACATGGAAGGCAAGGAAGTGCGGTTCAGCATCGCCAATTCCACGTTGTTCGCGACGGCCACGACCGATGCCTCGTGCGGCGCGGTCAACTCGATGCACGACAGCTACACGCCGATGGGCGGACTCGTCCCGCTGGTCAACATCATGCTCGGCGAAATCATCTTCGGCGGCGTCGGGGCGGGGCTTTACGGAATGCTCGTGATGGTTGTGCTGACGGTCTTCATCGCGGGGCTGATGGTGGGCCGGACGCCGGAATACCTTGGCAAGAAAATCGAGGCAAAGGACGTGAAGATGGCGATGCTGTACGCACTGGTCTTCGCCTTTTCAGTCCTCGCGTTTTCGGCGTGGTCGAGCGTGTATGGCGAGGCGGCGTCGAAGGTCAACAACGGCGGGCCGCACGGGCTGTCGGAAATCGTCTACGCCTTTACGTCCGCGACCGGCAACAACGGCTCGGCCTTCGCCGGAATTACCGTCAACACCCTCTGGTACAACACGACGCTCGGCATCGCGATGCTCGTCGGTCGTTTTCTGATGATCGTGCCGATGATGGCCATCGCCGGAAACCTCGCGGCCAAGAAAGCCGCGCCGCCCTCGGCGGGTACGTTTCCCGTGCATACGCCGCTGTTCGTCGTGCTGCTGCTGAGCGTGATCATCATCGTCGGCGCGCTGACGTTCTTTCCGATGCTTTCGCTCGGGCCGATTGTCGAGCATTTCCTGATGAAATCGGGTGTTTTGTTTTGAAATGGAACGCAAAGGCGCAATGACGCAAAGGCGCAAGGATCATTTCAAACCCTTTGCGTCTTCGCGACTTTGCGTCCTTGCGTTCCAAAACAAAGGTGAATGAAATGAGTGAAACGAAAAGTAGACCGTTGTTCGAGCCGGCCATCGTGAAGCGCGCGTTGATTGACGCCTTCATCAAGCTCGATCCGCGGCATCAGGCAAAGAATCCGGTGATGTTCGTCGTGGAGGTGGGAAGCGTACTGACCACGGCGCTGGTCATCCGCAACCTCGTCGCCGGACATACTTCCGGAATCGGTTTTGCCATCCAGATTTCGCTGTGGCTGTGGTTCACGGTGATTTTCGCCAACTTCGCCGAAGCGATGGCGGAAGGACGCGGCAAGGCCCAGGCCGACACGCTCCGCAAGGCCAAAACCGAAACCTCGGCGAACCGCATCGTCGGCGGAAACGGCGAAGGCATCGACAACCTGAAAACCGAAATCGTCGCCGCGCCGCAGCTTCGTAAAGGCGATGTGGTGCTGGTGATGGCGGGCGAGTTCATCCCCGGCGACGGTGAAGTCATCGAGGGCGTGGCCTCGGTGGATGAATCCGCGATTACGGGCGAAAGCGCGCCGGTGATTCGCGAGTCGGGCGGCGACCGCTCGGCGGTGACGGGCGGGACGAAGGTCATTTCCGACTGGCTCAAAATCCGCGTGACCTCGAATCCGGGAGAAACCTTTCTCGACCGCATGATCGCGCTCGTCGAAGGCGCGGAACGTCAGAAAACACCAAATGAAATCGCGCTCAACATCCTGCTCAGCGGGTTGACGATCATCTTCATTCTGGCGGTGGTGACGCTGCTGCCCTACGCGATTTACAGCGTCCGTTCGGTGAATGAAGCGGGCATCTTCAAAACCGCTTCCGCGCCGACCGTGACGGTTCTCGTCGCGCTTCTGGTGTGTCTCATTCCCACGACCATCGGTGGTCTGTTGTCGGCCATCGGCATCGCGGGGATGGACCGGCTGATTCAGAAGAACGTCCTCGCCATGTCGGGGCGCGCGGTCGAGGCGGCGGGCGACGTGAACACGCTCCTGCTCGACAAGACGGGCACGATTACGCTTGGAAACCGGCAGGCGTCGGAGTTCATTCCGTTGAAGGGCGTGACCGACGCCGAACTGGCCGACGCGGCGCAGCTTTCCAGCCTCGCGGATGAAACCCCGGAAGGCCGGTCCATCGTGGTGCTGGCGAAAACGAAGTACGGCTTGCGTGGTCGCGACATGGCCGCGCTCGATCCGGAGTTCGTGCCGTTTACGGCCCAGACGCGCATGTCCGGCGTGAATCTCAATGGAAACTCAATTCGCAAGGGCGCGGGCGACGCGGTCATCGAGTTCGTCAAGGGGCAGGGCGGACAGATTCCTGACGATTTGAAGCCGACGGTGGAACAGATTGCCGCGAATGGTGGCACGCCGCTTGTCGTCGCGAAGGACCGCCGCGTGTTGGGCGTGATTTATCTCAAAGACATCGTGAAGGACGGTCTGCGGGAACGCTTCGATCATCTGCGGAGTATGGGCATCAAGACGGTGATGATTACCGGCGACAATCCGCTCACGGCGGCGGCCATCGCGCGCGAGGCGGGCGTGGACGACTTTCTCGCCGAGGCCAAGCCGCAGGACAAAATGGACCTCATCAAGCGCGAGCAGGCGCAGGGGAAGCTGGTCGCGATGACGGGTGACGGTACGAACGACGCGCCCGCGCTGGCGCAGGCCGACGTGGGCGTGGCGATGAACACCGGGACGATGGCCGCAAAGGAAGCGGGCAACATGGTCGATCTCGATTCGAACCCGACCAAGCTCATCGAAATCGTCGAAATCGGCAAGCAACTGCTGATGACGCGGGGCGCGCTGACGACCTTTTCCATCGCGAACGACGTGGCCAAATACTTCGCGATCATTCCGGCGATGTTCGCGGGGTACTACGCTTTGACCGGCCAGACTTCAGGGCCGTTGCAGACGCTCAACATCATGCGGCTGGCCACGCCCGAATCGGCGATTCTGTCGGCGGTCATCTTCAACGCGCTCGTCATCGTCGGGCTGATTCCGCTGGCGTTGCGGGGCGTGAGTTACAAACCGCTCGGCGCGGCGGCGGTGCTTCGCAACAACCTCGTCATTTACGGACTGGGCGGAATTCTGATTCCGTTCATCGGCATCAAACTGATCGATCTGATCGTCGTGGCGCTCGGGCTGGCGTAAGGAGGCGATATGAATTTTCTCAAACAGCTTTATCCGGCGGCGATGATGACGCTCGCGCTGATTCTGGTGACCGGCGTGGCCTATCCGCTCGGGGTGACCGTTCTCGCCAATGTATTCTTCAAGGACAAGGCGCAGGGAAGCCTGATTGTGAAAAACGGCCAGGTGGTCGGTTCGAAACTCATCGGTCAGCCGTTCACCGGCGACGCCTATTTTCATTCGCGTCCATCGGCGGCGGGCAACGTGGGCTATGACGGGACGGCCTCCGGTGGAACCAATCTCGGCCCGACAAGTAAAAAGTTGATGGAGGAAAAGGTTGCCTCGGTCGCCGGGCCGCTCCGCGCGGAAAATCCCGCGACGCCGGTACCGGTCGATCTCGTGACGTCTTCGGCGTCGGGCCTCGATCCGCACATCACTCCGGCGGCGGCGGCGTTCCAGTTGGCGAGGGTTTCAAAAGTCCGGGGAATCGCGGAGGATAAACTTCGTGAACTGGTGGTCCGGCATACGGAGGGGCGTACGTTCGGCCTGCTCGGCGAGCCGAGGGTGAACGTGCTTGAACTGAACCTCGATTTGGACGCGACGTTTCCGATTAGGAAATAGGGAACGTTTTTTTTGAAACACAAAGGCGCAAGGACGCCAGGCCGCAAAGGTTTTTCAATCCCTTGCGGCCCTGCGTCTTTGCGACTTTCCGTTTGAATGCCTTTGAAATGATTTCAACCGACCAACGTCCCGACCCCGAAGCGCTGCTGGCGAAAATCGAACGCGAGCAGCGCGCCCGTTTGCGCATCTACCTCGGCGCGTCGCCCGGCGTCGGGAAGACGTTCGCCATGCTGGAAGAAGGCGCGCTGCTGCAAAAGCAGGGCGTGGATGTGGTGGTCGGCATCGTGGAAACGCATGGTCGGGCCGATACCGAGGCGAAGATCGGCGACCTCGAAATCATCCCGCGAAAAGTCGTCGAGTATCGCAACGTCAAGCTTGAGGAACTCGACGTCGAAGCCATCATCGCCCGGCATCCGAAGATCGTCATCGTTGACGAACTCGCCCACACCAACGCGCCGGGTTCGAAAAACGTCAAGCGTTACGAAGACATTCTCGATCTGCTCGAAGCGGGTATCGACGTGATGACCGCCGTCAACATCCAGCACCTCGAAACGCTCAACGACGCGGTGCGGCGGTCGGCGGGGATTCAGGTGAAGGAGACGATTCCCGATACGTTTCTGCGCCGGGCCGACGAAATCATCAACGTGGACGTGACCGTCGAGGAACTTCGAACCCGGTTGAAGCAGGGCAAGATTTACGGTCCGGAGAAGGTCGAACAGGCGCTGCGGAACTTTTTTCGTACGGGAAATCTTTCGACATTGCGTGAGCTGGCCTTGCGAACCGTCGCCGAGGAAGTCGGGACGAAAGCCGCCGAGTATCGCCAGCGTGAAGGACTCGAACCGGCGCAGATTCCCGAAAAGGTGATGGTCTGCATGTCGTCGAACGTGACGGCGGAGCGACTGGTGCGGACCGGCGCTCGCATTGCCGGAAAGTTCGGGGCGCGGTGGTTCGCCGTTTATGTGGAAACCCCGCCGGAAAGCGAGCGGTCGATTCGTCCGACGGACGCGCGCCAGCTTGCGCGCAACTTCCAGCTTGTCGAGGAACTGGGCGGCATTCCGGTCCGACTGGTTACGCCGCGCGCCGCCGACGGCCTGATTGATTTCGCCCGCCGCGAGGGCATCACCCATGTCATCTTCGGGCAGACGGCGCGTTCGCGATGGCAACTGTTGTTGAGCGGGTCGATTCTGGATCGTTTTTTACGCGAGGTGACCGACGCGGCGGTGCAGGTCATCCCGTCGCCGAAACCGCCCCGGACCGGGCCGGTTTTCAACAATCTGCTCGACTACATCGTGTCGGTCGGTGGCGTCTTTCTGACCGTGTTCATTTTGCGGGTCGTCGTGAGCGCGACGAACGCCACTACGGCCGCGCTCAGTCTGCTGCTCGTGGTGCTGGCGTCGGCGACGCGATTCGGGCTGTGGCCGAGCATTCTCACATCGGTTGCGGGCGTGCTCTGTTTCAACTTCTTTTTTCTTCCTCCGCTTGGGACGTTCACGATTTCCGACCCGGAAAACTGGGTCGCGCTGCTGGCGTTTTTGTTGACCGCCGTCATCGTGAGCCGACAGACCGCGACGTTGAAGGCGCGGCGTCTGGAAGCTGAGTCTCGGCAGGATGAAATCTGGAAGTTGTACCAGTTGAGCCGGGCCATCATCGCCGCGCCGGAAGCCGACTCGACGGCCTCGCTTATCACGGGACAGGTCGGCGAGACGTTCAAGGCGGATTACTGCGCGATTTTCGCGCCGAATGAACGCAACCGATGGGAACGACTCGCCGTGACGAGCCGCGAGGCGCACGCCTTTTCGCCGACGGAGGCAACTCTGGCGCGGGTGTTCGAATCGGGCGAGCCGGTTGTCGAGTCCGACATCGAGCAGACGGCCTATGTGCCATTGAAAGTCGGTTTGCGTTCGATGGGGGTGCTGGTGTTGCGTTCGCCGAGGCTGGGCGTGGGACTGGCCGAAGCCGCCGCCGGGCTGGTCGCACTCGCCCTCGAACGCTCGCGCTTCATTCACGAATTGAGCCGCGCCGAAGCCGTGAAGCAGAGCGATGAATTGAAATCCGCGCTCCTGGCCTCGGTTTCGCACAATCTGCGAACGCCCCTCACCTCCATCCGCGCCGCCGTGGACAATCTCATGCAGGACGACATCGCGTGGGATGCCGAGGCCCTGCGCGAGTTTCACGGCATTATTCGCGAGGAAACGGAACGACTGGCGGCCATCGTTCGAAACCTGCTTGAGATGGCGCGCATCGAAGCTGGGGAATTGAAGATCGACCGCCGCTGGACCGCGCCCGCCGAGATTGTTTCCAATGTTTTAAGTCTGTCGGCGACGGCATTGCGCGGGCATGGTGTTGAAGTTGACGCGGATGAAGCGTTGCCGCTGGTTTTTGTGGATGCCCGGCTGATTGGGGAAGTTCTCGCGAATCTGATTGAGAACGCGGCGAAGTATTCGCCCGAAGGAAGCGCGATTCGGGTCGCGGTCAATGTTTCCGAGGAAGGGCTTGCGATGCGGGTGACCGACGCGGGAACGGGGATTCCGGCGGATGAACTGGAGCGCGTGTTCGACAAGTTTTATCGCGGTGAAAATTCAAATGAACGGCTCGGGACCGGCATGGGGCTGGCGATTGCAAAAGGTATCGTGAACGCCCACGGCGGCGTCATTCGCGCCGACAACGTGCAGGGCGGCGGCGGTTCGGTCTTTTCGTTTATCATTCCGGCGGCGAGCAAGGCGGCGGAACTTTTTCCGGAGCAGTGAGACGATGGCGAATCGGCCCGACATTCTGGTGGTGGACGACGAAGCCCAGATTCTGCGCGTGTTGAAGGCGAGTCTGGTGGCGCGGGGATACGATGTGCGGACTGCCCGCAACGGCCTCGAAGCCCTTGATGAAGTCGAGCGGAAGCGTCCCGACCTGATGATTCTCGATCTGGTGATGCCGGAAATGTCGGGGCTTGAAGTCTGTCGTGAAATCCGCGAACACGAACGTTTCCCGATACTGGTGCTTTCCGCGAAAGGCGCGGAGGGCGACAAGGTGGCCGCGCTCGATGCCGGGGCTGATGACTATGTGACGAAGCCGTTCGGCGTCGAGGAACTACTGGCCCGGGTACGCGCGGTACTGCGTCGCCTGCCCGGTGCGAGCGCCGGGGAAACGGTGTTTCAGGTCGGAGATTTCAAAATCGACACGGAAACGCGCCGGCTGACCGTGGCGGGTCGGGATGTCAAACTCACACCAAAGGAATTCGACGCGATGAAATTTTTCATCGCCAACGCGGGGAAAGTGCTGACCCATCAGCGGCTGTTGCAGGAGTTGTGGGGCTGGCGCGCGACGGACCAGACCGAATATCTCCGGGTGTTGGTCAATCAGCTTCGACGCAAGATCGAGTCCGACCCGCAAAAACCGAATTACATCCTGACCGAGCCGTGGGTGGGGTATCGCTTCATTCCGGGAGAGGAAAAATAGCCACGGATTACACAGATTCAAAGGCAGAAGGAAAATCTGTGTAATCCGTGGCTGCTTCAATATTTTTAGCGGCGTGTGGCGTGCATCGCTTTCACGAAGTCGATGATGCGATTTTCCGCCCAGCGATTGTCTTCATCGGGGCGCGGTTCGCCGAGAAAACCGACATGGCCGCCGCGTTCGGGAAGTAGCACGGCGATGCTTGGGTTGTCGGTCACTTCGGGCGCGAGCAGCGGTTCGTGGGGAATGAACGGGTCGTCCTGCGCGTGTATGACGAGCGTGGGGAGTTTGACCTTGTCGATGATCCGCAGGGCGCTTGCCCGGTGGTAGTAATCCTGAGAATCGAGATACCCGGCATGCGTCGCGGTGTAGGCGTCGTCGAACTGGCGTACGGACTTCACTTCAGCCAGTTTTTCCGCGCTGAACAGTTCGGGAAAGAGTTCGGCCTTGCGCTTGAGGCGACGCTTGAGGCTGTTGGTGAAGCGGCGCTGGTAGACCCAGTTTGAACCCTTTTCAAGCGCGTCGGCGCTGGACGCGAGATCGACCGCCGGCGAGATGACCGCCACGCCGCGAACGTGATGGGGGGCCGCCGCGCCGTACTCGCCAGCCAGCTTCAAGGTCATGTTTCCGCTGAGCGAAACGCCGACCAGATAGAGGTCGGTGATGCCGTCCACTTCGTGAAGTTCCTCGGCGACCTGGCGGATATCCTCGGTCAGTCCCGCGTTGTAGAGCGTCGGCGTGAGGCGTTCGGTGTCGCCGCAGTTGCGGGTATTGAGGCGGATCACATTGAACCCGGCCCGCAACGCTTTTTCGGCGATGCCGAGCATGTACGACGACTCGACCGAACCTTCCATTCCGTGCGAAACCAGCAGCGTCGGCAGCGTGTTGACCGGTTTCTCGGTATTGCCGAGGCAGGTCTGCCAGTGACACCGGGCGACGACCTGCGTTTCAGGCGTGGTTTGAAAGGTCCGCTCGCGGCTCGTGGCCCGGACCGCTTCGGCCTTGCGCGGCAGAACCGACCCAAGGATGGTCTGCGCGTGCTGGTTGCGAAGGCGGGGATGGGGCACGAACGGCGTGGAGGAGAGCCGTTCGCGGATGTACTCGCGGGGCGCGACTGCCCGCATGGCGACACCGGTACTACCGAGTTTCATGCAGCTTGCTTACTGTCTCCTGCTTTTGGTCGGGGTTGGAAAGAACGGTTTGAACGTGTCCTTCCCGCGAAACTGAATCGAACCCCGCCGGTTTCCGTCGCGAACCGTGACGGAATTGATCTGATCGTCGAACAGATCGAAGAACAATGAATCGCGCGCCTGCCATTTGTCCAGTGATGGCGGGGCGGGCGCCTCGACGTAGATCCACACGGCATCCACCTTTACTTCCAGCCCGACCCATTTCCACTCGACGGTTTTGCCGTCGGGGCCGCGCAGGACGAGGTGTTCGCGTACATAGTCGCCCACGACGCGCGGGGCGTCGGCGAGGGCGTCAATCTGGATGCGCTTTTTCTCGCGCTTGCCGAGGATGTTTTCGAGGTCGTCCGGGAAAACCCGGATCGTGACTTCGAGGGATTTGGTCTCGGGATTGCGTTCGATTTCGGTAAAGCTGGCGTGGAATTTGTGCGCCCGCGCCGAAGGAACGAAAAACGCCGCGACGAAGCCGAGCATAAGCACGACTCCGACGCGGCGGATGATGGTTGTGGAAGAAATAGCCACAGATTTCACGGATTCCTCGGATTCAGGAAAACCTGAAACCCGACACCCGATACCCGACACCTATTGTTGCGGCTTCGGCTGCGCCTTGCGTTCGAGCTGCATCGGGTTCGGAATCTGGTTCTGGTTGAACTTGAACGTCTGGAAGCGCGACTTCACCGGACGCCGCGGGAACGTGTTGTTCGTCAGATCGACGTCCGCCGTTTCGAGGTGCGGGTCGAGCGTGATGAACGCGATTTCCTTCTTGGTGAAGATCAGCTTCGAGACGTTGAAGTTGTTGAGCCGCCAGATTTCGGCGGGAATACGCAGTTCTTCCTTCGTGCCGTCGGTGTAGGTGAGTTCGAGAATCACCGGCATCACCAGACCGCCCACGTTCTTGAGGTCGATCAGGTAGAAGTTGAGGCCCGAATTGATGAGTTCCTTTTCGCGGTCGCTGAGATTCGCGAAGAACCGCTTGTAGGCTTCGCGCTCGGCGTCCGTGACCTTGAACTCGTCATAGTCGTTGTAGAAGTCGCGCAGCGTCGGATACTGGTCAATGCGCTTCGGCAGGGCCTTGTTGCGCTCCTGCGACAGCGTGACCGGCTGGTCGGCCTTTTCCTGTTTCCGGGCCGGCTTTTCGACATCCGGGTTCAGGGTGTCGAGTCTGTAGAGCCGGACGCCCTCGATGGAAATATCGACGTGGTCGGTCGAGTAGAACCAGCCGCGCCAGAACCAGTCGAGGTCAACGCCCGAGGCGTCTTCCATCGTTCGGAAGAAATCCGCCGGATTCGGACGCTTGAACTTCCAGCGCTGGGCATACTGCTTGAACGAGAAGTCGAACAGTTCGCGACCCAGCACGGTTTCCCGCAGGATGTTGAGCGCGGTCGCGGGCTTGGCATAGGCGTTGTTGCCGAACTGAAGCACCGATTCCGAATTGGTCATGATCGGAACCTGGTTGTCGCTCTTCATGTACGCCGTGATGTTTTGCGGCTCGCCACGCTGCGACGGGTAGTTGGTTTCCCATTCCTGCTCCGCGAGGTATTGCAGGAACGTGTTCAGGCCTTCGTCCATCCACGTCCACTGACGTTCGTCGGAGTTGACGATCATCGGGAAGAAGTTGTGACCGACTTCGTGGATGATGACGCTGATCAGGCCGTACTTGGTGCGCGCCGAGTAGGTCCCGTCTTCCAGCGGACGCGGTCCGTTGAAGCAGATCATCGGATATTCCATCCCGCCGACCGGTCCGTTGACCGAGATGGCCGTGGGGTAGGGATAGTTGAGGCTGTAGCGCGAGTAGACGTTGAGCGTGTGGATGATGGCGTGGGTCGAATACTTCTCCCAGAGGGGATTGCCCTCTTTGGGGTAGTACGACATGGCCATGACCTTGTTGCCCTCGACGTTGTGGCCCATCGCGTCCCAGATGAACTTGCGGGACGAGGCGAACGCAAAGTCGCGAACGTTTTCGGCGTAGAAAACCCACGTCTTCTTGCCGGTCGGCTTGCCCTGTTCGGCGGCCTTGGCTTCATCCTGCGTGACGATGACGACCGGTTCCTTGGCCGTCTTCGCGGCTTCGAAGCGCTTGATCTGCTCGGGCGTCAGGACTTCCTTGGGATTCTGGAGCACGCCGGTCGCGCCGACGATGTGGTCGTTCGGGACGGTCAGGCTGACTTTGTAGTTGCCGAATTCGAGGGTGAATTCGCCCGATCCGAGGAACTGCTTGTGCTGCCAGCCGGTGTAGTCTGTGTAGGCGGCCATGCGCGGAAACCACTGGGCGATTTCGTAGATGTAGTTCTTGTCTTTCGGGAAATATTCGTAACCCGAACGGCCGCCGAGTTTGTCGGCGTCGTTGATGTTGTAGCTCCAGTCAACCGAGAACGTGATCGACTGTCCCGCCGCGAGCGGGGTCTTGAGGTCGATGCGCATCATCGTCTTGACGACGGTGTAGACCATCGCCTGACCCTTGGCGTCCTTGACGCCGCCGATCTTGTAACCGCCGTCGAAGTCGGGCCGCGAGAGCAGCGAGTCGAGCAGTTCGAGCGGCACGCGGTCGAGACCCTGCGAGGTCTGCGTGCGGTAGGCGTCGCTGTCCTTCGCGAAAAGGTTCTGGTCGAGCTGCATCCAGAGGTAATTCAGCGAATCCGGGGAATTGTTGATGTAGGTGACGGTTTCCGTCCCCGTGATGCGCTGCTTTTCGTCGTCGAGTTCCGCGCTGATGACGTAATCGGCGCGTTGCTGCCAGTATTTGTGGCCCGGTGCGCCCGAGGCCGTGCGGTATTCGTTGGGCGTGGGAAGAATTTCTTCCAGTTGTCTGAACTTATCGCTCGGACTGGTCTTGGACTGAGCGAATGAAGCGGCCGTGAACGTTGCGAGGAACGTCAGGCACAGCGCCAAAGCGGGAACGCGCCGGATCATTGCGGTGGAGTACCTCATCTGGATTTGAAGTGAACGGACTTTCTAGCGCAACCGCCGAAATGTGAACATAAGAAGTCGCACCTTTCGAAAGGTCACGGTATTTCGAATATTGACCTTTGACGTAAAAGTCGCGGGAGAATTATTCGAGGGGATGTATGTGAATCCTGCTTGCTACGAATCTCATTCGGATTCGGTTCGAAATTTTTTTACTTTGGGGATTTTTTAATCTTTGCGCCGAGAATTCGTTGCGCCGCCCGCGTCAACGGAAGCCGGTCGAGGTCGGCGGGTGTTGCCCAGTGATGGAATTCCGGCGCGGTGATGCGCGCGGCGGATTCAAGTTTGAAAATGTGAAGGTCCTGTACGAGATGGGTGAAGACGTGCGTGAGCCGCGTCAGCGGCGTCACTCCGGCGTTCAGTCCGAGCTTGCGGGCGAGGCGGACTGCCGCGTCCAGCGGCGCTTCGTCGTCGGCGATGACGACGGACGGGAATTCCCACAATCCGCCGAGCAGTTTCACGCCCACGCGCTGTTTGAACAACAGCGCGCCGTCGCATTCGATGACCAGCGCGGCTTCCTCGATGACCGGACGCGCCGGTTTCGTTTTCCTTAATGGATAGCTTGTCTGGGTGGAATCGCGCGCGGCGTCGCAGCTTCCTGAAACGGGGCATTGCGCACACAGGGGATTGCGCGGACGACAGACCGTCGCGCCGAGTTCCATCATTGCCTGATTGAAATCGCCGGGGCGATCCGCCGGAATCGCCGCCGCCACAAATGCCGCCACGACCGCGGTTTGCCGTAAAACATCGTCCCCGACTTCGCGGGCGCGCAGGCGGGCGACCACGCGATTGACGTTGCCGTCAATGACCGCCCGTTTTTCCCCGAACGCGATGCTCGACACCGCCGCCGCCGTGTAGGCCCCGAATCCCGGCAGTTCGAGCAGTTCATCGTATGTCGAAGGGACCACGCCGCCGTGCCGTTCAACCATCCGCTTCGCGGCGCGGTGCAGGTTGCGCGCCCGCGAGTAGTACCCGAGTCCTTCCCACAATTTGAGAACCTTTTCTTCATCCGCTTCCGCCAGCGCGCGAACGTCGGGCAATTCGTTCAGAAAACGGTGGTAGTACTCCACGACCCGCGCGACCTGCGTCTGCTGGAGCATCGCCTCCGACAGCCAGATTCGGTACGGATCGTCGGTGCGCCGCCACGGGAGGTCGCGTTTCGACGCGGCGTACCACGCGAGCAGCGCCTCCCGAAACCGGTTCTTCAAACGTTGGTTCATAAGCTGTCGAGTATGTGAATGTCGTTCACGACGGGCAAACCCGGTTTCCGGGCGGTGTCTGTTTCCAAACAGTGCGTTTCTCTACACTTCGCCTTGTGCATGTAAGAAAAGTTACATTTTTTGAGAACTGGCAAGGGTTTTCAGAAAATGAGAACTTTCAAATTTGTAATTTTCCGGAAAGGTTTTTGAAAGGAGACACCGGTTAAAAACGCCCAATCTCCGAATGTCCACGGATTGGCCAGAGCTGTGATGAAGTTTCAACCAACGGATTCGACCAAGGCGTTTTTTCGGTACCCCTCGCGGTTGGCGTCGGCCTTTTCCCTGATCGTTCTCCTTGCGTGGCCGGTGTTGCCCGTGAAGGCCGACACGCCCGCGCCGCCGCCACCTCCGCCGTTGCGGGTTTCCATCCCGCAGGCGGTTCGCGAGGCCATCGACAACAATCTCGGCTTACTCGCCGAACGCTACAACGTGACGCAGGCCGACGCGCAGATGATTACCGCGCGGTTGCGGCCGAACCCGGTCTTAACCGTGGATGGCGATTTCATCGACACTTTCGGCTCCGGGTTCTTTGGGAGCCGGACGAGCAATGCCGGGCCGACCCAGTTCGACGCCCGCGTGGATTTTCCCATTGAGCGCGGCCACAAGCGCGAGTTCCGCATGGAAGTTGCTCGCAACGCGAAGTCGGTCGCCGAGCTGAATCTGCTCAATTCGACACGAACGCTCGTGATGGACGTTCAGAAGGCCTGTATCGAGGTGCTTGCTTCCGAACGTTCCCTCGCGCTGGCGCAGCAGAATCTCAAATCGTTCAACGACATCGTGGCGGTCAACGCCGTACGGGTGCAGGCGGGCGATCTCGCGCCGGTGGAACTGGTCCGCACCCGCATCGCCGCGCTCCAGCTCGGAAACGCCGTGACGCAGGCGCAGTCCCGGCTGAGGACCGCCAAGAACCATCTTCAGTTACTGCTCGGTCGGGCGCGGCTCGACGACGATTTCGAAATCACCGACGACTTCCGGCAGGACTCCCAGCCGGTCACGTTCGACGGCCTGCTCGATCAGGCGTTCCAACTGCGTCCGGACCTTCAGGCTCTGAAAAGCGAACAGGCGCGCAACGCCGCCGATATCAAGCTTCAAATCGCGCAGGGCAAGGTCGATTACAGCGTTGGCGTGGCCTATCACCGGCAGCAGAACGCCATTGGAACGGCCAATGCCAATTCGCTCGGCGTGTATTTCAGCGTTCCGTTGCCGGTGTTCAATCGCAATCAGGGCGAAATCGCGCGGGTGAAGCAGGAACAGCTTCAGATTGAAACGCGCGTCAACGCGCTTCAAAACAACATCCGCGATGAAGTTCAGGATGCCTTCCAGCGCTACCGGACCGCCCGGACACTGCTCGACGGCTACGAAAACGGCATGCTCGAACAGGCCCGCAACGTTTTGACCACGACCGAATATTCCTATCGCCGGGGCGAGGCCAGTTTCCTCGAATTTCTCGATGCCCAACGGGCGTTCAACGACACGACGCAGGGTTACATCGAGGCCCGCGCCGATTACGCGCGAGTCCTTTACGAACTCGACTCGATTACCGGAAAGGCCGCCAAACCGTGAAAAAGCCGCTTCTTTACTTGTCCGCTCTGCTGATGGTTTCGGGCGGAGGCGCTTGTAAAAAAAGCGTCGAACCGACGGCGTCCATCGAGAAGAAAGCCGAAGCCTCCACTGCTCCATCGGAAACTCCAAAAAGCGAAACGGGATTAATCCGGATTGCCGCCGATTCACCGCAACTGAAACAGATCAAGGTCGAACCGGTGACCGAAGCCGAGATGCCCGGTGATGAAGTGGTTTCGCCGGGACAAATCGAGGCCAATCCGAACCGGATTTCGCGCGTCCTGCTGCCGCTCGGCGGACGGGTGACCAACGTGGCGGTCAAAATCGGCGACCGGGTCAAGGCCGGGCAGGTGCTGCTGATGGTCGAAAGCGCCGACGGCGACGCCGCCATCAAGGACTTTATTCAGGCCGAAGCGAGTCTCGCCGACAACAACGCCGATCTCACCAAGGCCCAGCGTGATTACGATCGTCTGCTCGATCTTTTCGAACACAACGCGGTCGCCAAAAAGGAAGTCTTGAGCGCGGAAGCGGGTGTACGTCACGCGCAGGCGGGCGTTGAATCGGCCAAGGCCCTGCGCGACCAGACCAGGCGCCGGCTGGAACTGCTCGGGCTTGAACCGGGCAAGTACGGCCAGAAAATCGCCGTCCGCGCGCCCATCGGCGGACGCGTGCTCGACCTCGCCGTCGCGCCGGGGGAATTTCGCAACGACACCTCCACGGCGCTGATGACCATCGCCGACCTCGATTCCGTACTCGTCACGGCCAACGTTCCCGAAAGTCAGATTCGGTTCATCCGCATCGGCGAAAGCGTCAAGGTCGAAATGTCGGCCTATCCGGGCGAAACCTTCACGGCGCGGGTCAAGCGCATCGCCGACGCGGTCGATCCCCAGACGCGCACCATCAAGGTGCAGGCCGAACTTCCCAACACGGGCGACAAGTTCCGGCCCGACATGTTCGCCCAGATCAAACACCTGCATCAGGTTGCGAAGATTCCGGCGATACCGGGCGCGGCCATCGTGCAGCGCGACGGACGCTCGGTCGTCCTCGTCGAGAAGGAACGCGGCGTATTTGAAGTCCGCGACGTAAAGCTCGGCCAGCGCAACGGCGATCAGGTCGCCGTCGCTTCCGGCCTGTCCACCTCCGACCGCATCGTGACGGATGGGGTCATGCTGCTGATGAAATGAAAAGGGATCAGGAGTCAGGGAACAGGGATCAGGTCAAAGCGGATTCGGATAAAGCCTGAAACCATTACCGACCCCGTGCCTTTTTCAAAACCTGATCCCTGTTCCCTGACCCCTGATCCCTTCCCACATGATTGAACTCCCTCAAATCGCACTTCAACGGCGGATCGTGATTCTGGTCGCGGCGCTGCTGCTTGTCGGACTCGGTGTGGTGGCGCTCACGCAGCTCAAGATCGAGGCGTATCCGGACATTTCCGATACGCAGGTGGTGGTCGTCTCGACGTTTCCCGGATACGCGGCGGAGGAAGTCGAAAAACAGGTTTCGATCCCCATCGAGCGCGCGCTCAACAGCGTGCCCAACGTCATCAGCCGCCGGTCGCGCACCATCTTCGGGTTGTCGGTGGTCGAACTGACCTTCGCCGACGGCGTGGACGACTACTTCGCGCGCCAACTGGTGCTTGAAAAACTGCGTGACGCGGACCTTCCGCCGGGTGTTCAACCCTCGCTCGGGCCGCTTTCGACCAGTATCGGCGAGATGATTCGCTATCGGGTGGAAGGGAAGCCGGAAGTGTCGGAGATGCGGCTGCGCGAGGTGCAGGACTGGTTCGTCGTGCCGCGTCTGTTACAGGTTCCGGGGGTGGCCGATGTGACTGTCTTCGGCGGACCGGTGCGGCAGTATCAGGTGGAAATCGACCCGCTCGCGCTTGAAAAGTACGGCCTTTCCATCAACCAGATCGCCGACGCCATCAACGCCAACAACCAGAACGCGGGCGGCGGCGTCATCGACAACCGGCAGCAGAGCCTCGTCGTACGCGGGGTGGGGCTGGTCAACACGATTCCCGATATTGAAAACATCGTGGTCGGCGAGTCGAAGGGAACGCCGGTGTTCGTCCGCGATGTGGCGAAGGTGAAAATCGGAGCCGCGCCCCAGACCGGCGTGTTCGGCTGCAACGACAAGCAGGGCGGCACGGAAGGCATCGTCCTGATGCGGCGCTGGGAAAACCCGACCGAACTGCTTGACCGCCTGCACGACAAGGTCACCGAACTCAACACCCTCCTTGAACCAGAAGGAATCAAAATCGTCACGATTTACGACCGCAGCGAACTGGTTGAAAACACGCTTCACACGGTCGTTCACACGCTCGTCGAGGGATTGCTGATTGTCGTTTTCGTGCTGATGTTCTTTCTGGGAAGCGTCCGCGCGGCGATTCTGACGGCGGTCACGATTCCGCTTTCGCTGCTGTTCGCGTTTCTCTGTATGAAGGCGTCGGGCGTGCCGGCCAATCTGCTCAGTCTCGGCGCGCTCGACTTCGGGATCATCGTGGACGGCTCGCTCGTTATGGTCGAGCACATCCTGCACGCGCTCGGCCATCTCGAACACAAGGGAAAACCGAAACCCGCCAGCGTTTTTCAGGCGATTCGAAGATCGGCGCTTGAAATCGAACGTCCCATCTTCTTCTCGATGGCGATCATCATTTCGGCCTACATCCCGCTGTTCACGATGCAGCGGGTGGAGCGGCGGCTGTTCGCGCCGATGGCCTTTACCGTGTGCAGCGCGCTGCTCGGTTCGCTGCTGCTGTCGCTGACGGTCGTGCCGGTACTGGCGACCTATCTGTTCAAGAACGGCGCGAAGGAATGGGAAAACCCGCTCGTGCGCTGGTTGCGAAAGGGATACGGCGGGATTCTCGACGTGACCATTTCGCGGTCGAAAACCGTGGTTGCCGCTTCGGCCTTTATCGTCGCGGGGGCGATGGTGGTGGCGAGCCTGCTCGGTTCGGAATTCCTGCCGCAGCTCGATGAAGGTTCAATCTGGGTGCGCGCCATCCTGCCGCCGGGCATTTCGCTTCAGAAATCCGCCGACATCGCCAATGAAGTCCGGCGAACGATCAACGAATCGGCGGAAGTAAAACTGGTGATGTCGCAGACGGGGCGCAACGATTCGGGGACCGACCCGTACGGTCCGAACCGCAACGAACTGCTCGTCGATTTGAAGCCTTACGACACCTGGGCCAAGGGCAAAACGAAGGCGCAACTGGTCGATGAACTTTCCAAAAAGCTGTCGGCGCGCATTCCCGGCGCGACCTTCAGCTTCGCCCAGCCGATTCTCGACAACGCGACCGAGGCGGCGACGGGTTCGTCGGCGGACCTCGCGGTCATCATTTCCGGCTCGGATTTGAAGACCCTGCGCGAACTCGGGGACAAAACCCTCGATGTTTTAAAGAAAGTGCCCGGCGCGGCGGACACGGCCATCGAGCAGGAAGCCGATCAGGCGCAGTTGAGCATCGTCATCAACCGGCAGGCGGTGGCCCGCTACGGCATCAACGTGAGCAGCGTCGAGCAGATCATTCAAATGGCCATCGGCGGGCAGGCGACGGGGAAGGTTTTTGAGGGTGAGCGAAATTTCGACATTTCAATCCGTTTCGCCCAGGAAGCGCGGGCCGATGCCGACGCCATCGGAAAAATTCTCGTGCCCACGCGCGAGGGCGGGCGCGTACCGCTCGACCAGTTGGCGGACATCAAGGTCATCAACGGTTCGAGCATCATCGCGCGGCGCGAGAACCAGCGTCAGATTACGGTCCGGACCAACATTCGCGGCCGCGATCAGGGCAGTTTCGTGGCCGATGCACAGAAAGCCTTCGCCGCGGGCGTCACGTTGCCCAAGGGGTATGACGTGGACTGGGGCGGACAATTTGAAAACCTCGCCCGTGCCAAGCAGCGGCTGACGCTGATACTGCCAATTACGCTGGCGATCATCTTCGGTCTGCTGTTCATGACCTTCGGCTCGGCGCGCTACGCCTCGCTGGTGCTGGCGAGCGTGCCGTTCTCGCTGGTCGGCGGCGTGGTGGCGCTGTATCTGCGTGGCATCAACCTGAGCGTATCGGCGGCGGTAGGTTTCATCTCGCTGTTCGGCGTGGCAGTGATGAGCGGAGTGCTGGTGGTGGCTGAAATCAATCGACTGCGAAAAGATGAAGAACGACCTTTCCGCGAAGCCATCATCGAGGGATCGCTCACGCAGATGCGGCCGGTGCTGATGATGATTCTGGTGGCTCTGCTCGGGATGGTTCCGGCGGCGCGGGCGACCGGCATCGGCTCGGACGTGCAGCGTCCGCTCGCGACGGTCGTGGTCGGCGGTCTTTTATCCACGCTGTTTCTGACCCTGCTCGCCTTGCCCAGTCTGTATTTCCTCGTGGCCGACAAGGTCTGGCGGCGTCAGACGAAGACGCCCGGCGAGTTCAACCCTGAAACGCCGGAGGCCGTTTCGCTTTTCGTGGAAGACACCCCTCACCCGGACGGAGCAACGCAGTCGAACCCCGGCGACAACGGGCATGAAACGACACCGCTTTTGACGACGGAGACAACGCCGCTGGAGACGCCGTCCGTTGATGAAACCGAAACCAAGGCGGAGGAAAAACACTCGTGAAACGAAAATTGAGCGGACAGGTCCGGATGCTCCAGATCTTCATCGGGGAGGACGATCTCTGGGGCACCGAACCTTTGTATGAAGCCATCATTCAAAAACTGCGGATGCTCGGCGCGCTCGGCGCGACCGCCCATCGCGGGCTGATGGGCTTCGGCGGGCAGTCCCGAATTCACAAATCGGGAAGTCTCGGGCTTTCGACCGAACTCCCCGTCACCGTCACGGTCATCGACACGGCGGAACACATCCAGCGTCTTCTGCCGGTCATTGACGAAATGGTTTCGGATGGCGGCCTCGTGGTGATTTCGACGGTCGAAGTGCTCAAACACGAATGACCATCGTTTTCAAATCTGTAATGTCGGTGCAATGAACCGGCAATGCGGCGGAGCGTAGCTTTACATTCGGATAAGGGAATTTTGGCGGCCAGCATCATCGGGCAAACAAAAACGCAGGCTGGCGAGTCTGAATTCCATAAACGAATCTGAACGCGAACGCTCACGCCATGTCGAACCATTCCAATAAGCCTGTTTTCTTCGATCCCGATTTTCGCCGTTGGCGGCACTTCACGCGCGGCGTGAAGATTTCGCTCGGCCTCGGCGCGGTCATTTTCGGGGTTTTACTGGTGAACCTGTTCATCACGCCGGTGCTTCCGGCGTTGAACCTCGGCTCGCCGAAATCGAACACCCACGGCCACGCGGTCAATCCGAATCAGGAAAAGGAAGCCCGGCAGGCCGGAAAGAAAAAGGCCGAGCCGGTTCGACGCGAAGCAAAAACGCCTGATTCCACGCCCATTTCCATGACTTCCGTTTCCGGCGGCAGGCCCCTCGCCATCGGCTTTTTCGTGAACTGGGACGACACGAGCTTTACTTCGCTCAAGCACAACGCGGATCGGCTCGACGTACTCGTGCCGGAATGGCTGCACCTCGCCGATGCCGACGGGACCATCGCGCTCGATGACCCGGATCGTCAGAAGCAGGTCCTCGCCTTCGTGAAAGCGACCCGGCCCGACCTGAAGATCGTCCCGTTGGTGAACAACTTCATTTCGGAAAAGATGGAATGGCAGGACCGGACCATCGCCCGCATGCTCGCCAACCCGGACGCGCGTGCCCGCGTGGTCGCGCAACTGCTCGACTACGTCAAGCGCAACGGATTCGCGGGCGTCAGCGTGGATTTCGAAAACATTCCGCCCGCGAGCCAGCCCGATCTTCAGCGTTTCATGACCGAACTCGGCGCGGCGTTTCACGCGAAGCAGCTTGAAGTCTCGATGAACGTGCCGCTGGCCGACGAGCATTTCGATTACACGGCTTACGCCGCAACGTGCGATCAGTTGATTCTGATGGCCTACGACGAACACTGGAGCGACAGCACGGCGGGGCCGGTCGCGTCGCGCAAGTGGTTCAACGACGAGGTGCGGAAGCGGTTCGCGGAGCTGCCGCCGCAGAAGTTCATCGTGGCCCTCGGCAACTACGGCTACGACTGGAAGGGCAACGAATCGAAGGCGACCGAGATCACCTTTCAGGAAGCGATGCAGACCGCGAAGGAATCGGATGGCAAGGTCGCGCTCGACGCGGCCTCCTTCAATCCGACGTTCGATTACTACGATGACGACGATGCGCTGCACCACGTCTGGTTTCTCGACGCGGTGACCACGTTCAATCAGATGACGGAAACGAGGCCGTTAAAACCGTACGGATATGCCCTGTGGCGGCTCGGCGCGGAAGACCCGTCCATCTGGGGCGTGTTCGGACGCACCACGCCGACCAGCGACGCGGCGGTGGCGGCGCTGCGGACGGTTCACTACGGTTACGACATCGACTACGAAGGGCAGGGCGAAATTCTGAAGGTGGCCGCGTCGCCGCGCGACGGCGCGCGTGAAATCGACTTCGACGCGAAGACCGGCCTCGTGACCGGCGAGCGGGTCGCGACGTTTGCCTCGCCCTACGTCATCCAGCGTTGGGGCGGGACAGAGCGCAAGAAAATCGCGCTCACGTTCGATGACGGTCCCGATCCGGAGTTCACGCCGAAGGTTCTGGATGTTTTGAAGGAAAATCACGCACCCGCGACGTTTTTCATCGTCGGTGAAAACGCCAACCTGCATCCCGAGTTGCTGCGCCGGATGGTCGCCGAGGGCCATGAAATCGGCAACCACACCTTCACGCATCCCAACATTTCGGTCATCGGCGACGAGCAGGTGGCGATTGAACTCAATGCCACGCAACGACTTCTCGAAAGCCAGATCGGGCGTCGAACGGTGCTGTTTCGCCCGCCCTACGCCGAGGACGTTGAACCCGAAAACCCCGAGCAGGTGAAGCCTTTGCTCGAAGTCGGCGAGCGGGGATACTTCACGGTCGGAATGCAGATTGATCCGAACGACTGGAAGTCGCCCGGAACGGACGCCATCGTCAATGCGGTGCTTGAGCAGGCCGAAGCCGGTCAGGGAAACATCGTGCTGTTGCACGACAGCGGCGGCGACCGGTCGCAGACCGTGGCGGCGCTTCCGCGCATCATTCGCGAATTGCGGGCGAAGGGGTATGAACTCGTCCCTGTGTCGGATTTGATCGGGGTTCCGCGCGAAGCGGTGATGCCGGTCGTGCCGCCTTCGGAAAAGGTCGCCGCGCGGGTGGACGACGCGGGTTTTTCAATCATCGGGCTTGGCGGTCGCACGATTCGCTGGCTCTTTCTGCTCGGCATCGTGCTGGGCGTGGCGCGGTTGGGATTCGTGAGCGCGCTGGCGCTGTATGCGCGTTGGCGCGGCCGCCTCGCGTCCGGCACGGGGTCGCTCCCCCGCGTGAGCGTGATCGTTCCCGCTTACAATGAGGAAAAGGTCGTCCGCGAAACGGTCGCTTCGCTACTGGTCTCGGATTATGAAGATTTCGACATCATCGTGGTGGACGACGGCTCGACGGATGAAACCTTCGCGCGGGTCTTCGAACGCTACGGCGACCATCCGCGGGTGAAGGTGTTCACCAAGCCGAACGGCGGCAAATCGGCGGCGCTCAATTTCGGAATTCTTCATTCGGAGGCGGAAGTCATCGTGGCGCTCGACGCCGACACGGTGTTCAATCGCGACACCCTGAGATTTCTGGTTTCGCATTTCGAGGACCCGACGGTGGGCGCGGTGGCGGGCAACGCCAAGGTCGGCAACCGCGTGAACCTGATGACCCGCTGGCAGGCGCTCGAATACGTCACGAGCCAGAACCTCGACCGCCGCGCCTACGAAGTGTTGAATTGCATCTCGGTCGTGCCGGGGGCGGTCGGCGCGTGGCGGCGCGCGCCAGTCATCGCGGCGGGCGGTTTCACGGGTGAAACGCTGGCGGAAGACGCCGACCTGACGATTTCGATTTTGCGGATGGGCTATCGTATCCGCTATGAAGATCGCGCGGTGGCGCGCACCGAAGCGCCCGATACGGTGAAGGCGTTTCTCAAGCAGCGGTTTCGCTGGATGTTCGGCACGTTGCAGGCGGTCTGGAAACACCGCGACCTGTTGCTCCGGCGCAAGGCGGGCGCGCTCGGGTTGTTCGCGCTGCCGAACGTGCTGATCTTTCAAATCTTCTTTCCGCTCATCTCGCCCGTGATGGACGCGATGGTGATCGGTTCGTTGCTCGACGCGGTCTGGCAACGGACGCAACACCCCGGCGCGGCCATGCCCGACGGCCTGTGGCGGTCGCTGATGTACTACGGTTTGTTCGTCGCGGTCGATTTCGGCGCCGCCCTGCTGGCGTTTCTGCTCGAACCGAAGGAAGACAAACGGTTATTGTGGCGGTTGTTCCCGCAACGGTTTTTCTATCGCCAGTTGATGTATTACGTCGCGATCAAGTCGATTCTGACGGCGATTCGCGGCAGTCTCGTCGGCTGGGGTAAGCTTGAGCGGAAAGCCACTGTTCGAATGAATCAATCCTGACAACCGGTATGGAATCCCGAGCGTAAGCGAGGGAAGGTTTTCCCCTCGCTCACGCTCGGGATTCCATACCGGTAGCGGTGATGAAATGCGTGTACTTTTAGTTGAAGACGACAAGACGATTGCATCGTTCGTGAAGAAGGGGCTGGAGCAGGCGGGATTCGCCGTTGACCACGCCGGGGACGGAGAGGACGGCCTTCATTTCGCACTGAACGAGGCGTATGACGCCGCGGTGGTGGACATCATGCTTCCCAAGCGCGACGGCCTGTCGCTCATCGAGGAATTGCGGGCGCGGTCGATCCGGACACCCGTCATCATTTTGAGTGCAAAGGGATCGGTGGATGACCGGGTGCGCGGATTGCAGTCGGGGGGGGACGACTATCTCACCAAGCCGTTTGCCTTTTCGGAGCTTCTGGCGCGAGTCCAGGCGCTTATTCGCCGGTCCTCGGGCGGGGCGGAGCCGACGTCGCTTTCCTACGCCGATTTGTCGGTCAACCTGCTGACTCGCGAGGTGATGCGGGGGGGCGTCCGGGTGGAGCTTCAGCCGCGCGAGTTTTCCCTCCTCGAATATTTTCTGCGCAATACCGAGAAGATCATTTCCAAGACGATGATTCTCGAACATGTGTGGAACTACGATTTCGACCCCCAGACAAACGTGGTTGACGTGCTGGTGTGCCGCGTTCGCAACAAGATCGATAAGGATTTCGAGCCGAAGCTGATTCATACGTTGCGGGGGGTCGGCTATGTCCTCCGTGGTTCGTAACCCGTTCCGGCGCTCGCTGGCGTTACGATTGGCGGCCTGGTTTGCCGGCCTGTTCGTGGTCGGTTTCGGCATTCTGTTCGGACTGTCCTATCTGCTGCTTTCCACTTCAATCCGCCAGCGGGAACAGGAAACCATCCTGTTTCAACTCGATGTCTATCGTGCCGAGTATGAAAAGAACCGCTCAACGGTGGAACTGGCCCGTCTCCTCGACGGTGAACAGGGTGGCGAGGAAAACACCTATATCGTGCGGTTTGCCAACCCGGAAGGCCGCACGATTTTTTCGAGAACGCCCCCCCAGTGGAATGGAGAGGTCGCCCGGCGGCTTGAACTGGTCCCGGTGACCCGTGAGCTTCGCTGGGGGAATCTGAGCGAGGGCGGGCTGGAAGTTGAAGTCGCGACGTTTCGATTGCGGGATGGTTCGATTCTTCAGGTCGGCATGGAGACCAGGGCGCGGCGGGAAACCCTCACGTTGTTTCGCGAGGTTTTTCTGCTCACGGCCCTGCCGGTGGTCGTGCTAGGAATTTCGGGGGGATTTCTGGCCGCGGGACGCGGAATCCGCCCGTTGCGCGCGCTGGCCGATACGGTCCGGGTCATTATTACAACGGGAGAATTCAGTTCGCGCGTAATGCCGACCTCGGCGACTGACGAGATTGGCGAACTGGTTTCCGAGTTCAATGAAATGCTGAGCCGGATCGAAATGCTCATCATCGGCATGCGCGAGAGTCTGGACAACGTCGCGCATGATTTGCGGACGCCCCTGACCCGGCTGCGCGGCATTGCCGAACTGGCCATCCAGTCCGATGACCCGCAGGCGCAACGGGATGCGCTCGGGACCTGTATCGAGGAAACCGAACAGATTCAAATCATGCTCAAGGCGCTCATGGACATCGCGGAGGCGGAAACCGGGGCGATGAAGCTGAACCTTGCGTCAGTCAGCCTTGCGGATGTCGTTTCGGAGGTGGCCGATCTTTATGAATTCATCGCCGAAGAAAAAAACATCGTGATTGAAACGAACGTCCCGGAAACCCTTTTTCTGCCCGCGGACCGAATTCGATTGAAGCAGGCGCTCGCAAACCTGCTCGACAACGCCGTCAAATACACACCCGAGGGAGGGCGCGTGACGGTTCGGGCCGAAACGCGGGGCGATATGGCGTACGTCACGGTCGGCGACACCGGTGTCGGCATTGCCTCGGCCGACCTGTCACGAATTTTCGACCGGCTGTATCGCGCTGATAAAAGTCGTTCGCAACGTGGACTGGGGCTTGGTCTGAGCCTCGTCCGGGCAGTCGTTCGGGCGCATCAGGGGGATGTCGTCGTGGAAAGTCAGCCCGATGAGGGAACGACCTTCACCATTGAATGGCCGCTGAATCTTCCTTTGTCCGGAATGACCGTTTCAAATCTGTAATGTTGCGGAAAGGTCGGGGTAACGGGCGCTTCGATAGGGTCAGGACCGGTCACGGCACGGGGAGTGTCGTTGAAGTCAGTCTGATGATCGAAGGCACGCGCTATGACTCAAATCGCGCAATCCATCCCGAAGCGGCGACCGGGGTCGTTCTCCAGGTTGTCGTTGTTCGTCGGTGCCGGGGTGGTTGTGTCGCTCCTCGTGTCCGTCCCTTTTTTGCTTCGGTTTCAGTTCGGGCGCGTGGTGGTCCACCCGGCATCGGGGGAGTACCGCCCGTCGGCTGAACCCCTCTCGTCGACCAATGTCTCCGACTCTTCCGAGCGGATTGCCATCCTTGCGTTCAGTTTGAAGCCGATTCCGCCCGAAGTCGCAGCCCGTCTGGGAAATTCACGGGGCGGACTCATCTCCGAGGTCGCCCCGGATGGTCCCGCGTTTCGAAGCGGTCTGCGTACCGGTGACGTCCTGGTCGGCGTCGGAAGCCTTTCGATTCCTGACTGTGCCCTGCTGAAGCGGTGTCTCGACCGTCTCCCCGCAAGCGGCACGATTTCGCTGACCGTCATTCGCGACCGACAGGAACGGCACATTCTGGTGGTGCTGCCTCCCGGCCCGACCGAGTCTCGCTGAAATTCCTTTTTTTCGTGGAAGAAAACAAAAAGGGCGACGGAGAAATCCGTCGCCCAAGTCGTTTTACGAAAGCGGTTTCTACTTGGCCCGCATCGCATTTCCGCGTTCCCGCGCCGGGACGAACACCGGTTTGGCCGTCGGATCGAATTCGAACGCCAGCGCCGAATTTCCCGATTCGGTCTGCTTGGAACGATTCAACGTGATGTTGTTGTTGATGCCGAAGACGTTCCCGAAGAAACGGATACGACGCACCGACGGCGCGGCGATCCGGAACTGGAACGAAACCGACGCGCCCGGAGCGAGCGTTCCCGGCACGGGCTGACCGCTCAGAGAGATGGTCTGCTGTGCGCCGACGGTGCCGCCGCTGGAGCAGGTCGCGCCATCGGCGGAAATCAGGCGGAACGGAACCGCCGGGGCCGTGCCGTTGGCTTCACGCAGTTCGGTGACTTCGAAGTAGAGCGGCGAAAGAATCGCCGTCGTGCCGCGATTGGTCAGCGTGGCGTTCAGCACGATGTCGTTCGAGTAGCCCTGCGCACCGCAGGTCGGGCCTTCGACGGTGGTCGAGGTGACCGTGAGCGACACATTCGCATTGACGTTGACCGGAGTCAGCGTGTTGAACGCCACCACGACCGGATCGTGGTCGGAGAGCCGTTCGGGACGATTGGGATCGTTCCGGTAGGTCGGGCCTTCGGGGAAGTCGGCGTTGTTGCGCGCGTGGTTGATACGGACGAAATCCGCCTGGAGGTTCGGCGTGACGAGGACATGGTCGAGTGTCTGGGCACTGCCGTCGAAGACAAACGAGTAGCGTTCGTTGGCCGTTTCCGATTCGACCAGATTGATCAGGTCCGGATTGAGGAGGTCGGGGCTGGTCAGCACCGCTCCGCCGGCGGCCGTGGGCGTTCCCTTGATGGTCCCGATGGAATCGACGTAACCGTCGTTGAACTGGAACGCATTGAAGTCACCGAGGGCGATGATGCGTTCATTGGGGTTCGAGGTCAGGCGATTCTGGATGAGGGTGGCGAGGTATTCGGCCTGGGCGCGACGCTTGGCGCGGACGCGACCACCGTTGGTGCTGGAGCCGTTCACCGTTTCGTCGTCGATGCCGTTGAGCGAACGCAGGTGGTTGACGATGACCGTGAAGGCGTAGCCGTTCTTGCTGGCCACGAGGACGAGCGGGGGACGGTCGTTGAGCGTGTCCGGCGTGCCGTCGACCGGGTTGATGTAGGTGTCAGTCAGACCGAACTGGGTGACGGAGCTGACGCTGACCGTGTTCTTCACGAGGAAGCCCACGTCAATGCCGCCCACGTCGTTGCCTTCGACGAGGAAGGCCTGGTAGCCCGGATTCGGCTGGCTCGCCGCGACCGCGTCGTTATTGATCTTGGTCGCGAGCGCCTGAAGCGTCGAGAGGTTTTCGACTTCCTGGAAGCCGATCACGTCGGGGGTCATCATCACGTTGCGGACCATCAGCGACGCCTTGTTGAGGCGGTTGTTGAAGGCCGTGGTGGTGAGGACCGGTTCGCCGATGGCCGGGTCGTTCACGTCGTCGAAGAACCGTTCGACGTTGGCCGAGGCGATGGTGAGTTCGCCGCTGTTCGGCGTCGGGACCGGCGTGAAGGCGGTGCGGTTGGCCGTCGCCGAAGGGGCGGCGTCGGGGATGATGGTGAAGATGCGGCGGGTGCTGCCGAAGTAGTCGAGCACGCCGGTCACGCCGACGGTGTCGCCCGCGGCGACGGTGACGACGGGCTGGCCGGTCGCGCCGCTCGTGCGGATGCTCGAACGAACGCGCAGGCGCTCGGGGTTGGCGTCCCAGCGCGGAATCGGCGGAACCGAGGAACCGGCTGGAGCGGGGAACGGATTTTCAAGGCCCGCTTCGCGGAACGGACGACTCACGCCCTGCGGCACGGCATAGAAGTCGTCGAATGTGCCCGAGGTGGCCGACGATTCGGTAACGTTGCCGTCATTGGCGGCGATCACCGTCAGCGTGGCGGTAACCCGCATGAATTCGAACCGTTCGTAGCGCAACGGAAGCGCCGGTTCGAGCGATGAAGGCGTCGAGCCGATGGTCGAGTCGATGACGACCGGCGCGGGAAGCGGGTTGCCGGTTGAAAGCTGCACCACCGTCGGGCTGGTGATTTCGGTCAGGGACAGACCGGTCGGGTTGCCGGCGCTCAGGAATTCGGTGACCGTGCCGGTCACCTGAACGAGGTTGCCGATGGCGGCCGAGGCGGGCGGCGCGGTGCTCGTGAAGACGAACATGCCTTCCGAGGTGTTCGGGTCGGCGTCGACATCCGAAGCCTGTGACTGCATGAAGAAGCCGGACGAGGTGATGGCAGTCACGATCCCGCGCGTCGAAACGCTCTGACCGGCCAGCGGCGAAAGCGCGCCACTGCCCTGTATCTGGTTGATGTTCGTGATGGTCACGTCATCGTTGGTGATCGTTCCCTGACCCTGGCCGTCGGTGACGGTCGCGCCGGTGACGTTGGTCACGTTGACGAAGAAGGTTTCGTTCGGCTCGGGGGTCGTGTCGCCGTTGACCGTGACGTTGAAGGTCGCGGACGTGTTGCCCTGCGCGATGGTCTGTCCCGTGAGGCTGTTCGCAACGTAGTCATTGTTGGCGACTGTCGCGGTTCCGTCGGCCGTGGCGATGTCGAACGTCACGCCGCCCGCGTTGGCCGGCGACGACAGGCTCACCGTGAAGGTGAAGGTGGTCGTGCCGCTGTCGCCTTCCGCCTGCGTCACGTCGTTGATCGAAAGGCTCGGCGTGACCGGACCACCGCCCGGATTGGCCGTGATCGAGAAGTCGTCGATGCCGAGGCCGTCATCCGCGCCGGTGGCGTCGAAGCTGTTCCAGCGAATCCAGAACTCCGCGCCCGGCGCGATGCTCAGACCGGTGATGGTGCTTGAAATCGCGGTCCGGTTGGCGGCGGCGTTTCCGTCGAGCGCCCCAACCGTTCCGGTAATCAGCGGCTGGACGAAGTCGAGTGCGTCCACATCGACGTAGGTGCCGGTGTTGAGGCCGGTCGCGGTGGCGCCGAACTGGAAGTCGAGGCGGTCTGGAATCGCGCGTCCGCTGGTTCCCAGTCTCCACTGCTCGCCCGTGTAGGCAATACCCAACGAGGTGATCGTCGTGCCGGTATTGTTGACGAACCGCGCGCCGATGATCGGCACGAGACTTCCGCTCTGGAGGCCTCCCAAGGCCCGATCGGCGTTGGTTCCGGTCCCGAAACTGTACGTGTCACCGGCATTGCTCGAACCGGTCCCGGCCGTGTAGTTCGTGTTGGCGTTGGTGCCGGTTTCGAGGAAACCCCACCCGGCGGGCGTGTTGGCCGCCAGCGTTCCGGTACCCGTGTTGACGAGCGTGTTGAAATCTTGTGTCACCGGCGTGTTGACGGCGGCGATGGAAACGGCGGTCGCCGTGTCGGCTTTCGTGACACGGGGCGAAGAGAAAACGAATCCGCCGACCACGGCGGTACAAAGCAGCAGAACCAGCGCCAGAATGCGGCGGGCATGGTTCGGCCTGGATTTCAGTGCAGGCATAGATTTCCCCCAAGACGGAAAAAAGTACTTCTCGGCATCCTTCAAAACGGGACGTGACGAGCGGAATTGTCCAATAAAGAGATTGGTTTTTACGGACTGGCAAAGTTACCGATGGTAAGTAACATCGCTGTTACATAAGAATGTCTTTAATTTCGCCGATCCGCAAGTACCTGACTTTTTGCCTCAATGAAACATTCCTATACCGAACGCATTACCGAACTCGACGGTATCCGCGGGTTCTGTACCCTTCTCGTCGTCGTTTCCCACTACGTCCACCTCGTCGCGGTTCAGTCAACCAACCCCACGGTCCGCGCGCTGGGCGGCCCGCTCGACGCGCTCATGGGCGTCATGGACGTGTTTTTCGCCCTCTCGGGATTTCTCATCGGCGGCATCCTGCTCGACGTGCGGGATTCGCCGAATTACTTCAAAACCTTTTATTTCCGCCGGATTCTGCGGATTTTCCCATTGTTCTATGTGGTGCTGCTGGCCTTCGTCGCGACGCGCGTCGGGGCGTACCTGTTCAACGCGACCTCGCTGCAATGGCTCATCACGCGCCCGGTCGGAACCTTCGCCGGACAGGACGCGCTCTGGATTGCGAGCTACGCGGTGTACGCGCAGAACTTCGCCATGTCGTGGGCGGGCGACTACGGGGCGTACTGGATGGCCCCGACCTGGTCGCTTGCGGTCGAGGAGCAGTTCTATCTGACGCTGCCGTTCGTCATTCGCTTTTTCCCGCGTCAGCACCTCGCGAAACTGGTGGTCGCCTGCATCATCGCCGCGCCGCTGATGCGCTGCGGGATCGTTCTTTCGGGCCGATCGAATCAGGTCCTGCAATATGTGCTGACGCCGCTGCGTTTCGACTCGCTCGGCATCGGCGTGCTGACCGCGATCCTCTGGCGCAATGAAGCGGCGTGGGCCAAGGTTCAAAAGATGAAGGGCGTCATCCTCGCCGTGATGGCCGTCTGTTTCGTCGTGCTGTTCGGCGTCTATTCAAGAAAACTGAACCTGCCGCGCCCGGTGCTGATTCCGCTGTTCTACTTTTCGCAGGCGGTGTTTTACGCCGGGGCGCTCTGGCTGGCGCTCGCGTTTCGGGACGGTCTGCTCGCGAAATTCCTCAGAATCAAGGCGTTCGGCAAGGTCGGCGAATTTTCCTATGGTTTGTACCTGATGCACGTTCCGATGCTCGGCCTGCTGCACGCGCTGGTGTTTCGCGCCGCGCCGAGCATCGACACGCTCGGCGGCATTCTCGTCACCGCGGCGGCGGCGCTGCTCGCGATGCTGCTCGCCAAACTTTCATGGGAAGTTCTGGAACGTCCGCTGTTGAAACGCGGCCAGCGGTTCACCTACTGACCGGATATGCGCGTTTTTCTTCACAGCGTATGGGTCTGGATGGTACTGGTCGCGTTCCTTTTCGTCGGCCTGCCGTGGGTGTTTCTGCTCGTGCTGTTCTGTCGGCGCGAAACGACGTGGGCGGTGTGCCAGCGATTGTACTGGACCATTTTCCGGCTCATCGGCGTGCGCGTCACGGTGCGCGGGATGGAACACATCGAACCGGGAAAAGCCTACGTCGTGGCCGGAAATCATGTGAATTTCCTTGATCCGTTCGCGCTTTGCGTGGCGTTGCCGAAGCCGACCGTGGGATTTGAAAAGCGGGAAAACTTCAAGGTCCCGATTTACGGCCCGTTGATGAAGTTGTGGGGAAACCTGCCGATTTCGCGGACCGACACCGAGCAGGCCAAGCGTGACCTGGCGGCGGCCCGCGAGGTGCTCGCGAGGGGCGACCGGTGGGTTCTCCTGTTTCCCGAAGGAACGCGCACCCGCACCGGCGCGGTGGGACCGTTCAAGAAAGGCGCGTTTCATCTCGCGCGGCAGGTCGGCGTGGACATCGTGCCGTTCACCAATGTCGGCGGCTTTGAAATGCACCGTACGGAAACCTGGAGTTGGCGTCCGGCGCATATTGAAATCGTGCTGCACCCGCCGATTTCGCCCGCGAACTATTCCGAGCAAGAACTTCCCGCGCTCATTGAAGCCGTACGGAACGCGGTCGTCGAAGGCGCGACTTCAAATTCTTTGTAACGCCCGATGCGGTGTATGAGGGCGGTTGCTGGTCAATTTCTGGACGGTCAATCTGGAGGAACGTGAAATGGCCCGGATGCTCACCGTGGTGTGCTTGTTGTTGATGACTTCGTCGTTCGGATTCGCGCAGTCGCCCGCGCCGGACGCCGCCGAACTGACCCGGCTGTTGAATGAATTTCTGACGAGGGTCAACGACCCGGCGATGCATGACCGCTTCTGGGCCGAAGACCTGATTTACACGGGGTCTTCCGGGCGGCGGGTCGGAAAGGCCGACATCATGCGCGACATGCGCTCGGCCCCCGCGCCCAAGCCGGACGATCCCAAGTCGGTTTACACTGCGGAGGAAGTCAAAATTCAACAGTACGGCACGACGGCCATTGTGGCGTTCCGCCTGGTCAGCACGACCACCATCGACGGCAAGACCGAAGTCTCGAAATATCTGAACACCGGCACATTCCTTAAACGCGACGGCAAGTGGCAGGTTGTGGGCTGGCAGGCCACGAAGGTGCCGCGCGCCGCGGAAGACGTGAAAAAGGATGTCGCCGCCGCCGATTCCGCCTTCCGTCAGGCATTGGTGGCCGGCGACCTCAGGAAACTTGAGGCCCTGCTTGACGAAACGTTTGTCTGGACGTTTCACGACGGCTTGCGGCGGACACGCACGGAAGCTCTGACTGAAATCGGGGCGGGGCGGCTGAAGTTTACAAAGCCGGATGCCGACGGTGTGGGAATTGATGTTTACGGCGACACGGCGGTCGTGCGCGTCGGATTGGCGCAAGGGGATCGTTCAACCGGCCCGGGCCGGGAAACCAAAACCGGGCCGGAGTTTCACTACACGATGACGCTCGTCAACAAGGGCGGCGAATGGAAGATCGTCGCCCTTGATTCGAGTCACCCCTGAACCCTGGCTTCAAGACGAACCAAAAATTCAGATGGACCCCAGGTAGAGGCCGACCAGAAAGGCATAACCGGCGACGATGCCGGTCACGAGGGCAAACCAGCCTCGGTTCAACTGACATGTTTTTTCGTTCATGACGATTCCTTTCCTCGGTTTCAGGAGCGGCAAGTGGGTTTTCGTTTGATTTCGCTGGCCGCACCGCAGGCAAACAGACTGCTTGCAACGGCGGCCAGCGTGGCTGATTGAGAATTTTTTCCTTTTCCGAGGTCGGCCAGCGCGCTTCCCAGCAGAAGCGCGCCGATGACGTACATTGCCCAGACCAATTTCCTGTTGGACATTCAAAGCTCCTTTCATCAGGGTAGCGTTCAAGGGGTTATTGCATTCGGTTGAGTCCGGCCAGAATTTCGTCCACCACGATTTTGTTGAAACGGGTGTAATCGCCTCGGGCCGTCAGTTCGGCGCTTTCGCGTTTCGTTTTCGATGCCTGAAAGGTGTGATCGACCTGCGGCAGAATCTTGAACTCGGCCGCGCCGGGACGGAACGAATTCACCATGTCGGCGATGTAACGGTTGTTTTCGGCGTTGGTCTGGAAATCCGTCTCGCCGTACAGCACGAGGACCTTGCCTTTGACCTTCTTCCACGCCTCGGCGAAGTTCACGTCGTTCAACTGGTGGAAAAAGCTGTAGTGCCGCGAGGCGTAAGTGCCGTCCGGCCCGAAATATTCCTTCATTTCGGGATTTGCCTTTGAAATCTGCTCCGGGGTCATTTTCTGACCGAAGAACAGATGAACGAACTGCTGATGCTGCTTCACCGCCGCCTCGGCCTGCGCGTAGTCGGGCTTTTCGGCCAGCAGCGATTGATCGAGGACATTCTCGATTTCATACAAACTCCACAGTTTCGCCGCCGTGCCGTAAGTGATGACGCCCTTGATGTCCTGATCCGCCGCGACCAGCGGGGCCATGATGCCGCCGAGGCTGTGGCCGAGGACGTAAATGCGCGATGTATCGACGTAGGGCAGTTCGCGAAGCTGTTTCAACGCCGCCTTGTAGCCTTCGAGTTCTTCCAGAAAACTGACTTCGCCGCAGGGCTTGCCCTCGCTGTCGCTCAGCCCGCTGCGCTCGGTCCGCAGAATGACGAAGCCCTTCTGGGCAATGGGCGTGAGCAAATCGTAGTAGGGATGCCCCGGCGGCAAATCAATGACCGACGAGCAGTAAATCCCCTGAATGAACAGCACCGCCGGAAGTTTTCCGGTTGCGTTCGCCGGTTTCTGGATCACCGTCCGGTGATACTCGTTCCCCACCTGCGTTTCCGTGTAGATCAGTTCAAGACCCGGCGCGGTTTCCTTGTTGCGACCGGTGAAGGTCCCGGACAGTGTCTGTTTCTTTTCACCGCGCTGGACCTCGAAAACCGCCTTGTCGCCTTCGAGAAACTTCCGGATGAACGCCCCCACTCCCGCGACGCCCGGAATCGGTTCGCCGTTGACGGTCAGGAGAATGTCGCCTTTTTGAAGCCCGGTGTTGGCGCCGGTCAGACCGGGTGCGACATCGTCAATTCTCAAACCGGGTTTGCCTTCAACGGCTGAAAGGCGCGCGCCGAGCGCGGCGCGGCGCTTGAGATGCTGCCCGTGGACCGTGGCGGTCAGTGAAAAAAGAATTACGGCAATTCCAAGGCGAAGAAAGAAGCGTGGCATCGGCAATCTCGTATTTTGATTGGTGGTGAAAGACTGAAACGGCCCCCCTCCGCAAATCACGCAACCGTTGGATGAGGGGGGCGTTTCACTGAACCCATTGTACGCGGGAAATTCTATGGTAGTTTTTCCCTCCCTCTGAAAAAATTCTTACAAAATTCTTACAACGGCGGGCGACATCCCCGCTGACGGACCATTTCATGCCCGAAACGCAGCCCACAGCTTTTTCCTTTGGCGAGTTCCGCATCGAAACCGCCGAGCGGCGTCTTGTGCGGGGCGACATCCCTCTTGCACTGACGCCCAAGGCGTTTGAAACCTTGCTGGTACTGGTGGAAAACCGCGGGCGACTGGTTCCCAAGGAAGAATTTCTTCAGCGGGTGTGGCCCAACACGCATGTGACGGAAGTCAGTCTGGCGCGCAATATTTCGGCGCTTCGCAAAGCCCTCGGCGACGATGGCGAGGAGTTCATCGAAACGGTTTCGAAGTTCGGGTACCGATTTCGTTCGCCGGTGACAGAGGCTGCCGCGCCTTCGCCGGGGCAATCCACGACCGCGCTGGCGGTGCTGCCGTTTGCCTCCGTGGGCGTTTCGGAAGCGAATGCCTACCTTGAACTCGGCCTCGCGGACGCGCTCATTACGCGCTTGAGTACGATGCGTCGCGTGGCGGTTCGTCCGACCGGCGCGATTCGGCGATACGCGGGGACCGCACCCGATCTGGCCGAGGCAGGGCGCGAGTTGAAGGTGTCGCGGATTCTCGAAGGGACGGTTCAGGTGGCGGGCGACCGGCTGCGCGTCACGGTCAGACTGGTCGAGGTCGAACGCCAGCATCCAGTCTGGGCTGAGAAATTCGACGAGCCGTTCTCCAACATCTTTACGATTCAGGATTCGATTTCGGAAAAAGTGGCGCAGGCCCTGCTGCCGTTCCTGACCGAATCGGAACGCGCCTCGCTGTCGGCAACCACTGTCGGCAATCCGAAAGCGCATCAGCATTACCTGAAAGGCCGCTATGCGTGGACGCTCCGCACCGGACCCAGTCTCGAAGCGGCGTTCAATCACTTTTCTCAAGCTATTGAAATCGCGCCGGATTACGCCCTCGCTCACGCCGGACTAGCCGATTGTTGCCTCTCGCTACTGCTGCATGCGGGCGTTTCGCCGCGTGAATATTTGCCCAGAGCAAAAGCCGCCGCGACGCGGGCGATTGAACTCGCGCCGGACCTGGCCGAGGGATACATCCCGCTGGCGATGGCGAAACTGTGCGGCGACTGGGATTTCGAGGGCGCGGGAATCGCCCTCCGTCGCGGCCTCGAACTGAAACCGAACTTTGCCCACGGCCGACATTGGCACTCGCAGTTCCTGATTACCGTTGGAAGAAACGAGGAAGCGGTCGCCGAAGCCCGCCGCGCGCTCGAACTCGACCCGCTCTCGCTGATGATCAACCAGCATCTGGCCGACATGCTCTACATCTCGCGGGATTACGAAACCGCCGCCGAGCAATTGCGCGACACGCTCGACATGAACCCGGATTTCGTACCCGCCTTGCACTGGCTGGGGCTGGTTTATTCGAAGATGGAAAACCATGCCGAGGCGATTCGCGTACTTGAACGCGGCGCGGAACTTTGTGAAGGGAACCCGCGCGTGATTGCCGATTTGGGCTGTGTCTACGCCGCCGCCGGACGCATCGACGACGCCCTCGCCATAACGGCCCGTCTCGACGAACTGGCCGATCAGCGCCACGTTTCGCCCATCGAACGCGCGCTGTTGGCCGGAGCGCTGGGCAAAAAAGACGAGGCGTTCGACCAGCTTGAAAACGCCTTCGCCGAACGCCACTTCGATCTTCTGCTTTTAAAGGTCTGGCCGGGTTTCGATCCGCTCCGCGACGACCCGCGCATGGACGCGATGCTGGAACGAATCGGACTGTGAAAGATAGTCTTGAGTCTGGCTCAAAGTCTGGAGTCTGGAGTCGAGAGTCTGGAGTCAAGAATTCGATGTTTGAGAATTCTTATTCCGCATTCGATATTCCGCATTCCGCATTTTCTTCTGACTCCAGACTCTCGACTCCAGACTCCAGACTTTTTTAGGGTTTCGGAACGTTGTAATTCACTTCCACGCGCTTGCCGCCGTCTTTGGTCACTTCGACCGGAATGATGAATCGGACCGAACGAATGACGCAGGCTTCCTTGTCGCGGCAGTAGAAAAAGGTCGTATCGAGCGTGAGCGTGGCCGAGCCTTCGGTCGTCGCGATGAACGGGACCTTCAATGGAAATTTCAACTTCGGCGAGCTTCCTGTGACTTTCTCCGGCTTGAGAAAGATTGTACCGGAATCGGTTTTCATCCTGAAACGGTGCGGTGTTTCTTCGTTGAGGTGATAGCCGTCGGGCAGTTTGACTTCCAGAACGACCTCGCCCCCGCCGCGTGAAATCAGACGCTTTTCAAGTTTGACCGTATCGAGATTCGGAAGCGTTTCCGCCGTGTCTTCGGCGCTGGCGGGCGAGGTCAGCCCCGCGATGGCGAGCGTTGAAACGCTGCGGCTGGCCGGGACGACCACGCGAACCCGCTGGGCGTTGGTGTCGGCCACAAAGAGCTTTCCGCCCGCGAAGGCGATGCCGCCGGGTTCGAGAAAGGCGCGGTCCGCGCCGCCTTTCGTGAGACTCCAGGTGTTTCCGGTGGCCGGGTCGATGACGCGGATTTTGTGGTTGTAGGTATCGGCGACATAAATTTTTCCGTCGGCGTAGGCCACACCGAGCGGATGTTGAAACCGGGCCGAATCACCGACTGCATCCACGTCGCCGAAGTCGAACAGATCGCCGCCCGCGACCGTCCGGACCGTCCCGGATTCAAGATTGATCGCGCGAATCGAGGAGATTTCGCTATCCGCAACGAAAAGTTCCTTGCCGTCGGTGGCGAGTCCCGAAGGCTGCGCGAACGCGGAAAGTTTGAGGTCGGCGTCGAGCCGGCCTTCCGCGCCGCTTCCCGCGAACCACGACACGACGCCCGTTTTCAGGCTGTATTTCCAGATTTGGTGCGTGCCCGCCATTGCAATGTAGAGATTCGAGCCGACCTTGAGTACGTCCCACGGCGAGGCGAGCGAAATGTCGCGTCCGGGGGATTCGCCGGAACGGTTGTGCCCCTGTTCGCCTGAACCAGCGACGGTTTCCACCTTGCGGTTCTTCAAATCAACGCGCCGAATCAGGTGATTTTCAGTATCCGCGACATAGAGCGAGTCGCCGTCCAGCGCCATCCCCTGCGGGTGATGGAATTGGGCTTTTGAATAATCGCCATCGCGGTCGCCGATGCTTCCCGAACCGATAACGTCCAGCAGCATTCCGTCGAAATTGGTAATGACGATGCGGTTGTGATTGCTGTCGGAAATGAACAGTCGCTTCGTGGCTTCATCGGCGGTGATTTTTCCGGGGAAGAGCAGCGGCGTATCGGGCAGCTTGGCCTGTTCGAGCGACAGGGAGAGCGGCGAGGGTTTCAGCTTTCCTTTTTTCTTCGCGTCCTCGACCAGTTCGCGGATTTCGGCCTCGACTTCATTTCGATGGCCTTCGCCCGAGTACATATTCGAAACGTAGCCTTCCGGGTCGATGACGACGAAGGTCGGCCAGGCGCGGACGCCGTAGCTATCCCAAATCTTGAAGTTCGCGTCGTTGACCACCGGGTGCGTGACTTCATACCGCGCAATGGCCCGGCGGATGTTCTCCGTATCCTTCTCGTTTTCAAACTTCGCGGAATGCACGCCAATGACGACGAGTTCGTTCGGGAATTTCGCTTCCAGATATTTCAAATCCGGAATGACGTGCATGCAGTTGATGCAGCAGAAGGTCCAGAAATCGAGCAGGACGACCTTCCCCCGCAGGCCCGCAATCGTCAGCGGCTGGTCGGTGTTGAGCCAGCCGAGGCCGCCGTTGAATTCCGGCGCGCGGACGGGGCCAAGTTTTCGGGTTGGATTGGACACGGGTGCTGGTTGGGACTTGGAAAACGCGGTCAGGCCAATGGCGAAGACGGCGAGGGAAAGAAACAGCGAGAGAAAAAGTCGGGTTCGCATAGCGCTTGTTGAATTCCGATGGCGGAGAAATTTATTCCCGGCCCGCCCGGCGGAGTTCCTCGCGCTGGCGTCGGAGTTCCGCCGCGACCGCGTCCGCCGATGGTTTCCCGTCGCCCGAGGGCAGGGCGGCGGCATCCTTTCGGGCCTTCTTGGAGGCTTTCGTCACGGCCTTCACCTCGGATTCATCGCCACGCGGAACCATCAGGTAAAGCGCGCCGCCGAGAATCCCGAGAATGCCGATGATGGCGAGGGCGATGATGGCGAAGTACAACAATGCCCCGACCGCCATCGACAGCAGAAAACCGATGATTTTGAGCGCGATCAGGCCGCCGACCACGAGCAGGAAAAGACCGAGGATGAATCTGACGAATGAATTCACGACAACCTCCGGTAAAAAGACGCAAGCGACGGACGCCGGGTTTGAGTTTCTCGTTGCGGAAACGGTAGTTTCCGAACCCACGAAACATCAAGTCAACGCCGGATTTTCCTTCCCTCGCCGCTATGTCAACACGGGATTTGCTGCTCTCCGCTTTCGCCGCTCGCTTCGGGGCCGCGCCGCGTCTGTTCTCCGCGCCCGGTCGGGTCAACCTCATCGGCGACCACACCGATTACAACGACGGTTTCGTCATGCCGATGGCGATTGATAAACGCACTTTCGTCGCTGCGCACCCGCGCGCGGACCGGCGCGTGTGCGTCCGCGCGCATGACCTCGGCGAGGAAATCGAATTCGACCTCGATGCCGCGCCGGAAATCGTCGCGGGGAAGTGGAGCAATTACGTTGAAGGAACGGCGCGCATCCTTGAACGCAACGGAACGCGGCTGACCGGCGCGAATCTCGTCATTGCGAGCGACGTACCGCGGGGCGCGGGGCTTTCTTCCTCCGCCGCGCTTGAAATGGCGGTGGGTTTTGCCCTGCTTTCGCTTTCAAATCACGCCATCGACCGCCGCGAACTCGCCCTCGCCGGGCAGGCCGCCGAGCATGAATTCGTCGGGACGAAATGCGGCATCATGGATCAGTTCATCTCGGTTTTCGCCGAGGAAGGCCACGCGCTGTTGATTGATTGTCGTTCGCTTGAGGGGAAATCGGTCCCGCTCGATTTGAAACGTCATGCCTTCGTGATTGCCGATTCGGGTGTCCGGCACGAACTGGCCGCGTCCGAATACAACACGCGCCGGGCGGAGTGCGAGGAAGGCGTGGCGTTTTTTCAAACCCTCCTGCCTGCCATAAAAGCCTTGCGCGACGTGACCGTGACGGATTTCGAAACGTACGCCGGGAGGCTTCCCGACATCGTTCGCCGCCGCGTTCTTCACGTCATCATGGAAAATCTGCGGACCGCCAACGCGCCGGGCGATCTGGCCGACGAGGACTGGGCGTTTTTCGGCAAGGCGATGACCGCGTCGCACGATTCACTGGCCTACGATTATGAAGTGAGTTGCGAGGAACTGGACGCCCTCGTATTCGCCGCCCGGAGCGTGGACGGCTGCCTCGGCGCGCGCATGACCGGCGGCGGCTTCGGCGGTTCGACGGTCAACCTCGTCGAACGCAAATCATTGAACGAATTTCTCGAACGGGTTCCGCAAACCTACCGCGCCGCAACCGGCCTTGAAACGGTTTTAACGGTGGTGACGCCGTCGAACGGAGCAGGGGAAGAAGTTTAAAAGTCTGGAGTCTGGAGTCGAGAGTCTGGAGTCAAAACCAAAAACAGGACAAGGAGACTTGGAGACCGCGAGAAAAGGAGAAAGGGTTTGACGTAAAGGCGGTTCGGCGGAACGCTCCTTGTCTCCTTGTCTCCTTGTCTCCTTGTCTCCTTGTCTCCTTGTCTCCTTGTCTTTCAGTCCGAAGTCCGGATTTGACTCCAGACTTCAGACTCTCGACTCCAGACTATCCCGTCACGCGCGTTCCGACGCGAGTTCCCACTTTTCGGGGGAGCGCCAGAGGCTGGAGAGGATGAGTTCGCGCATGAGGATGAATTCCTTCGGCAGCCGGTCGTAGAGGCGTTCGAAGAGTTCCTCGTGCGAGAGAATTTCCTGCTTCCACGCTTCGCGTTCGACGGCCATCAACTGGTTGAACTTTTCGACGGGGAAGTCGATGCCGTCCCAGTTGAGGTCTTCGTGACGGGGCATCCAGCCGAGCGGGCTTTCAATGGCCGAGGCGCGGCCCTGGACGCGGTCGATAATCCACTTGAGAACGCGCATGTTGTCGCCGAAGCCCGGCCACAGGAACTTGCCGTTTTCATCCTTGCGGAACCAGTTCACGCAGAAGACGCGCGGCGGGTTCGGCAGCGAACGGCCGATCTGGAGCCAGTGGTTGAAGTAATCGCCCATGTGGTAGCCGCAGAACGGCAGCATCGCGAATGGATCGCGGCGGACCTGACCGATGGCCCCGAAAGCGGCGGCGGTCATTTCCGAACCGATGGTCGAGGCGAGATAGACGCCGAAATTCCAGTTGACCGCCTGATAGACGAGCGGCACGACCGAGGCGCGGCGTCCGCCGAAGATGAAGGCCGAAATCGGCACGCCTTCCGGATTTTCCCAGTTTTCATCAATCACCGGGCACTGCGTCGCGGAGACGGTGAAGCGGGCGTTCGGGTGCGCGGCCTTGCGGCCCGTTTCCTTGCCGATTTCCGGCGTCCATTCGTTGCCCTGCCAGTCAGTCAGCACCGGAGGCGGTTCGGGCGTCATGCCTTCCCACCACACGTCGCCGTCGGGCGTGAGCGCGACGTTCGTGAAGATGGTGTTGGAACGGACGGCGTCCATCATGTTCGGGTTCGTGTCGTAGGACGTTCCCGGGGCGACGCCGAAGAAACCGGCTTCGGGGTTGATGGCGCGCAACTGGCCTTCGGAATCGGGTTTGATCCACGCGATGTCGTCGCCGACGGTCGTGACCTTCCAGCCGTCGAAACCCTTCGGCGGAATCAGCATGGCGAAGTTGGTCTTGCCGCAGGCGCTCGGGAAGGCCGCGCCCACATAAGACTTTTCACCTTTCGGCGATTCGACGCCGAGAATCAGCATGTGTTCGGCGAGCCAGCCCTCGTCGCGGCCCATCGTCGAGGCGATGCGGAGCGCGAAGCACTTCTTGCCGAGCAGGGCGTTTCCGCCGTAGCCGCTGCCGTAGGACCAGATTTCGCGATTTTCAGGATAGTGAACGATGTATTTCTCGACCGGATTGCACGGCCAGGTCTTGTCCTTTTCGCCGGGGGCGAGCGGCGCGCCGACCGAGTGCAGGCAGAGGACCGGGTCCTTGCCGTCGAGGTAATCCCATACCTGACGGCCCATCCGGGTCATGATCCGCATGTTGATCGCCACATAGGGCGAGTCGGAAATTTCAATGCCGATGTGCGAAATGTCGGAGCCGAGCGGACCCATGCTGAAGGGCATGACGTACATCGTGCGACCGCGCATCGTGCCGTCGTAGAACGTCCGCAGGGTGGCATCCATTTTGTGCGGGTCCATCCAGTTGTTGGTTGGACCGGCGTCCTGGCGGCGGCGGCTGCACACGAAGGTGCGTTCTTCGGTCCGGGCCACGTCGCTCGGATCGGTAATGGCGAGAAAGCTGTTCGGACGCTTTTCGGGGTTCAGCCGTTTGAACGTCCCGGCTTCCACCAGTTGTTCACAAAACTGGTCGTATTCTTCCTGCGAGCCGTCGCACCAGTGAACCCGGTCGGGCTTGCACAGGGCGTAAATATCCTTGAACCAGTTCTTGAAGCGTTCATTGCGGACGTAGGACGGAAAAAAATCATCGTTCAGGGCGGTATTCGCACCAGTGGTGGTCATTGAACGTCTCCCTTTTTTCTGACGGTAGGTATGGGATGATTCCGGTCGGGAAAAATCCCCGACAGGGGTATGAAAAGAACATGAATTTCAGCTTATCATCAGAAATTTCGATTTTCGATTGAAGATTGAAGAATTTTTTTCGGCAGCCTGACCGTAAGGGAGGGCTGTCCTTTCAAATTCAGTTACTTGCAGGAGACAGCCCTCCCTTACGGTCAGGCTGCCGTTCCGTTCAGTTGATGCCGCTCAGCATGTCGGCGGCCTGCTGGTAGGCCGTGAAGACGCTCTCGGCGGCGGCGTTCCCGCCGCAGATGATGGCCGTGGGCGCGGTGTACTTGCCGATGTCCAGCCCGCCGTCGAGCAGGGCCGCGATGACCGCCGCGCCCGCCGGTTCGACCAGTTGGTTGCATTCCGCCCAGAGCCAGCGCATGGCCTGAACCATCTGCCGGTCGTCAATGAGGTGAACCCGGTCGCAATACTGACTGGTCACACCGTAGGTCAGGTCGCTGACGCTTTTTGGGGAAAGCGTGTCCGCGATGGTGCGTACCTGCTGCATCCCGACCCGGTGTCCGGCGGAAATGCTCTTGTGCATGGAGGACGCCCCCACCGGCTCGACGCCGATGATCGTCACGTCGGGCTTTTTCTGCCGGATGGCCGCTGAAACGCCGGCGATGAGTCCGCCGCCACCGACCGCGATGAGAACGCAGTCGATCTCCGGCAGGTCGTCGATCATTTCGAGGCCGAGCGTGCCTTGTCCTTCAACGACGGAGTTCCCGTCGAAGGCGGGAACGTAGGCAAGGTTTTCCTTTTCGGCATGTTCAAGTGCCTTCGCGTTGGCGTCGTCCCAGGCGTCGCCATGCTTGATGACCCGCGCGCCGTACCGCGCGATGCGCGCGACGCGATCCTCGCTCGCGCGGGCGGGAAGGTAAACGGTGGCGGGCATGCCGAGGCGGCTCGCGGCATAGGCGAGCGCGAGGCCGTGGTTGCCTCCCGACGCGGTAACTGCGCCGCGCGAGCGTTGTTCGGGGTCGAGCTGAAGCAGCGTGTTGAAGACGCCGCGCGCCTTGAACGAGCCGCTGACCTGAAGATTTTCGAGTTTGAGGTGGAGCCGTTGCGGAATGTCGCGATGGACCAGCGGGGGCGGCAGCATCGGGGTGCGGCGCGTGTAGGGGGCGATCCGTTCGCGGGCTTCTTCGATTTTTTCGAGCGGAATGTGGAAACCGTTACTGGACATGGAGTTTTTGAAGGGGATGGAAGATGTGAATGCGGAATGCGGAATGCGGAATATCGAATGCGGAATGAAAAATTCCCTTGATGTTCGATAACTTCGGTGAATGCGGCCTCGTTGCGGGAAATGGAAAAATTCCGCATTCGATATTCCGCATTCCGCATTCGTTTACTTGTGACTGGGCGCGACAATACCACTGATGCCTGACGACATCATCAGATTCGGGGTTCTGTCAATACCGCCGATCGTCATTTTCTT
>JBDRAL010000088.1:0-17444 GCA_039793685.1 Blastocatellia bacterium NZW_1522
CGCGTGGCGGATGAGTTGACGGGGCGCGTTCAGGCGGGCAAGGTGGTCAAGGAACTCGCGGCCATCGTGGGCGGCGGCGGCGGCGGCAAGGCCGACCTCGCCGAAGCGGGCGGCAAGGACCCGTCGAAGCTCAACGACGCGCTGGAAGCGACCTACGGTGTGGTCGAGAAGTTTCTTTAATTTCCTTTCAATGCAAGGACGCAAAGGCGCAAGGGCGCAATGAATCTTTCCTTTGCGTCCTCGCGCCTTTGCGACTTTGCGTTTTTTCAATGAACTGAAGGGCCAACGAACGATGCGGAACGAAGCCATCGAATTTTTCACCTCGCGCTACGGCATCACGCCGGACGATCTGAACGCGCTGCTCGGCGAAGCGCTCGGAAAGGGCGGCGATTATGCCGACCTTTATTTCGAGTACCGCCGGAACAGCAGCCTCGGACTGGAAGACCGCATCATCAAGAGCGCCAATCAGGCGATTTCGCAGGGTGTCGGTGTCCGGGTGATTTCGGGAGAAAAGACGGGGTACGCCTACACCGACGACATCACCGTCGAGAGCATTCGCAAGGCGGCGTTCACGGCGGCCTGCATCGCGAAGGACGGCGGCCCGGTGACCCGCGTGGATGTCTCGCCCCGCGCCAATGCTCATGATCTTTACCCGACCCCGGAGCCGGTCAGCGAAGTCTCCATCGACCGCAAGATCGCGCTGTTGAAGGAAGTGGACGAACTCGCGTACTCGAAGGACAAGCGGGTTCAGAAGGTTCAGGCAAGTCTGGCCGATGAGTACAAAGTGGTCATGATCGCCACGAGCGAAGGCATTCTGGCGGGCGACATTCAGCCCCTGGCCCGCATCGGCGTGTCGTGCATCGCGGATCAGGACGGCGATCTGAAGGCCGGTCGCGCGGGCGGCGGCGGACGGCGCGGATTCGAAATGTTTGAATCGGGCGATCTCGCGCCGGAAGCGCTCGCGACCGAAGCGGTTCGGTTGGCGCTGCTTCAGTACGACGCGGTGGACGCCCCGGCCGGGCCGATGGAAGTCGTCCTCGGGCCGGGCTGGCCGGGCATTCTGCTTCACGAAGCCATCGGGCACGGCCTCGAAGCCGATTTCAACCGCAAGAAAACCTCGGCCTTTTCCGAAATGATCGGCAAGCGCGTGGCTTCCGAACACTGCACCATCGTAGACGACGGCACGCTGCCCGGACGACGCGGCTCGCTCAACGTGGACGACGAAGGGCATGCCACCTCACGGACGGTCCTCATCGAAAACGGTATCCTGCGCGGGTACATCAACGATTATCTGAACGCGAAACTGCTCGGCGTGCCCTTCACCGGCAACGGTCGGCGCGAGAGTTACCAGCACATCCCGATGCCGCGCATGACCAACACCTACATGCTCTCCGGCGAGGAAGCGCCCGCGGACATCATCAAGTCCGTCAAGCGCGGGCTGTTCGCGGTCCAGTTCGGCGGCGGTCAGGTGGACATTACGAGCGGAAAGTTCGTGTTCTCGGCGAGCGAGGCATATCTGATTGAAGACGGCAAAATCACCGCGCCGGTTAAGGACGCCACGCTCATCGGCAACGGCCCCGACGTACTGACGAAGGTCACGGCGGTCGGTAACGACTCCGAACTCGATCAGGGCGTCGGGACCTGCGGCAAGGACGGGCAGAGCGTCCCGGTCGGCGTCGGATTGCCGACCATCCGCATTTCGGAGATGACGGTCGGCGGCACGCAGCGATAGGAAATCCAGAATAAGAAAAAGGCGGATTGAAGCCCATGGACGGCGCAGTCGAACAGCCGCTTCCAATACAGGTCACACGAAGCTACGGACTTCTGGAAGGCTTTTTGGCCCGGGAGCGCTGCCGAATCGCAAATCGGTTGATCCCGGCCGAAAAGCGTTCGGGGACGGTGCTCGACATTGGCTGCGGCAGTCATCCGCTCTTTCTGACCAATACCGAATTCAACGGGAAATTCGGTCTCGACAAAATGGTGAGGCCTGAGCAGAAAACTACGTTGCGGGAACGCCGTGGAATCTCCCTCGTCAACTACGACGTTGAGCAGGCACGGGAAATCCCCTTCGAATCGAATTCATTCGATGTGGTCACGATGCTGGCGGTGTTTGAGCACATCGAGCCGGAGCGGTTGCCTGAACTGCTTTCCGAAATTCACCGGGTCTTGAAACCGGGCGGGATGTATCTGTTGACCACGCCCGCCGTCTGGACCGACGGCCTTCTTCGTCTTCTCGCCAAACTGCGCCTCGTCAGTCCGGTTGAAATCGAGGAACACAAGGACGCCTACACCCATCCGCGCATCGGCGACCTGCTTGCGCGGGGCGGTTTCGATCGGGCCGGGATGAGTTTCGGCTATTTCGAGGTCTTTCTGAATCTCTGGGCGACCGCCACGAAAAAATGAGCGTTTCTACTTCGGCATCTTGTCGGAGGCTTGGGGAAGTTCCATCGAGGGTGCTTCCGAAAGCTCCTTCCGGATGGGCGAAAGGGGAACGGTCAGGCCGTACTTGGTGATGCACCAGAGTGCCTGCACCCCGTCCTTCCAGCCGATTTTCTTGCCTTCCTCATACGTCCGGCCATCGTAGCTGATGGACACTTCATAAACCCGCAATCTCCGGCGGGCGACCTTGATCGTGATTTCCGGCTCGAACCCGAATCGCTCCTGCTCCAGTTCGATGCTTTGAATGACCTCGCGCCGGAACGCCTTGTAGCAGGTTTCCATGTCGGTCAGGTTGAGGTCCGACACCATGTTCGAGAGCAGCGTGAGGAACTTGTTGCCCATCGAGTGCCAGAAATAAAGCACCCGATGCGCCTGGCCGCCGAGGAAGCGCGAGCCGAAGACGACATCCGCCTTGCCCTGAAGCAGCGGTGCGAGAACCACGCTGTAATCGTTCGGATCGTATTCGAGGTCGGCGTCCTGCACGATCACGAAATCGCCGGTGGCATGTTTGAATCCCTCGCGCAGCGCGGCGCCTTTCCCCCGGTTGACCGGCTGAAAGTACGGCTTGATGTTCGGGTACTCCCGGGCCAGTTCCTGAAGAATTTCGCGCGTGTTGTCTTTCGAGCAGTCATCGACGCAGACCAGTTCCTTTTCAAGCGGGATGTTCACCGCCTGAACGCGCTCGATGATGGTGCGAAGCGTCCGCTGTTCGTTGTAGATGGGAATGACGATCGACAGTTTCACGATGGTGGTCCCGGGGGAAGGGGTGTCCGGTGACGAAACGTACCTCCGATTGTAGCCTGCATTTTCCCGTGTCACGCAAGCGATACCTTCGGAAAATGAAAGAGACTTGAAGCCGTGGCCCCAAGTCTCTTTGGGAACTGGTTTGGGTGGGGCGGATCAAACGCGCATCGGCATCACGATGTAACGATAGTCGAACTCGCCGTCATCCTTGGGCCGCAGTTGGATCTGGGTGATTTCGTCCTTGAATTCGAATGACGTTTCGGTCGCGCCCGCGGCATTGAGAAAATCCATCAGGTAGTTCACGTTGAACGTGATCATCAGCTTCGGTCCGGCGTATTCCACTGGCACGGTTTCCGAGGCTTCGCCCGATTCGCTCGACTGGGCGGTGAATTCGACCTTGCCTTCATCGACGTGCATCTTGACGGCACGGGTGGTTTCGTCGGCGACGACGCTTACGCGGCGCAGCGAGGCGACCAGCCGCTCGGTTTCGAACAGGATGGCCTTGTCATTGTTTTTCGGCAGGACCATTTCATAGTTCGGAAACTGGCCGGCGAGCATCCGCGAGATGAACACGCGCGGCCCGACCTTGAAGAAGATGTGGTTCTCGTCGCGGCCGAAGGCGAGTCCCTCGTCGCCCACTTCGGCGGCCAGTTTCGAGACTTCGGCGAGCGTTTTCTTCGGAATGAGGACCTTGAAGGAATCGGGCGCGTCGCCCTTCGGAGAGAAGGTGAGTCCCTTCTTTTCGATGAACGACAGCCGGTGGCCGTCGGTCGAGATCATCCGCAGGGCGTCGCCGTCGACGATCATCTGTGCCCCGTTGAGCTGGAAGCGCGATTCTTCCTGGGTCATGGCGAACAGCGTGCGCGGAATCATGGTCCGCAGGACGGCGGCGGAAACGGTGTATTGCGCTTCGGGCACTTCCGGCAGGTCGGGATAATTTTCCGCCGTCGGGCTGAACAGCTTGAAGCGCGACCGTTCGCAGGTCACGACCACGTTCTGACTGGCATCGGCCTTGAAGTGGATGACCGAATCGGGCAGGTTGCGGACGATGTCGAGCAGCCGCCGCGCAGGAAGCAGCAATGTGCCGCCGGCCGTGATTTCAGCCGTGCAGGATACCCGCAACGTGGATTCGAGGTCCGTGCCGACGAGGTCGAGCATCGCACCCGCGTCACCCGAAATCAGAAGGTTCTGAATGATCGGAATCGTGTTCTTTTTTTCAATGACGCCATTGAGAAACGTCAATTCCTTGAGTAAATCGCTTTTCAGGACGGAAAACTCCACCTTGGTTCGCCTCGCTTGTTGGTTGATTTTTTCGCGAAAAAAGCGATTATGCTCACCCGTCGGACGGGGCGCAACCGCGACCGGACACCGACCCGGCGGCCCCTTGCGACAACGGTTCCCAACATTCTGAATTCAAAGTGGTTCGCCGGTATTCGCCGATGGTCCTGATTCTCGACAACGAAGGTCCATTCACGCACGCCGTGGCACAGGTCATTGGCGCGCTTGGCCTGACTGCGGAGGTTCGGTCGAGTCGCGAGGTGACGTCCGCCGCCGTCACCTCGCTTGCGCCGACACATATCATCATCGCGTCGGGCGGAGGACATCCCGGCGATGCCGGCTGTTCGGTCGAGCTTTGCCGGACGCTGGCCGGTCGGACGCCGATTTTCGGTATCGGCCTCGGATGCCTGGCACTGGGGGCGGCGTTCGGGGCGAAAATCGTTGCGGCCGCGCCCCTTTACGGGCGGACGGTCGAAATCTGCCACGACAGCCGTACGCTGTATCACGGCGTGGACTACCGCTTTCGGGCCATGGTCTGCCGTGCGCTCACGGTCGAACGCGATGGCCTGCCCGCCGATCTCGAAATTTCGGCCACAACGCCAGATGGCGCGGTCATGGGGCTGCGCGTGCGGCGTACGGCTTGCGAAGGGGTCCTGTTCCACCCCGAATCCATTCTGACGCTGGCCGGCCAGCGCATCCTCGGCAATTTTCTCGGGATTCGGTGATTTTCGATTGAAGATTGAAGATTGAAGATTTTCGATTTTTGATTGGAGACCGGCCGAAAGACGGATGGTCCGAAGTTCGTCCTGAAGGGAAGCCTTCACGCAGAAATCTTCAATCGAAAATCTTCAATCAGAAATCTTCAATTCCCGACCTGAATGCCCGCATCCCTCCGAAATCAGAACCCTTTTTCCCGCTCGGCGCTTGAGATGAGTCCACAACGGCGATTCCAGGTTTCGTTGCTGACACTGGCCACCCTGATTGGCCTCGGGACGGCGGTGTTTCATGTGCTGGAGAAGTATTCCTGGCTGGATTCGTTCTACCTGACGGTGGCGACGCTGGCGACGGTGGGGTACGGCGACGTCTCGCCCAAGACGGTTGCTGGACGGATGTTCACCGCGGGGTTCATTCTGGTCAGCATCACGGTGGTCGGGGCGGCGGTTCAGGCGTTGATTCAGGGGGAAATTCTTTCGACCTTCAGCAGGCGGCGTATGTTCAAGGATATCAGTCAGTTGTCGGATCATTTCATCGTGTGCGGCGCGGGGCGCGTCGGTGTGACGCTCATCAAGGAAATGGAGCGGACGGGGGCCGAGTTCGTCATCATCGAGCGCGACGAACAGGTTGCCGAGCGGCTGTTGTCGCAGGGCTATCTGACGCTCAACGGGGACGCATCGGAGGAGGAAATTCTCCTCGGGGCGCAGATTGACCGGGCGCGGGGCATCGTCTGCTGCACGCCGAGCGACGCCGACAACGTCTACATCACGCTCACGGCGCGCGGATTGAACGCGGATCTCTACATCGTGGCACGCGCCATCACCGAATCGGCGATTGAAAAGTTGAAAAAGGCGGGGGCCGACAAGGTCGTTTCACCGACCGTCATCGGTTCGCACATCATGGCGCAGGTACTTCTGCGTCCGGCGGTTGGCGATTTCATCGAACTGACCGCCATGACCGACACGATGGACCTCGTCATCGAACAGGTCGAACTTTTTGCGGATTCGCCGCTGGTCGGGAAATTCATTCGTGACTGCGGCATTCGCAGTGAACTCAATGCCATCATCGTGGCCATCAAGCGGGGAGCGAATGCAAGCCTGTTCAATCCGCCGGGTGACACGGTCCTCGAGGTGGGCGACATTCTGGTGGTCATCGGCAATCGGGCGGCGCTCGAATCGCTCGAGGCCACGGCGAATCCCTCGCGGTCGAAGCTCGGGCGGAAACCCCGTCGCTGATTTCCAGGCACAACGAAAACAAGGCTGTTTGCGTTTACGCGTCCGCTTCGTATAATGCCTGACTTCGTTTCGAGTCGTTCCTCGAACTTCACGGACGAACCGCTTTTCGGAACAACCGGCGGCGGCTCGCGTGAATCTGTTCACCGCTCGTTCCGAACCGCAATCTCATTTTCGTAAGGGAATCTCTCGATGAAACGTTTTTCTTTGTTGCTGGTCGCGGTGTCCGCGATGTTTACCGTGACGGCGTCCGCCCAGAACGTCACCTCCGGCGCCAAGCCGCCCCAGACGCCGCCTTCCGCGGCCCGTCCCGCCGGCATCCCGACCGGTAAGCTCGTCGTGGTGAATACTCAGGCGTTCACGGAAAAGATCGACGAGTTCAAGCGTCAGGTTCAAAAGCTTGAAGACCAGTTCAAACCGCGTACCAAGGAACTCGAAACCATGGCGGCCAAGCTGGAAGAGTTGAAGAAGAAGGTCGAAGACCAGAACAACGCGCCCGAAGTCCGTCGGCAGGCTCAGGAGCAGGGCATTGCGCTCGAAAAAGAGTACAAGCGCAAGTCGGAAGACCTTCAGGCCGATGTCGAGAAGGAACAGTTCAAGATTCTCAACCCGGTGCGCGAAAAAGTGTTCCGGTTCATGGAAAGCTACGCCGCGTCACGCGGAATCGTGATGATCTTCGACCTGGCGGTAATGGCGCAGGCCAACAATCTGGCGATGCTCCCCTATCTCGATCCGGGCGCCGACATCACCGACGATTTCGTGAAGGAATACAACAAGGCCAATCCGGTCGCGCCGGCTCCGGCCTCGACTCCGGCCAAGCCCGGACAGTAATTGCCCGATGAAGCTCGCAGAACTCGCCGCGCGGCTCGAAGTCGAATTTTCCGGCGATCCGGAGACGACCATCGAACGCGTCAGCGAGTTCGAGCGGTCGGAACTGGGCGCGATAACCCTTGCCATCGGCTCGCGTCGGAGTCGCCTCGACTCCGCGCGGGCTTCCGTTTTTATCGTGGAAGCCTCGGGCGTGACCGACGAGGAACGGACCCGTTACGCTCTGCTGCTGGCGCGCAATCCGAAGGCGGTTTTCGCCCGGGCGATTCGTCTGCTGCACGTCGGCCCGCCGCCCGTCGCAGGCATCGCGCCGGACTTCATCGCGGGCGAAGGCTCCGAAATCAACCCTGAAGCGACGATTCATCCGCGAGTGACGGTCGGACGCAACTGCCGGGTCGGCGCGCGTGCCGTGTTGCATCCGGGGGTCGTCCTCGGCAATGGTGTCGCAATTGACGAAGACACCGTACTGTTCCCGAATGTGACGCTCTACGACGGCGTAACGGTCGGAAAGCGCTGCATCCTTCACGCCGGAGTGGTCATCGGCGCGGACGGCTTCGGCTTCGCGCCCGAGGGCGGTCGCCACCTCAAGATTCCCCAGGTGGGAACGGTGATCATTGAGGACGATGTCGAGATCGGCGCGAATTCGACCGTCGATCGCTCGACGCTCGACGTGACCCGCATCGCACGCGGGACGAAAATCGACAACCTCGTCCATATCGCCCACAACTGCCGCGTGGGCGAAGATGTCGTCATCGCCGCGCAGGTCGGCATCTCGGGCGGCGTGACCGTCGGCCGGCGCGTCGTCATTGCCGGACAGGTCGGCGTCAACCCGCAGGTCGAAATCGGCGAAGGGGCGGTGGTCACCGGGCAGGCGGGCGTGACCAAATCGGTCGCTCCGAACGACGTCTACGCCGGGACGCCCATCACCCGCCTGCGCGACTGGAAGCGCGAGCGCATCGCCGCCGCCAAACTGCCCGAACTGCTGCCCCGCATCGAGGAACGTCTCGCCCGGATTGAACGGGCACTGGCCGAACTTTCCGAAGAGGAATCTTAGTGATGGATACCGTTCTCAACATCGTACAAATTCAGGAATTCCTGCCGCACCGCTACCCGTTCCTGCTGGTGGACCGGATCATCGAACTCGAACCGGAAAAGAAAATCGTCGGTTTGAAGAACGTCACCATCAACGAGCCGTTCTTTCAGGGGCATTTCCCCGGCATGCCGGTCATGCCCGGCGTTCTGCTCATCGAGGCGATGGCCCAGACCGGCGGTCTGCTCCTGTTGAGCATCCTTGAAGAACCCAAGAAAAAACTCATGCTCTTCGCGGGCATCGACGAGGCGAAGTTCCGCCGCCCGGTCGTCCCCGGCGATACCTTGCGCATCGAAATGACCCTGATGCGGTTCAAGGGCAAGATCGCCCGCCTGCGCGGCGAAATCTTCGTCGAAGGCCAGCTCGCCTCCGAAGCCGTCATCACCTCGGTCCTCGTGGACCGGGAAAGCCTGAAATAATTGAGAATTGAGAATTGAGAATTGAGATCGGCGTCCGGGCGTTCCGGTTTGAGCCGATGTCCATTCGACAATTCTCAATTCTCAATTCTCAATTCTCAATTTCCTGCATGTCGATCCATCCCACTGCCATCGTCAGTCCGCGCGCCGAAATCGGCGAGAACGTCAGCATCGGTCCCTATGCCGTCATCGGCGCGGAAGTTGTCATCGGTAATGACGTCGAAATCGGCGCGCACTGCGTGATTGAAGGTCCGACCCGGATCGGGAACGGCAACCGGTTCTATCCGTTTGTCTCGGCCGGGCAGGACCCGCAGGACTTGAAGTACAAGGGTGAACGGACCGAACTCGTCATCGGCGACCGCAACGTGTTTCGGGAGTTCGTGACCTTGAATCGCGGCACCGGCGAAGGTGGCGGGGTCACGAGCATCGGCGATGACAACCTGATGATGACGCAGTGTCACGTCGCGCATGACTGCCACGTCGGAAGCGGCATCGTGATGGCCAACGGCGCGTCGCTCGCGGGGCACGTCACCGTGCAGGACAAGGCCACGCTCGGGGCCTACGTCGGGATTCACCAGTTCTGCCGCGTCGGCTACCGTGCCTTCATCGGGGCCTATTCGGTAGTCGTGAAGGACGCGCTTCCGTTCGCGCGCAGCGTCGGCAACCACGCGAAGTGCTATGGCCCGAACACCGTCGGTCTGCGTCGCGGGGGATACAAAGTCGAGGAAATCCGCGCCATCGAACGCGCGTTCCGCCTGCTGCTCAATTCCAAGCTCAACACCACGCAGGCCGTCGAAGCCATCGAGGCCGAACTGGGCGAAAACGAATCCGCCCGGCTGCTCGTTGAGTTCATCAAGACCGCGGCCCGCGGCGTCGTAAAGTAGGGACGTGCGCGCAGGATGCGCGCGCTCTCCGGAAAACTTTTCGAACTACCGCCGTTCTCCGGCGTGAAGCATCCCAACCACAAATTTCATTCCCCGTTACGGGGTGTTCTCCCGGAGGCTTCCCATGAAGCGTACGGCCAGCGTGTGTCTGATTGTCGCCGCGTTCGGCGCGAGTATTTCCTTCGCGCCCGTTTTCAACCTTTCGACCGTTCACGCCGCCCGGCAGGCGCGGACCGGGCAACTCACCGGAATCGTGCGGGACGCGACCGGCGCGGTGATTTCGGGAGCGACGATTACCGCGACCAACGAGGCCACCAAGGCGGTGGAAACGACCACCAGCGACGCGAGCGGCAAGTTCGCGTTCGCAAAACTGCTTCCCGGGACGTACACGCTGGAAATCACCTTGTCGGGGTTCCAGACGACCCGCGTGACGGGTATCTCGGTGAAATCAGGCGCTCCTTCGTCCGCCGAGATTGAACTTCAAGCGGCCAGTGTGAGTGATGTCGTGGAGGTCTCCGCCAGTGGGGCGGCCATCGTCAATTCATCATCCGCCTCATTGACGGTGTCTCCTTCGACGAAACAGATTCAGGAACTTCCGATCAATGGGCGCCGGTATCAGAGCCTGGTGCTGCTGTCGCCTGGTGCGACGGCTGGTAATGGCGCGAATCTTCCGCAGTCGAAGCCGTCCAACACGGAGTCTTACGCGAAAGTTGACGACAACCCGTTCAAGGGCGTGGCCGCGAATCCGCTCTCGACCTTTTCCGTCGACGTGGACACCGCGTCCTACAGCAACGTTCGCCGATTTCTGACCGAAGGCACTCGTCCGCCGAAGGACGCCGTCCGCATCGAGGAAATGGTGAACTACTTCGGCTACGACTATCCCGATCCGACCGACGGGCGGCCGTTTTCGGTCAACGTCGAGGTCGGCGATTGTCCGTGGAAGAAGGAACACCGGCTGGTGCGCGTCGGTTTGAAAGGGAAGGAAATCCGGGCCGAGCAGCGTCCGGCGTGCAATCTCGTTTTTCTCATCGACGTTTCCGGCTCGATGTCGGATGAAAACAAGCTGCCGCTCGTGAAATCGGGTTTGAAACTGCTTGCCGGGCAACTGACAGAAAAGGATCGGGTGGCGATTGTCGTTTACGCCGGGTCGTCCGGGCTGGTGCTGCCTTCGACGCCGGGAAATCAGCGGGAGGCGATTCTTGACGCGCTGGATCGTCTGTCCGCGGGCGGCTCGACCAACGGCGCGGAAGGCATTGAACTGGCCTATCAGGTCGCGCAGGAAAACTTCATCAAGGAAGGCGCGAACCGGGTCATTCTCTGCACCGACGGCGATTTCAACGTCGGCGTGACCGATCAGGGCAGTCTCACGCGGCTCATCGAGGAAAAGGCGAAAAAGGACGTGTTTCTGAGCGTTCTCGGCTTCGGGACCGGCAATTACAAGGATTCCACGATGGAGGCGCTGGCCGACAAGGGCAACGGGAATTACGCCTACATCGACACGTTCGGCGAGGCGCGCAAGGCGCTTGGCGAGCAGATGAGCGGCACGCTCGTGACCATCGCGAAGGACGTGAAGATTCAGGTCGAGTTCAATCCGGCGAAGGTCCAGGCGTACCGGCTGATCGGTTATGAAAACCGGATACTCGCCGCCGAGGATTTCGAGGACGACAAGAAGGACGCGGGCGAAATCGGAGCGGGGCATCGCGTGACGGCGCTGTATGAAGTCGTGCCGGTCGGCGTGGCGTTCAAACTGCCCGGCGTGCCGAAATTGAAGTATTCGAAGCCGACCAGGGAGAAAAAGACCGCCGCCGCAAGCGGGGAACTGCTGACGGTGAGCCTGCGCTACAAGGAGCCGACCGGAACGGAAAGTACGTTGATGGCCGTGCCGGTGACCGACGACGGACGCACGCTGGCCGCGACCTCGACGGATTTCCGCTTCGCCGCGAGCGTGGCGGCGTTCGGGATGCTGCTGCGCGAGTCGGAATATCGCGGCAACGTGAGTTTTTCATCCGTCCTTCAAATGGCGACCGCCGCGAAGGGCGACGACCGGAACGGCTACCGCGCGGAATTTCTCGAACTGGTGAAGAAGGCCAGCGACCTGCCGCGCGAGGAATCCGCCAAAGGCGACACCGGCCAGCATTAACCGGGTTGGAGCGCGGACATCCTGTCCGCATGCCGCTTCAACGGGGCTTGTATTCCTCAAGGAATGCAAGCCCTGAAATCACCGTCATCACGCCGAGCCAACCGAGCCAGACCACGCTGATCGGGTCTATGGAATCCACCACCGGCAACTGATAAATCAGAACCGGAATCAGCAACCCGTTGTACATCGCCGAGCCTGCCCAAAGCGTTTTTCGCTGGTTTGATCGGGTCGTTCCAATCGCAATTTTCCAATACCAGTAAAGTTGGGAAAATCCGACCCCGATAAATCCGAGAGACCCCGCCATTGTTCCGAAAAATAAGAGCGGATCACCGGTGTCTTTGGGTGTTCCCAACGCCCGCAGAACAAGGAGGAGAATTGCCAGGGCCAGTACCGTTCCGGGAACGGCCGCGAAGGATGAAAGAATGGCGGCACCCAGGGCCAGATTGCGTCCGTACCGGGATGGACAGGCCATGGTTTCGTTTTCGACGACCGTCGTCGAAAACGTTGCGGAAGAAGGTGTTTCAATGACGGCCAGAACACCGCGACACCGCGCACACTCGCCCGTTTCCGGGTTGAAAAGGTCGTCCTGATGGCAGACTTCGCAGCGTGCGGCGAGTCCGACGTGGCGGACCTTGAATTCGGCGAGACGCGTTTCCATCGTTCAATCTTTCTTTGACGAGAGAAGCTGCCTGTTGAAGCCAGCCGTTCAGGGTGGTCGCCTATCCCCGTTTGCGTTCCTCGAACAATGCGCCGAGCGAGGCAGCGATCATCAGCGAGATTCCGGCCAGCCAGAAGAAGAAAAGCGGCGCCCGGGAAAAGAAGTAATCAATGTATGTGAAAAGCCCAAGGCCGAGAATCAGCACGTTGTAAATCAGTGAAATTGCCCAAATGGCTTTTCGCGCCCCGGTTTCCGTGCTTTTCCGCGCGATTTTCCAGTACCAATAATTCAAAACGAAACCCATTACCGAGAGATGCAGGACAAGGCTGACAAAGCCTGCCTCCTTCAATCCAGGAGTTTCTCCTTCGGTCAGGCCGACGATGAAAAGGATCAGGGCGTAGATTGCGAGCATAACGCCCAGAGTACCGGGCACGGCCATGATGGATGCCAGAATGGCCGCGGTCAGAGCCGTACGGCGTCCGAAGTCGGAAACCGGCGTTCTTGAAATCGGTTCCGAAAAGAGCGAAGGGATGACGTTTTCAATCTGGGGAATCAGGCCGCTACATCGCGCGCATTCGCCCGTTTCCCGGTTGAACAGATCGTCCTGATGACATACCTCGCAGCGCGCGGCGAGGCCGACCGTGCGGACCTTGAACTCGGCGATTTTCGTTTCCATAAAATTCGCTCCGCCGTGACAGTGTCCCTGTCAGCTTGGCGGAGCGTTCATTGGTTAACAACTTCTTTTCGCGGTTCCGTCGCAGGTTTTATTTTTTCGCCTTTCTGAGTTCATCGGCGGCGGCTTCGAGAACGGTGTCGCGTCCGGCGCGGAAGTCGGCGAACGTCTGCGCAACCAGAATGTCCGGCTTGATGCCGACGCCGACGAATTCGCGTCCGTCGGGATAGCGGTCGCGTTTCGTGCAGACGCGCGCGCCGCCGCCGCCCGGCATCTTGAAGAACAGCGGCTGCCCGGTACTGCCGCCGGTCGGCTCGCCCATCATTTTTCCGCGTTTCAAAACGTCGAACGCGATGGCGAAATCTTCCGCCGCCGAAAAGGTACGGGGGCTGATGAGGACGATGACCGGTTTCGAATACCGTTTCGAAACGATCCCGCTCCACGATCCGGCCCCGGCGTCGTACCACTCTTCCATCGTTCCCCACGCGCGGAACGACGGGCGATACTGGCGCGTCCGCCACGACGAAGTTTTCAGCGGGTTCTGGTCGGTCAGATAGGACAGAATTCGATAGCCGTTGCCGCTGTTGCCGCCGCCGTTGTTGCGGATGTCGATGATGAGCGCGTCCGTCTTGGCGATTTCATCAAAGGCCGCCTCGAATTCCTTCACCACCGTCTCGTTTTCAAACTGGTTGAGCGCGATGTAGCCAATGTTTCCCGGCAATACCTTGAACTCGGTCGAGGGCGTTTTCGGCGCGAGCGCATTGCGCGCCTTGATCGCGAGACGAGGCAATGTCTTTTTGAACTCTTTTCCGCTCGCGTCGCGCAGCGTGAGTTCGACCGGCTTGTTGACCGGTCCGTTGAGCAGCGTCGCGCTGTAGAGGCGGCTTTCGCGGTCCTGCGGCGTTGAAACGCAAAGGTATGGCGCGACGAATTTCGCGGCGTATTCCTTCACCGGCATGCCGTCCACCGCGAGAATTTCAAGGCCCGGCGTGACGCCGTCCGCGACGAGCGCCGGATCGAAGACGAGCCGCAGGATGACCCGTTCCTCGATGAGCCGGATACCGACGGCGGGCTTGGCGTAAAGCTGGTCGTCGAGTTCGTCGGGTTCGTAAATGTTGGTGTGGCCGTCGTTGAGGCGCGCGCAGAGTTCGGTCAGCACCCGGTAGTATTCGAGCGTGGATTTGGTCGCCCGTACCTTCGGCAGATATTCGAGATAGAGCGCGTCCCAGTCGAGGTCGGGGACAAGATCGAAATTCGCGAAGTTGAACTTTACCTCCGACCAGAATTTCGACAGTCCGGCTACCTTGGCGTCATCCGAAATGTTTTCCGCGTATGGAATGTTCAGCGCCGGGCTGTTCCAGAGCCGGTTGAGCCGTTTTTCCTTGGCCGCCGCGCGTTCGATGAATTTCGCCCAGCGGGGATCGTTGCGAATGGCGTCGAAATCGGTGTCCTTCGTCACCTGTGTGACCGATACCGCGGTGTTTTCCGCCAGACGGTTGAGGAGGGCGAAGGCTTCATCCTTGCGGCCCGCGAGGGAATAGGCGCAGGCCCCGTTGTAGATGGTGTTGGACGCCGTGTCGCCGCCGTCGATGGCCGCCTGATAGAGTTTTGCACTCTCGGCGAAGTCTTTCTTTTGGTAGGCTTGCTCGGCCCTGACGGCAAGGCTGGGTTCCTGGGCGAACACGTTGCCGCCGCAGGTCAAAAGAAATAGTGCGAAGAAGAGAAGGGCTTTGATTCTCATCGGTGGTTCCTTCACGAGAGGAATTTCGGAGATTTTCCGGTGAGTGACGAATCGGTTCAGGAAGTTTCAAATCGGAGAAAGAAAATCCTCCGGACCCATAAAGAAATGCTCCGTTTCAGGCTCATACCGCCGCCCCGAAGTCAGGAAGTACTTTGTCTTTTGGTTGGGCTGTCCTATTCTGTGGGCAATCCTGAACCTGCCTGAACTTCCTGCCAAATACGCGACTGCTCCAGTCGTCTCATTTCGCCAGATGAAGGGATTCGATATCAGCCATGCTCGAATACTTAAGAATTTGGTACATTTTTCAGGGCCTCCCGCCGTTCGCGAAAATCTTTTGGGGCCTGTTGTTTTTGTTCTTTTTTCTCGCACCGCTGATTGTCCGATTGCGTCGTGGCCAAGACCGCAAACGATACGAACAAATGAAACCCCTTACTGACTGGGCCTGGATTGGGTCGAGGGGACTTATCGCGTACGCTTGGTGGGAGGCCGTGATTACCCACTGGAATTGGTATGAGCCGTTTTTCGGGACCGCTTCGTGGTGGCTCGGATTTGGCGGCTCACTGACGGCGGTGGCTTTGGGATTGCTGCCTTCCGTACCGGTTTTCTTCAAAACTGAAAAACTAATCAAAGAGGCCCAATCCTTAAATATGGACGCCCCGTTCAAAACCAAGCCGGGATTCTGGGCTGGCGTTTACATGGTCGTATTTATTTTCATGGTTACTTTGGGAATCCTTGGCGGCTTTTTACTTAAGGACTGGTTGGTCCGGCATTTTTGAACCCGTTGCAGCGTTTCTTTGCGTTTCGGCAAACTTTGCGTAACTTCGGTTTGAAAGAAACGCATCATGAAAAGAAACTTCGCCCGCTTCCTTTCGAACGTCTTCAACCCGGTCGTCAACGTGACGATTACGTTTCTCGTCCTCATCATCACCGACCGTAATCCGGCGGGAGCGAGCAAGGCCACGTTGTGCGTGGTGGCGGTTATGTTCTGCGTCGCCCTGCCGCTGTACATGCTGTGGCTTCTGCTGCGCTCAGGGCGTATCGGAAACATCAACATGGACGACCGCAAGCAGCGAATCTTCCCGTTTATGCTCGGCGTGGTGTGTTACGGAATCGGGTTTTACGTCCTGCGCTTCTTTCACGCCCCGCCCATCGTGCAGGGATTGATGTTCTGCTACGCCACGAACACGCTCATCGCCCTGATCGTGACGAGCTTCTGGAAAATCAGCGCGCACGGTCTCGGCGTCTCCATGCCGCTCGCGGCGCTCCTGATTCAGTTTGGAAACTGGGTCTGGCCGTTGTTCATCCTCGTGCCGCTCGTCGCGTGGTCGCGGGTCTTCATGAAAAAGCACACGGTCGGACAGGTCATCGCCGGTTCCGCGGTCGGGTTCTTCGCGACCTGGGCGCAGCTTCACTTTCTTTTTCGATAGAACTCTTTCGACATGATCGTTCTTTCCGAAGCGTCGAGCCGCATCGAACCGTCGGCCAGCGCGCGAGACATCCGGATCATGGCCGACACGGCGCAGGTTATGGGGTGTCGGGTCTACGCGATTCCACAGGACTTCGAGTTGTGCGAGACCGCCGAAAACGCCCTCGCGCACATCCCCGCGCCCGAACGCGAGACGCCGGCAGTGTGGATCGGCTACATCCCGACGCCCGAACGCTATGCCGCCGTGCACGCCGCCGCCCAAGCGAAAAATCTCCGGCTGGTCAATTCTCCGGAAGAACATCTGCGGGCGCAGGAATTCGACCGGGCCTACCCGCTGCTCGGCGATCTGACGCCGAAAAGTGTCGTCCTGACTTCGCCGGATGACTTCGCCGCCGTGACCCGTGAGTTGAACTTCCCGGTGTTCGTGAAGGGGACCGTCCAGTCGCGCAAGTTGCGGGGCTGGAAAGCGTGCGTCGCCGAAAACGAAGCGGAACTGGCCGCACTGGCGAAAGTGTTACTGGTCGATCTCGACGAGCGGACGCGCGGGCGTGTGATCGCGCGCGAGCTGGCGCGCCTGCGTCATGCGCGTGTCTCAGCGCAGGGGTTTCCTTTCGGTCGCGAATACAGAGTGTTCATTTTGAAAGGGGAAATCGTCGGACTGGGGTACTACTGGGAAGGCGACGACCCGCTGATGACGCTTTCCGACGGCGAGCAGGGAATCGTCGTGGAACTGGCGACACGGGCCGCCGCGCGGCTTGGTGTACCTTACGTCGCGGTCGATGTCGGCCAGCGCGAGGATGGAAACTGGATTGTCATCGAAACCGGTGACGGGCAGTTTTCTGGAATTTGTCGCATTTCTCCGATACAACTGTGGAGCAATCTGCGACGTGTCGGCGAATCAGGCTGATTTGCCGGAAAGAACCGTTCAGCCGCTGTTCGTCCGGCCCTCACGGACCGGGCCGCGTTGATTCTCAATCCCCCGGAACGGGGCGAACCCCTGTCAAAGATCGTTGAACGGTTGTCGCCGAATTTTTTCCCCCGGAGTCATCCTGTCATGTCAGAACAACCATACAATCGGATTTTCAACTTCAGCGCGGGACCGGCGGTCCTGCCGTTGCCGGTCCTCGAACGCATTCGTGATGAAATCGTCACGTTGCCGGGCGTGGGAATGTCGATTCTCG
>JBDRAL010000089.1:0-67575 GCA_039793685.1 Blastocatellia bacterium NZW_1522
CCACCGATCAGGATTTCGCCCTCGTCGTCTACAACGGCAACACCGCCGTCATCCCGGTCGTCGGCCCGTCGGGTCAGGCGATCACGTCGGAAAGCTGCTCGCCCTCCAACGGCGTGCTCGATCCGGCGGAAACGGTGACGGTCAGTCTCTCGCTCACCAACAGCGGCACGGCGGCCACCAACGGCAACGTGATCGCGACCCTTCAGACCTCGGGCGGCGTGACGGCCCCGAGCGCCGCGCAGAACTACGGCACGCTCGGCATCAACGGCTCGGCGACGCAGTCGTTCACCTTCACGGTCGATCCGACGCGCGCCTGCGGCGGGACGGTCACGGCCACCCTCGCCCTGGCGGACAACAGCGGCAGCCTCGGCACGGTGAGCTACACCTTCCAGGTCGGCGTCCTGTCGGTCAATCTCGCGCAGAACTTCGACGGCGTGACGGCCCCGGCCCTTCCGGCCAACTGGACCGCCGCCATCACCGGCACCGGCACGGCGTGGGTCACCCAGGCCTCGACGCCCGACACCGCCCCGAACTCGGTCTTCGCGGCCAACCCGGCCGTCGTCACCGACAATATCCTGACCTCGCCGCTCGTCTACTCGACCGGCCCCGGACAGGTGACGTTCCGCAACAACTACATCACGGAAAGCGGTTTCGACGGCGGCGTCCTCGAAATCAGCATCAACGAAGGTCCGTGGCAGGACATCGTCGCGGCGGGCGGCTCGTTCACGGCGGGCGGCTACAACGGGACGATCTCCTCGACCCTCGCCAACCAGAGTCCGATTCCTGGCCGCGCGGCCTGGACCGGCAACTCGGGCGGCTACATCACCTCCACCGCCAACCTTCCGGCGGCGGCGACCGGCAACTTCTTCCGCCTGCGGTGGCGGCTCGGCACGGACAACATCGTCGCCTCGACCGGCTGGCGCATCGACTCGGTGCAGGTTTCCGCCGGCTTCCTCTGCTGCGGTCAGGTCCAGCCGCCGGTGCCCCCGTTCGTGACGCGCGGCGCGGTGACGGCGACCGAAACCGCCGGCCCGGCCAACAGCGACGGCGACGGTTCGATCGAGCCGTGCGAAACCTTCAACATCAACGTCCCGCTTACCAACGTCGGCGGCTCGCCCGCCACGGCGACGAGTGTGACCCTCACCTCGACCACGCCGAACGTGTTCATTTCGCAGCCGACGGTCAGCTACGGCACGATCAACGCCGGGGCGACCGTGGCCAACGCGACGTTTGAAGTGCGGCTTGCGTCGTGCTTCGTTCCGTTCACGACCATCAACTTCACGGCGACCACGACCTTCAGCGGCGGTCCGATCACGCAGAATGTCTCGACCTTCACGGTCGCGACCGCCTGCGCGCTCGGCGCGCCAAGCGTCACGACGTTCTCCAACACGACCGCCATCACCATTCCGGCAAGCGGAACGGGGGCTACGACCGGCGCGCCGGCGAATCCCTATCCCTCGACCATCGCGGTTTCCGGTCTGACCGGCACGGTCACCAAGGTCACGGCGACGCTGACCAACTTCAGCCACACCTTCCCGAGCGACGTGGACGTGGTGCTCGTCGGGCCGGGCGGGCAGTTCTGCGTGCTGATGTCCGACGCGGCCGGAACCGCCACCCTCACCGGACGGAACTACACGTTTGACGACGCAGCGGCGGCGACCCTGCCGTCCGGCGCGGCGAGCGGCACCTACCGTCCGACCAACACCGCCGGACCGGATGCCTTCCCGTCCCCCGGACCGGGCAGCATCACGCAGGTCAACCCGGTGCTGTCAGTCTTCAACGGCGTCAATCCGAACGGAAACTGGAATCTGTATGTGGTTGACGACGCTGTCGGCGATACCGGTTCGTTCGCGGGCGGCTGGACCCTCAACATCACCACCCGGACACCCGACTGCACCACCACGGCAACCTGCCCGGTCGGCCAGTCGGTCAACAGCCTCATCAGCGTCTCGGTCACGGGCACGTCGGTGCAGGCCCCGACCTGCGGCGCGCAGGGCTACGGCGCGGACATCATCATCGATGCCACGCTGACCAACAACAGCACCGCTCCGATCACCTGTGGCTCGTTCCAGTTGGTCGAACTCGGCCATGCCAACGGCGTGCCGCCGGCCGTTCCCTTCCGCCTCATGTCGGCGGCGGGCACGACCTGTACCTCCGGAGGTCTGGTCGGAGCGACCCAGCCCTTCCCGGCGGGCGCGATTCCGCTCAATCCGGGCCAGTCGGTCCCGGTCCAGTTCCGGATCGCGGCCGAAACGGTTCGCCGGTTCCGCTTCGTGATCACCGCGAGCGGCTTCGTTCCGGCGACGGCCCTCAACCGCGCGGCGAAAACGACCTCGCCCGCGATGGCCAAAGCCTTCGACGTCGATTTCACGGCCAACGGCACCGCGAAGGTGACGCCGGTCAAGGCCGACGGACGCGGCGAAGTCGCCGACCGGGCGGAGAAATCCGACCGCAAGATCTCGCGTAAATAACCGAACTCCGCCGGGACGACGGACGCACCGCGTCCCGGCGCTTTTCCAACTTTAAAAAAGAAGCGGCCGCGGGGATTCGTCCTCGCGGCCGCTTTTTTTAAGCCAAGGCTCAAAAAAGTCTGGAGTCCGGAGTCGCGAGTCTGGAGTCAGAAAAACGATGAATGATGAACGATGAACGCGGAAGTGAAAAAATCCGGAGTTGAGAAAACGGCGGGAGCTTTTGAACAAAACGACTTGATGAGAAATACGAAAAACAGACGCTCAACCCCGGACCCGCCTTTTTCTTGGTTCATCATTCATCATTCATCGTTTCTTTGACTCCAGACGCTCGACTCCAGACTCCAGACTTCCCCTTCAACGTTAATCCCATTGACAGAAACACGTTTCCGGGCCTAGTTTCGTACAGAACCATACAATCACTTCATCCGGCTGAAAAAAATCACACCGATCTTCACTTCCGATTTTTCAGCCGCCGAGGCCTGAACCAAACTCGAACCGTTCCCGACCTCCATGGGAACGCCGTTTTCGCTTCATGCCATGTGAGGAGTCGGGCATTCCGTCGGCATTTCGATGACCGGCGGCGGCACCGTTTCCCTTTTCCGTCAGGAGGATTACCAAATGAAATTACCGAATGCCGGCCCGGCAGCGGGCAGGCGGAGGCAGGGTTCGCTATGGCGCCCCTTGCTGACGCTTGCGGCACTGGTCACGGTCTGTCTTGGGTACACATGGATTTCGCCGCGGGTCCCCAACGTCAGCGCCGGACAAACCGAAAAATCACCCTATTACCGTCCGATTCCCGATTTCACGTCCGGGCATAAGGGACACAAGGTCGTCACCCAAGGTGGCGCAGCGGCGAAGTTCGCCCCGGCCGGGCGAGTTGCCGATTACGGCTCGTTTCAGGTCTACCGGATTGACGACGGTCAGGCCAAAGCGGCGGCCTCGATTCCCGGAGCCGAGATTCACGATGAATTTGACGTCATTTATCTGAATGCGACCCCCATCGACACCACCACCGACAACGCCCGGCTCCTGAATGCGCAGGTCGCGGAACGCGGCAAGCGCGGCGGCGGATCGGGACTCTATCTGGTGCAGTTCGCCGGTCCGATTCGCGACGAATGGATCGACGGGCTGAAGGAAGGCGGCGTCCAGATCATCAACTACATCCCGAACAACGCCTACCTCGTCAAAGCCGACGGGGCGGGGCTGGCGGCGATGGGCAAGATGACGGGCGCGGTCCAGTTCATGGCGCCCTATCTCGACTGGATGAAGTTTCATCCGGACGCCCTGCCCTACGACCTGAAGGGCAATGCCAAGGCGCAGATCGGCGACGGCTATAAAATCCAGCTTGCCGCCGACAAGGTTCTCAACGCCGAAACGATGGCGCTACTGGACGCGATCAAGGTCGGCGACATTCCGGGCAGCTATGCCTACAGCCAGTATGTGAACCTCAACGTCCGCCTGACGCCGGAAAACGCCCAGCGCATCGCCGAGCGGCCGGACGTCATCTCGATCCATCCCTTCATTCCGATGCACAAGATGGACGAGCGGCAGGACATGATCCTCGCCGGCAACCTGACCGCCGGCGTGCCGAACACGGGCAGCTACCTGACCCAGCTTTCGAACTGGGGCTTCACGCAGGCGCAGTTCAACGCGTCGGGCTTCATCGTGGACGTGACCGACGACGGCGCGGACCGGAACCCGACCGGGGCCGACCCCGGCACGATTCCGCAGGATTCGAACACCGGTCCGGTCATGGCCCGGCACTTCGTCCTTTATGAACTCGGCCAGCGCCTGATCGGCGACACGGTGCCGACCGGCACGAGCCGCTTCGCCTACAAAAGCCGCTGGGGCACGGGTTCGACCACCGACGCCGGCCTCGGCGTGAGCGGTCACGGTCAATTGAACATGAGCATTGTCGGCGGCTACGTTCCGAACGGAACGGTCGGCGGCGTCAACTTCAACGCCGCGCCGCACGCCGACGCGAGCGGCTTCCACTTCGGCCTTGGCGTCGCGCCGTTCGTCAAGCTGGCCAACTCGGTCATCTTCGACCCGAACTTCACCAGCCCGCCCCTCGCCAACATGCTTTCGGCGGGTTATACCAGCGGCACGCGCATCAGCAGCAACAGTTGGGGATCGAACGCGGGCGGGGCCTATACCTCCGACTCGCAGACCTATGACGGCCTCGTGCGCGACTCGCAGAGCGGCACGGCCGGCAACCAGCAGATGATCATCACCTTCTCCGCCGGCAACGCTGGCTCCGGCGCCAACACCATCGGCGCGCCCGCGACCGGCAAGAACGTCTTTTGCGTCGGCGCGGCGGAAAACGTGCAGGCCTTCGGCGGCGCCGACGGCTGCGGCACGACCGACGCCGAAGCCGACAATGCCAACGATGTGGTCGGCTTCTCCAGCCGCGGTCCCTGCGACGACGGCCGTATCAAGCCCGACATTCAGGCCCCCGGGACGCACATTTCGGGGATGACCTTCGTCCAGCTCGGCACGACCGGCAACGGCACGGCCGAAGCGACCTACCGCGCGGACGGCGTTTGCGCCGGTCCCGGCGGCAGCAACTTCTTCCCGACGACGCAGCAGTGGTACACCGCGTCGTCCGGCACGAGCCACTCGAACCCGGCCGTCGCCGGCGGTTCGGCGCTCGTCTATCAGCAGTTCATCAACAACCCGAGCTACATCGCGACCAACCGCGTTCCCGCGGGCAGCGCGCCGCCCAGCCCGGCGATGAACAAGGCCTACATCGTCAACTCCGCCCGCTACATGACCGGCGTCTCCGCCAACGACACGCTCCCGTCAAACAACCAGGGCTTCGGGATGATGAACCTCGGCACGGCCTTCGACGGCACGCCGCGCATCATTCGCGACCAGGTCGCGGGCGACACCTTCGGCAACACCGGTGAACTCCGGGTCTTCGGCGCGCAGGTCACGGACGGCTCGAAGCCGTTCCGCGTGACGCTCGCCTTCACCGACGCGCCGGGGGCGACCTCGGGCAACGCGTTCGTCAACAACCTCGACCTCGAAGTCATCGCCGGCGGCAACACCTACCTCGGCAACGTGTTCACGGGCGCCAACTCGACGACCGGCGGCACGGCCGATCCGCGCGACAACGTCGAATCGGTCTTCATTCCGGGCGGCACGCTCGCGACGGGCACGCAGGTGCTCATCCGCGTCCGCGCGACCAACATCGCGGGCGACGGCGTTCCGGGCAACGCCGACACGACCGATCAGGACTTCGCGCTCGTCGCGTACAACGCCAATCCGGCGGTGGTCAACGCGCTGCTCACGCAGGGCACGCCGACCGTCATCACCGGCAACAACATCATCGAGCCGAACGAATGCAACTCGATGAACATTCCGCTTTCGAACGCCAGCCCCGACACGGGCGCGACGGCGGTGAGCGCGACGCTTTCGACCACCACGCCGGGCGTGACGATCACGACGGCGACTTCGGCCTACCCCGACATCGCGGCAGGCGGCACGCAGACCAACACGACGCCATTCCAGGTTTCGACCACCAACGCGGTCGCCTGCGGAACGACGATCAACTTCACCCTCACGGTGAACTTCACCGGCGGCGCGTCACCGGCCACCTTCAACTTCACCCAGCTCGTCGGCCAGCCGGCGAACCCGAACTACACCTTCACCTCGACGACCGGCACGATTTCCTCGACCGGCACGCTCGTCTCGACCGCTTCACAGGATGACGACGCGGTCGTGACCACGACCACGCCGTTCGCCTTCACCGTCTACGGCAACGCCGTCACCTCGGGCCAGACCATCAGCCTGAGCACGAACGGCACCCTCCAGTTCATCGCTTCGGGCGGTTCAACCTCCCTCACCAACGGCGCGCTGCCGGCCACGGCCTTCGGCGCGACGACGACGGTCCTCATGCCGTACTGGGACGACCTCGACATGCGGACGACCATCACCACCGGCGGCGGTATCTACACGGAAACCACCGGCACGGCCCCGAACCGGACCTTCAAGGTGGAATGGCGCGCGCGCCACTTCGTCTCGGGTCAGACGCTCGGCGCTCCCGACACGAACTTCGCGATCCTTTTCCATGAGGGATCGGACAACTTCGAATACGTCTACGCCTTGGCGGGCGCGGGCGCGAACGCGGGCGGCGTCTCCGCCACGGTCGGTGTCCAGGCGGCCACGACCGGCACGACCTTCACGCAGTTCTCGAACAACACTGCCAGCCTCACGAATGGCCAGCAGTTGAACGCCGCGCGGGCGGCGGGCATCTGTACGCCGGGCACGGGCGGCTGCGGTTCGACCTGTCCGACCATCACGGTCACTCCCGCGACCCTGCCGAACGGCACGGTCGGAACGCCCTACCCCACGCAGAACTTCGCGGGCAGCGGCGGAGTCGGGCCGTATTCCTTCAGCGTCACCGGCGGCACGCTGCCGGCCGGCCTCACCCTGTCGAGCGCGGGTGTTCTTTCGGGAACGCCGACGGCGACGGGCACCTCCAACTTCTCGGTGGTGGCGACCGATGCCAACACCTGCACCGGCATCGTGACCTTCACCGGCGTCACCGTGGTTTCGGCCAACGTCTCGCGCGGCGCGGTGACAGTGACGAGCAACAGCGGCATCGTTCAACCGAACGCCTGCAACACGTTGACGGTCGCCCTCAACAACTCGGGCAGCGGTCCGGCGACCGGCGTGAGCGGCACGCTTTCGACCACGACGCCGGGCGTGACCGTCACGACGGGCACTTCCGCCTATCCGACGCTCGCGGCGGGCAGCAGCGGCACGATCAACACGACGCCGTTCCAGTTCTCCACCGACAATACGGTCGCGTGCGGTTCGAACATCAGCTTCACGCTCACCGTGACCTATGTGGGCGGCGGCTCGCCGTCCGTCTTCAACTTCACCCAGACCGTCGGCACGCTCGCGACGGCCTTCAGTGAAAACTTCGACGGTGTGACCGTACCGGCGCTTCCCGCCGGCTGGACCACGCAGCAGACCGGCACGTCGCCTCCGGCGGTGTGGGCGACGACCGCGACCGGCGCCGACAGCGCGCCGAACGTGGCCTTCACCAACGGCTCAACGTCGGTTTCCAGCAACAGTCTCGTCAGCCCGGCGATTGCACTGCCCGCCGGTCCCAACGCGACGACCTTCACCTTCCGTCACGCGTGGAACTTTGAAAGCGCCACCTCGTCCTTCGACGGCGGCGTCCTCGAACTCACCACCGACGGCGGCACGACCTTCAACGACGTGACCAGCGGCGCGGTCGGCGGGACCTTCACCGCCGGCGGCTACACTGGCACGATTTCGTCCAGCTTCAGCAATCCGCTCGGCGGACGCGCGGCGTGGGTCAGACAGCAAACGGCCTACGTCACCTCCACGCTTTCGCTGCCGGCCACGCTCAACGGACAGACCATCATGTTCCGGTGGCGCGCGGGCTTCGACAGTTCCACCGCGGCGACCAATCCCAACTGGCGGATTGACACCATGTCGCTTTCGGGGGGCTTCACCTGCACGCCGGGCACGGGCGGCTGCGGCGGCGGACCGACCTGCGGTACACCGTCCATCGTCAACTCGCTCGTGTCGTTCAGCGGCAGCGGCGCGCTCGCGGCGCCGACCTGCGGCGCGCAGGGCTACTCGAACGACTACGTCCTGAACGCCGTCATCACCAACACCAGCGCACAGACCCTCTGCTCGCTGTCGTGCCAGGTGGTCGAACTGGCTGAAACCGGCGGCGTTCCGCCGACCGTTCCGTTCCGGCTCATCTCGGCGGACAGCGCAACCTGCTCCTCCGGCGGTCTCGTCGGCTCGATTCAAACGATCACCACCCCGACCACGCTCGCTCCGGGCCAGTCGGCGAACGTGACGTTCCGCATCGCGCTCCCGACGGCTCGTCGGTTCCGCTTCACCATGAACGTCATCGGCGGCATCCAGTCCGGTGGATTCTCGGCCATCCCGGCCGCGAAATCGCTCACCGCGCTGAACGCCCCGCTCACGTTCGACATCGACAACGGCAAAGTCGCCCGGACCACCCGGACGACCGACGTGGCCGGCGCGCGGGTCAACCAGCCCGCGGCGCTCCGCCGCAAGTAGTCACAACTTCAAACCCGGCGGGACGCTCCGGCGTTCCGCCCTCCCACCGGCCGCGGGGATTCGTCCTCGCGGCATCTTTCTTTTTTATAGTCTGGAGTCTGGAGTCGAGAGTCTGGAGTCAAATCCGGACTTCGGACTGGAAGACAAGGAAACAAGGCGCGTTTCGTCAGACGATTTTCCGGTCAAGTCTTTTTCTCCCTGTCTCCAAGTCTCCTTGTCTTGCTTTTGACTCCAGACTCTCGACTCCAGACTCCAGACTTTTCAATCCCGGCGGTAACTGGTACAAACGCCCGGCGCGGCGGACCGAAGTCTCCCTTCAAGCGGGACTCCAGACTCTCGATTCCGGACTTCAGACTTTTCATGCTGAAATCGTTTCTTCTCGCGTTTTTTCTCCTCATCGCCGCTCGACCCGCCGCTCCGGCGGATTTCTCCAAACAGTTGAAAGACATCGCCGATACCAGCCGTGGCCGGGTGGGCATCGGCGTCGGCGTCATCGAAACCGGCGAATTCGAATGGCTCGACCCCGACGGACGCTTCCCGATGCAGAGCGTCTACAAATTCCCCATTTCAATGGCCGTCCTGGCCGCGGTTGACGCCGGAAAACTCAAACTCGATCAAAAAGTCACCATCCGGAAAGACGACTATCTCAGGCAGGGTCAGGGCAGCCCGATCCGGGACGCCCATCCCGAAGGCAATGTTCAACTGACCGTCCGGGAACTCATCCGCTTCGCCGTGGTGCAAAGCGACGGCACCGCCAGCGACGTACTTTTACGACTGGTAGGCGGGCCGAATCAGGTGATGGCGTTTCTGAAAGGCATCGGGATTTCCGACATCAATGTCCTGGACACCGAAAAGACGCTCGGCAAGGATCGTCAGGCGCAGTACCGCAACTGGGCCACCCCGCGCGGCGCGGTCGAGCTTTTGAAGGCATTTCACGCCGGAAAAGGACTTTCCCCCGCGAGTCATCGGCTTTTAATGACCGACATGACCGACGTGGTGACCGGCCCGAACCGCATCAAGGGCCTACTCCCGCCCGGAACCGTCGTCGCGCACAAAACCGGCACGGGCGGCACTTCAAAAGGAATCACCAGCGCGACCAACGACATCGGCATCGTCACCCTCCCCGACGGACGTCATCTCGTCGTGGCCGTCTTCGTGGCCGATTCCCCCGTCGACGACGACACCCGCGCGGCCGTCATCGCCCGCGTCGCCCGCGCCGCGTGGGATCGGTGGAAGAAGGGATGAGGGATGAAGCAAGAACCAACCTCGATGGACCGCGTATGGAACCCCGAGCGTGAGCGAGGGATGCCCACAACCGTGCTTCATCCCGTCCGCAACGCAGTCGGACAGCCGCCGAACAAGGTCGGACGATGACCGAACCGAGTTGGGACGCAACTGAACCTGATCGGGACGAAGCCATCGAGGAAAAGCCAGCCCCCCCATCGACTGGAATGCGTTTTTTTCAAGTGGTTTCCCGCCTTCATATTCGCAGGGGGACTTTTCTTTCCGGCCCCCTGCTTTTCATCCGACATATGAGGGAAAAGGAGTCCTTTCAATGGAAACCCAAACAACGCGGTTTCAGAATTCACTGCGAATTTTCAGTCGCCGGATTTTTCCGACCATCATGTTGATTTGCCTGCTGGGGTTGACGGCAGCCCCTGCCGGAGCGCAGCCGCAACAATCAATCCCGTCACGGTACACGCTTTCCTTCGTCGCCCAGCCAAGCAGCGGAACCGTCACGATTCAGCAATCCGTGGACCTGACCGCCCGGCGCCAGATCACCAGCATCCGGCAAGCCGATCAATCGGTCCACCAGTTTGATTTTTCCTACAACGAACAGGGGGCAACGCTCCAGGTTTTCCTTCAACGCCAACCCGTCCTGTCGGTGAATTTTCCAGCTTCACCCACCGCGGACCCGCAAATCACCTGGTTGAACGGGACAACCCCCGATTCGCTGCACCAGGCTCTTTTCCAGGATGTACAGCTTCTGAGCCAGATGCGGGCGGACAGGCTCTCGAGGGTTGGGATTCCGATAGAAGCCGCATATCAGGCGGCCTTGGAAACCTCCGATGCCGTTTATGGCTCGGCTCCCAATCGCTTCATTCGGACGACCATCTATGCTGATTCCACTCTGTTGGTTGACCCGTTGGTGACATTTTGTTCTGGTTATGCCGACGATATATATGAACGTTGTGAAGCTACCAAGCCACCAGTAGGTGCGCCTTGTTGGTCAATTCGTAATTATGCCTACGCTCAATGCATTCTCATTCTAAGCTAAATCAGGCCACGCAAGAGTGAGACAGCCGCTGTCTCACTCTTACGTGGGTCGATGTAGTTGGAAACAAAATTGCGGACGCCCGGTCAGCGGGATAGTTTGGAAACAGGTTTGCCGAAGGCGGCAAGCCTTTATTTTTCCCGTACTCACCGCGTCACCGCCCATGCCCTCTCCCGAACCGCTCAGCCGGGCGTCGCTCTGGATCGGCTTCCCGCTGCTCACCGTCGCCGTCTGGTGGATCGCCACCGTGGCGATCATCTTCGCGTGCGGACGCCGCGCGTGGCGCAAACCCGTTTTCATCGCGTCGTCAATCGTTTCGGCGCTGACCTGCGCCGCGATGCCCGCGCTCAGTCACGACACGTCGCTCACCGGCGCGATGCTCGCCTTTCTGGCCGGAATCGTCGCGTGGGGCTGGTTCGAGGTGAGTTACTACACAGGTTATGTCGTGGGGTACGACGTGCCCCCTTGCCCGCCCGGCTGCGGCGGCTGGGCGCACTTCAAACACGGCGTCAAAGCCAATCTCTTTCACGAACTTTCGATTATCGCCGGATTCGGCCTCGTCTGGGCGCTCAACACCGGCGGAAACCGGGTCGCCCTGTGGACCTTCGCGATTCACTGGTGGATGCACCAGTCGGCGAAGATCAACGTTTTTCTCGGCGTCCGGAATCTGAACGAGGAATATCTGCCGGAACACCTCCGGCGGATGGCGCAGTTTTTCTCGAAACGCTCGATCAACTGGTTCTTTCCCTTTTCGGTCACGATTTCGACCGGCTGGGCGCACTGGCTGTTCTACCGCGCGTCCACCGCGACGGCGGCGTTCGAGGCGGTCGCCAACTGTATCTACTGTATTTTAATGGGGTTGGCGATTCTCGAACACTGGTGGCTGATTCTGCCCCAGCCGGTCGGAATCTGGGCGTGGGGGCTGCTTTCGCGAAAAAAAACCACCATCAAGCCGACCGTGGACGTGGTCTGCGGCTTCCTCGGTTCGGGAAAAACCACGCTCATCCGCAACCTCGCCCCGCATCTGGGTGAAAAAACCGTCGTGCTGGTCAATGAAATGGGCGACATCGGCCTCGACGGCGACCGCCTCAAGGATGAAGCGCGCGGCGCGGCGGGCGTCGTCGAACTCGCCGAGGGCTGCATGTGCTGCGCGATGTCGCGCAACGTACCGGCAACCATCGCGCAGGTCATCCGCGATTTCGAACCCCGCCGGATCATCATCGAACCGTCCGGCGCGGCCGCCATCGGCGACCTGCTCGGGACGCTCCACCAGCCCGGCTGCCGCGATCTGCTCGGCGTCATCCGGGTCATGACGGTCGTGGACGGCGTCCGGTGGTCCGACCCTCATGCCGCGCGCGCCCTGCGCGACCTTCAGGACGCCCAGGTCGAAGCCGCCGCCACCGTCATTATTAATAAGTGCGATCTGCTGTCGCGCCACCACCTCGACGCATTGAAAAATCGGGTTCACCGGCTCAATCCGGACGCCAAACTCATCTGCGCGAGCTTCGGACGGGTCAACGCCGCCGACCTCAACGAAACGACCGAGGATTCCGTCCTTGGCGACACCTTCGCCCGCCCCATCGGGTTCGAATCGGTCAGCGAACGCTTTACCGAGCCGTTCGACGCGGGCGCGCTGCGCGACCTGTTCGCCGCGCTCGAACGTGGAGAATTCGGCGAAGTCGTTCGTGCCAAAGGCGTTTTCGAAACCGAAGGCGGCTGGCTGCGGGTGGAATTCGCCGACCGCTCGACCCGCCTCGAACCGACCGACCCGGCTTCGGCGAGTACCGTAACCATCATCGGCCACGACCTCCGGCGCGACCTGCGCGACGCCCTCGCATCATGCGTGGCGGAGCAGCTAGTGGCCAGCAGTCAGTAGCCAGTGGTCAGTGGCCAGTCGTCAGCGAAGAATTTTGACTGGCCACTGGCGGCTGGCCACTGACGACTGAACTCTCCGTCGCCTCCGCGCGTATGGACAAACGCACAAAAACGGAGGTGCTCAATGAAAACACGCAATCCCGGAACGGCCGCAATTCTGAGTTTCTTCATCCCGGGCGTGGGGCAGATTTACAATGGCTGCTTCATCGCGGGCATTCTGTGGCTCATTCTGACGCCCGGTTTCTGGCTCGGCACGGGCGGCCTCCTCGGCTGGGTCTGCCACATCATCGCCGCCTACACCGCCTACCGTTACGCCGAGCGGCATCCCGTCTAAGTTCAGTCGTCAGCCGCCAGTGGCCAGTCAAAACTCTTCGCTGACGACTGGCCACTGGCCACTGACTACTTCCCATAAAGGCTCAACGTATCCCGCAGCATTGCCGCCGCCGTTCCGGTCGGTCCCTGGCCGAGATTGAGCGCAACCATTCGTCCGTAAATATCGCTTTCGTAAATGATTCCGGCTTCCTTGCGCCCGAGGCGGGAAAACGGATGCTCAGCCGGAACCGCCGTCGGGGCCACGGTCAGCGCGAAACGCCCGTCCGCGCCGCGTTCGGCTTTACAAAGAAGGATCAGCGCGCCGCCGTCCGCCGTGGCGGCCTCGATGTCGGCCAGCGTGACGCCGGTGATGCCCGTGACCGACATTTCGGAAAGTTTCGTCGGCTGACGCAGGACGGCGTTCGCGAGAATGAGAAGTTTGTTCGCGGCGTCCCACCCTTCGACGTCGAGCGTCGGATCGGGTTCGGCGACGCCGATGCGCTGGGCTTCGGCAAGGGCTTCATCGTACGACTTGCCCTCCCGCATCATCGTCAGCATCACCTGGGTCGTCCCGTTGAGGACGGCTTCAATACTTTTGATTTCGCTCCCCGCGAGATCGCGCCAGCCCAGATTCACCGTCGGAAGCGCGCTCGCCACCGCGCCGCTGAACCGGAGCGCCGGTTTCGTCCGGTCGCCGTTCCAGTCGCTGGAATCGGCGAGTTCATCGAAAGACGTGACGAGCGCGCCCTTGCTCGCCATCACGACGTTCATTCCACGGCGAAAGCCCGCCCGGACGAGGTCCAGCCCCGGCTGGCCGGTTTCAATGTCGGTCGGCGTCGCTTCCAGTAAAAGATCGGCGTCGGTGGTTTCGACCATCGCGAGCAGGCTTCCACCCGGATTTCCGACGCCGGGCAGGTTCGCCACGCCGCGTTTTTCATTTTTGAGCGCAACGATGGCGGCGATGTCGAGGCCGTTCGGGTCGATAGCCGTCCCGGAGGAATCGCCGACGCCGACGAACTTCAATTCAACGCCGTACCGCTCGCGCAGCAGCGCCTCGCGCGCAGGAAGAATTTCAAGAAAGGTCCGACCGATGTTGCCGAGACCGGTGAGAAGGCAGCGAATGGTTTTCATCGTGGATTTTCGATTGAAGATTGAAGATTGAAGATTTTCGATTGTAGGTGGAAATCGTTTTATTTCAATGATTTGTGACTTTTAGGGGAGCGGTCGGGGAAAGGCCAGATTTGCCGCCCGTCGGGCGCAAAAATCGCCTTCAGATTCTTGAAGGAAACCGAAGTAACCCCGTTGAACTGGTTGCGTGGATGTTTTTTCGGCATCGCTCCGGAAAGGTATCCGATTTCCTCGGGGTCGTCGCCGGGTGGTACGAGGCAATAACCATCGCCGATCATTCGCTCCGAGCGTCCGTCGTGGGTTTCGACTGTGATCTCCGGCGGCCAGTCCAGTTCCGACAACTCGTTGAAAACCCGTTGGTTTGGCTCGATAGAAGATTTCATGACGATGTTTTTAATTTGACCAGTCGGGCGCTCATCCGTGACCGGAAACGCCTTTTACCGACCCGATCGACGATTTCAAAAGTATCGTCCCGCCACTCCCCGCGCCACAGGTCGAAGTAAACCGACGACCACAGTTCATCTTTCAAAATCCGCTCGGTCCCGAGAAGATTTTTCCGTCGGTCAAAAAACCGGACTTCCGCTTCCGTTCCCCATCCACCGCGCCGGTATGTGATAAATACCTTTGCCATCAACTGGTTACCGGGGTGCTGCCGCGACGCTTTTTGGTATTCGCGAACATGCCTGAAACCGGCTTCGCGGGTGGCTTGGGCGGCAGCGCAGGCAGGGGCCGGATCAACCTGAACGTATTCCGCCAACTCGATCAGCGAAGTTTCAACCAGCCGGAGGGCAATTTCATCCTGCTCGGCGATTGAAGAAGCCCAAAAAGCCGCCACATCAAAATCATCCCGGCAGATTTCCCAGAAACCACCATCCCAGACTTCTTTTGGGGGTGTTTTCCGCGAGCCGAGTTTGATGATGAGCTTTGAAACGTCTCCGATCCTCCATTTTTTGCCCAGTTTCGAACAAAAAACGTTCCGGATATTTTCAAAATACTGTTCCGCGATCAGGAGTTTCTTGTCTGAACGATCTTCAAGAACCAGTTGAACATCACGAAACGGCATGTCTTTTCCGAAGAAATCGAAAATCTTCAATCTTCAATCGAAAATTCCCTACCGTTTACCCTTCTCGTAGGCCACGCCGAGCGCTTTGGGCGGGGTCGAGCGTCCGATGAATCCGGCGAGGACGATCATCGTGAAGATGTAGGGCACGATCTGGATGAACTGGGTCGGAATTTTTCCCACACCCTGAAGCCGGATTTGAACCGCGTCCATGAAACCGAACAGCAGGCAGGCGACGAGGACGCGCGTCGGCATCCAGTTGCCGAAAATCAGCGCGGCGAGCGCGATGTAGCCGCGTCCGGCGGTCATGTTCCGCGTGTAGAGCGAGTTTTGTCCGATGGAGAGGTAGACGCCGCCGAGGGCGGCGAGCGCGCCGGAAATCAGGACCCCCGCGTAGCGGATGCGCGACACGCTGACGCCCGCCGTGTCGGCGGCTTCCGGCGTTTCGCCGACCGCGCGAACGCGCAGACCGAAGCTCGTCTTGAACAGGATGAACCACGTCACCGGCACGGCGACGAGCGCGGCGAAAATCGGCAGGTTCGGCAACGTCTGCGCCTGCTGGAGCGACGGCGTCGAGCCGGTCGATTCGAACAGCGCGCCCGAAAGCAGCGGCGGCACGCCGAGCATTAAAATATTGATGGCCGTCCCGACCACGACCTGATCGGCCTTGCAGGCGATGCAGCAGAAAGCGTGCAGTCCGGCGACCGCCACCCCGGCGGCGATTCCGGCGATGAGGCCGATCCACGGACTGCCCGTGAAATAGGTGACCGATGCCGCCGTGAACGCCCCGGCGAGCATGATGCCTTCGAGCGCCATGTTGATGACGCCGCTCTTTTCGGAAAACATTCCGCCGAGCGCGGCCAGAATCAGCGGCGTGGAAAGCCGCAGCGTCGAAGCGAACAGGGAAAAGACGAGGGAATCCGTCAAGACGAGGGGTCACCTTTCAGACCGACCGGGACCGGAAAATCAGTCGGTCTTCAATAAATTGACAAAATCGGGAGCCGAAAAAGTAACGAAATTTGTTAGTTTTCGGGCAATCAGGCTTGCGCCCCCTGACCCGAACAACCACAAATCATTGAAAAACAAGACTTTGTACATTTTTCCACACTATGGCACGGTGCTTGCCGTAGTGTAGGTCGTTCATTCGGAAAAACGGTCGCATCCAAAACTCTAGGGAGTATCGTGCGGGGTCTGCCTACGGTCTTGTGATGCGACCTTTCCGTTTCCGGAACATTTGATTCACGCAGCCCCGGTGAATCCGTCCGACCCGGAAAATCAGTGGTCAGTTGCCAGTCAAAGGCTCGAAGTATCCCGGTGACCACTCACTTCTCAACTCTGCATTCTCAATTCTCAATTCCTACTTGGCTGTCCAGTTGATCTCGAACACCGCCCGCGTCGGCTTGGTCACGTCGAGTTCGACAACCAGCGTGAAATCGTTTTCCGCGCTCGGCAGCGCGACGATTTTCGCTGAATACGCCTTGTCGGGCTTGCCGAGTTTGACCGCCACGGTCTGCCGCGGCAGCGACTCCTGGAGCGACGACAACATGTTGCCGTTCGGATCAGCCACGTCGAAGTATGGCCCCTGCCAGTACATCGTGTATTTGCCGGGCGTGACCTGCTCCGACCAGCGGGCCGTCCCCTTGAGCGGCACCGACCACTCGGCGACAACCTGAATTTCCTGCGAAGTCCCGGCCTTCGGATCGACCACGATTTCGGCCGCAAACCCGCTCGCCGCCGTCGGCATGACCGAAATCCGGGCCTGCGCATTGGCCGAAACTTTCGACAGCTTGAAGGTCGTGTTCTGGAGCGGCAGGATGCCGTTGACCTTGACCGTCGGCGCAATCGGGTTGTCGCTGTTGAGCAGGTTGCTCGTTACCTGATCCTTTTGAAGCCGGATGCGGAACGGGCTGCCGACCTTTAACGAGTAGGTCATCGAGCCGCGTAGCGGTGAGGCCGGGGCAAGCCGGATGTTCAATTCTTCCAGACGTTTGGCGGCGACAGTGTCGTTCGGGAGCGCGGCGACGATCCGGGAATAGGCATCGCGCGCAGCCCTGAAATCACGCTTTTTGTACGCGGCTTCCGCGCCGTCGCGCTCAAGTTCCGCCGCCGTCATGGCCTTGCCGCGCTTCGCCGCCGCGTTGTTCGGATCAATCGCCAGCGCGTCGTCGAACGCCTTCCCCGCCCCGGTGAAGTTTTTTGCCCGGAGGGCGACTTCGCCGAGTTGAACGTACTCGGCGACCTGGAGCTTGCGAAATTCCTCAAGCGCCTTGGCGTTGTTCGCGTCGATGTCGAGAACCCGTTTATAAGTCGCGCGCGCTTCGCCCGGATTCCCCGCCTGTTTGTGCGCCAGTCCGAGGAGGGCCATCACGAGTGACGCGCGGGTCGCCGGGGCCGACACGATCTGCTCGGAGCGTTCGAGACTCGAAACGGCCGTAGCCCAGTCGTCGCGCTTGACCGCCGCGTCGCCCTGAATCTTCAACTGCTTCGCCGCCCGCCGCCGGGCGTTCTCGTTCGCCGGGTCCGCCGCCAGAATCTTGTCGTAATAGACAATCGCGTCGGCCGTATTGCCGTCGCGCTCGAACTGTCCGGCCGAGACAAACCACAATACTTCCTGTTTGCGCTGCTGGAGGTTCGCCGCCACGTCCGGCTTGGCCTTCCCCTTCAGCCCTTCCTCGAAAAACATCTGCGCCGACGCGTAATCCTCCTTCGTCAGCAGCTTGATTCCTTCCTCAAGGTAGTAATTCGGCGTCCGACCGAGCGGCATCAGGACGCCGGAGGGCGTCCGGGTCGCGGTCGGTTTCTTCACGACCGGGGGCTTCCTGCCGCCGCCGGGATTCGGCGTCGCGGGCGGACCGTCGTCAGGACGTCCGATCTGCGGCACGGCAACCACAGGCACGGCGGACGCGAACAGAAGCGAGGCCGACAGAACGAGGCGGCCGATACGGGGAGAAACGGAAACGTTGAAGTTCGTCATGGCAGTCGTCGAACGGTTTTCCGTCCGCCTTGCCGGTCAAAAACCGGGGGCGGACGACCACGGAAAGAGCATTACTGACTCTTGACGCAACGGAACCCGAGTTCCTTGCCTTTGAAATCGGCAGGCACCCAGTTCCGGAAGGTTGTCGTGCAGCGCGCCGGCTTTTCATTGAACGCCCCGCCACGAATGACCATCTGGCGCTTGCCGGAGCTGTTTGGGACGACCGTTTCGGTGCTGCCGGGATAGGCGGCGGCCTCGGTGGCGGTCCATTCCCAGACGTTGCCGGACATGTCCATCACCCCGAACGGACTCGCCCCCGCCGGACTCGCCCCGACGCGTACCGGGGCGTCAATCCCCGACGGCTTGATGTTCATCCGGCTGAAATCCTGTTCATTGCCCCACGGGAACAGGGAAGGCGTCCGGCCGTGCGCGGCGGCTTCCCATTCCTCCTCGGTCGGCAACCGCTTGCCGGCCCACTTCGCGTAGGCTTCGGCGTCGGCATGTGCCACGCCCGAGACGGGAAAATACTCCGTCCCCGGCTTGATCTGGCCATTGACCCAGGTGGACGGCGCGGCATGACCGGTGGCGTCCATGAACTTCTTGTAGTCCGCGTTGGTCACTTCCGTCTTGTCGATATAGAACGCTTTCAACGTGACTGGGTGCTGCGGACTTTCGTACTTGTCGAACAAATCGCCCGAATTGCGGCCGATCTGATACTCGCCGGCCGGAATCGCGATCATGTCGGCCGGGACCACCGGCGCGGACGGCGGCGGTTCGGTCGTCGGAGTCGCCGGACCTTCCGGCGGATCGACTTTCACCGGTTCCGGCGCGGGTTTCGGCTTGGCGAACCGCTGGTAAGCGACAAAACCGATGCCGCCGAGCAGTACCGCCAGGACCAGCAAGCCGCCGAGCAGTCCCAGAACGAGCGGCATTTTGGATTTTTTTCCTTCCGCCGCCGGGGTCGGCGCGGGCTGGGAAAAAAGGTCGGCCGGCGGGCGCGCCGCGGCGTGATCGACCGGCCGCGTCTGCCCCATCGGACGGGGGGTGCCTCCCGGAGGTGCAATCGGCTTGAACGGCTGGGCGGCGATATCCGGCGGCAGCGGGGCCGCTCCGCTGGGCGGGGCCGGCGCCGGATCGGTACGCAACGGCATGACCCCGGCAAATCCCGAGGGCAGTTCCTGATTCGGCGGCGGCACGGCTCCCATCACAACGGTCGGCGGGATGGGTGGCGGCGGCGGCGGCACGACGGGCGCCACCCTGGTCGGCGGCGGTACGGCTGCCATCACTGCGGTCGGCGGAATCGGCGGAGGCGCAACCGGCGCAACCGGCGCGACGGGCGGCGGAACGGCGGCCATCACGGCAGTCGGCGGAATCGGGGCCGACGGGCGATTCGGAACGGTTTCCGGCTCGTGCGGATTGATCGGGAACGGTGTGTTCGGCACGGTCGGGGGCGCGAGGTCCTCCTGGCCGATCAGCAGAATCGGACTTTCCGACGCGGCGGGAAGCGGCGGCGGCGGTGCGGTCGGCGTGATCGGCGCATCGCCGAAAATGAGACCGGTGGAAGACGACTCGTCAAAATTGGGCGCGGCGGTGTTGTTCCCGCCGAACACGGCGGTCCGGTCGCTGACCGGGACAGTCGGCGCGGCGGGCGGAACGGCCGGATTCGAATCACCGAGCTTGAACGCCGAGTCCTGCGAACTGGATTCGGTGTAGGAAGGCGTCGCGAAAACGGTCGTCCGGCTCGGCTCGGCCGGCTGAATGGAAATGGTCGTTTCGTACGGCGAAACGGTCTCGCCCGTCCCGTCATCATCGAAACGGAGACCGCAACCTTTGCAAAAACGGGCGTTTGAACGATTTTCAGTGCCGCATTCCGGACAAAACATAGGGGAACTCATAGACAAGGTGGGCTGCTTTGCGCCGACGTCGGTGCGGGTCGCGGCGAAAGCGCGTCTCTGGGCCGTTCACTGCCTCGCCGACGGGTCCGACGGCGGGCGGCCATCCCGTCGCGCAATTTCCATTGAAAGGCAATGGATACTAACACTTGAAAAAAGTGACAGGCAAGGAACCGCCCTTTTGAAGGCAAATTGAGAATTCAGAATTCAGAATTGCCGGAGGTCGCCCCGCGAAATTCGCCGGGTTCGGAAAATCGAAAATCTGAAATCAAAAATCGAAAATTCCGTTTTCACGTTTCCCGGCCGCTTTCGAGCACGAGATTGTCGATGAGACGGACGTGGCCGATGTGGGCCGCCACCGCCACCAGCACCGGAATTTCGTCGGGAATCGTTTCGACCGGGTCGAGATTTTCGGTGTCAACCACCATGACGTACTCGATTTCCGCCAGCGGCTCCTTCTCGATGACCGACCGCACCGCCGCCGTGAGCGCCGCCGTGTTCCGCTCACCCTGCGCAAAACGTTCGAGCGCGCGTTCCAGCCCCTGATGGAGAATCGGCGCGGCGCGGCGTTCCTCCTGGTTCAGAAGAATGTTGCGCGACGACACGACCAGCCCGTCCGGCTCGCGGACCGTCGGGCAGATGATGACCTCGGTGTCCATCGAAAGGTCGCGGACCATCCTTTTAATAATGATGGACTGCTGCGCGTCCTTCTGGCCGACAAAGGTGAAATCCGGCTGGACGACGTTGATGAGCTTGTTGACGATGGTCGTGATGCCCCGGAAAAAACTCGGCTGCGTCGCGCCGCAGAGGCGACAGTCGAGGATGTCGGTCGTGACGTAGGTCAGGAAATCCTCCGGGTAGATTTCATCCACGCTGGGCGCAAAAAGGTAGTCAACCCCTTTATTCGCAATCAGTTCGGCGTCGCGCGCCAGATCGCGCGGCGGAATTTCGAAGTCGCCTTCCGCGTTGAACTGCACCGGGTTGAAAAAAATCGACACGACGACAATGTCGGCCATCTGCTGCGCCCGCCGGATGAGGCTCAGGTGGCCTTCGTGGAGGGCGCTCATGGTCGGGACGAGCGCGATTTTCTTCCCGTCGCGCCTGAGCTTGCGCGAAAGCATGCGCATCCGGGGAATGCGATTGATGATTTCCATAGGCGTTTACTCGGTCAAAGCACCCGATTCTTGCACAGCTTGACGGAAAGGATGAAGGATGAAGGATGAGGGATGAAGGAAAACTCCCGGCAAGGTCCGGTACGGAACCCCGAGCGTGAGTGAGGAAACGGCGAACCATGTCACGACTGACACCCATCGAAGTCGCACTCCGCACGCTGGAAGGCAAACAACTTCCGCCCCGGTGCCATATTTCTCCGGCAGAGGCACTGGAAATTCTCCAAAATCGTACGGGACAGGATTTCGGGAGAGACGCAGCCGGGTGGCGGCGATGGATTCGGCAGCATCCGGAATGTCTGAAAATACGTGAACAGGATCCGATTCTTTCCGGGACCATCGTTTCGTGGGAGAAAGATATGGAGTGCCGGGTTCGCCTCGATTCGGGCGAGCAAGTCATCACCGCCCCGCCGACGGATGTCGCCAAACGGGTTTGTATTTTGAAAATTTCCGTCGGTTTGCGGGTGCGCGTCCGGGTACTCGAAGCGGGATGCTCGCGAATTGTCGACCTTGACCACCCGTCGGCTTCCGAGAATGTTGAAATGATCGATCCCAAAGAGGTTCGAATTGACCTGATGAATACCTCTGGTGGCTCGCTCGTACGGGTCGTTCATCTTCCCACGGGCATTTCCCGACATTTCGGACCGGTTACGAGACTCACCGCCCGTATCGCGGAGCAGGGGATAAAGGAAATCGAATGGGAAATCAGAAAGAAACGGTTTCCCCCGCCGCCTGAAATCGAACGGATTGACGCAGCCATCCGTGAACATCGCCCAGACTACGCCTTCACCCTCCAGTCCGGCGCGACCGAAATAGCCCTCAACGAAGCGGAAATCGCGACGGGATGCCTGTTCCCTGAATCGTTGAAGCATTTTTTCCGCTGGCGAAACGGACAATTGGGCCAGCTCCCCCTTTGCAACCGATTCAAATTGCTGTCGCTGGATGAAGCTGTCCAAATCCGGCGACATTTTTCGGATTTTCAGGGCGGCGGCGGATTTCCTTCTCCCGACTGGTGGAATCCGGCCTGGATTCCGTTTCTCTCGCGCAAGATGAAGGATTTTCTCTGCCTTGACCTAAGCGACCAGTCCGGGCGCGTCATCGAATTCCAATGCGATACCGACGCGCGCACCGTCTTTTTCCCGAGTTTCGATGCCTTTCTGAAAACGCTCGCCGACGCACTCGAAACCTCCCAATTTGACGAACCGGATGGCCCAACACTTGAAGATGCGTTCATCGCCGCCCGAAACATCGGCTTTCCGAAACGCTTTCAGGCAGGAACGAAGATCGACTCACAACCGTAACCTGCAACAAAGCCCGGTATGGAGAAAGGAAAAATTTCCCATGTGCATGTTTAGCCGGAATATTGAAAAGCTTTCCAATACCCGCATTTTCGCCCGCCGGGAGGAAACACGACAGTTTCTGGTTTACGAGATGAATCTCGAATCCCTCCACGAAGTCACCATGGTGTTACCGGTTCCCATTCCGCCCAGCTCCGATGAATCAGCCGTCACGTTCATCGATTTGTCGGACTATCCGGAGTTTTTTCAGCAACTGCATCTTTGCTTTCCACTCTGTCGTGGCGGACAGAGCCTCGCTGTTTCACAGGTTGGTTCTTTCATTGCCTCCGTCGTGCTGAATCTGGCGGATTTCAGCCGGCTGGATGCCCGTTTCCGGCTTCCCGATACGGTTTGGGAAAAACTCCCGCAGTATCGTGACTATGGATTCGTGGTGTTTCAATTCCGTGAAGGAGCAACCAGGAATCATCCGATGGCATTTTCGTTCGAGTCACGCGACCCTGAAAGGATGTTTTTCCCGACGGTTCACGTTCATGACGGGGAAGTTCACCCCCATGGCGACTTTGACCACTACCTTTTCTTACAACGAGCAACTCCCCCACCCCGGTGGGATGGTCACAGGTGGGGCGAGCAGAGCCGCCCTTTCTCTGAAGTCATGAAGCTGAAAGGACATTCCGGAGAAGATCGTACGTTCGGCATTTTCGATCCGGCGAGCAAGGCTTACAGATTGCCGCTTCGCGGGCCACTTCCCAATGTCGATGTCTGGGTTTGATTCAAATCCGGCTGGCATCCGCGATTTTCAAAAAAGCCCGGTATGGAACTCCGAGCGTGAGCGAGGAAAAAGCGAAAAAAGGAGAAAAACCGATGCTTGAACTTCGTCCCGGCTGTGAATGCTGCGACCGCGATCTGCCCCCCGACTCGGCCGAGGCGCGGATTTGTACGTTTGAATGCACCTTTTGCGCCGACTGCGCCGACACCGTCCTGAACGGCGTCTGCCCGAACTGCGGCGGCGAACTCGTCGCGCGGCCCCGGCGTCCGGCGGCGGCGCTGGTCAACAACCCGGCCTCGACGGTCCACGTGTACAAACCCGCCGGATGCGGAAAAGGCGCGTAACCGCCGGATCGAAGGAAGGAACAAACCCTGCCGGACGGGTTCTGAATGGCGCATCGGCCCAAAAAATCGGTTCCGGAGGTTTTACCGTGCCTTACGAACATTTCCTTCCGCTTTTCCTGCTCTGGCTTTTTGCCCTGGCGATCGTTTTCACAAGCGCCAAGGCCGACACGTTCAAGCGTCGCCCCGAGTTGAAACGTCATCTCGTCCACGGCCCGATCTTTTACCTGCTGGCGCTCCCCGTCCTGTTCGGACTTCATCAGACATATCTGGTTCACCGGACGGAACAGCAAATCCGGAGCTACATCCAGTCGGGAAATGTCAACGAGTGGCCCGAGTTTCGCCCGCATCTGGTTTTCTGGAGTCGGCGATGCGGCAACGCCAACGAAGGGCTGGCATATTCGTTATATGGTTCAATCGCCGAAAGCGGTCTCGATTCGCCCGACCGGGATGTCCGCACCCGCAGCCTGCGCGCGACGCTTTCGATTTACGATGGGCCGTACCAACTGGCGTTCTGGGGTTTTGAAGACGTCGTCCGCAAGGCCAAAACGCTCGAATGGGACCCGGAAACCACGGAACGATTGAACAGCTATCGTTTTCCCGGCGAATCGCCATTTGAAAAAACAACCTCCCGATAAACGAACGCTTTTGGATTCAGGAACTTATGGCGAACGGACTGCTCATCCGCCCGATGACGGCGGCGGACCAAAACCTGCTCTGGGACATTTTTCACGTCGCGCTCTGGGACCCGCCGCCCGCGCCGCTGCGCCCGCGCGAGGTTCTCGACCGGCCCGACGTCCGGATTTACGCCGAAAACTGGGGCCGCGAAGACGACCTCGGCCTCATCGGCGAACTCGACGGCGCGCCGGTCGGGGGTGCGTGGGTACGGCGGCTGATTGGCGGAAAAGGGCTGGCCTACATTGACGATGACACGCCGCAACTCGGCATCGGACTGTTTCCCGACTTCCAGCGGCGGGGGTTCGGCTCGATTCTATTCGGCGAACTCCTGAAAAACTGCGCCGCGCACGGTTTCAAACAGGTTTCATTGACGGTTCATCCGGAAAACCCGGCCATTGCGCTCTACGAACGGTTCGGATTCGAAAAAATCGGCCTTCGAGGAAGCCGGGACTACTATTTGATGCTGGTTCGGCTGTGAGCGGAAACGCATGCAAAAGTGGAATGTAAACCGTGCCCGGTACGTCGCGTTGCTGAAGCAGATCCGGGTGAAAGAAGTTTCATTCGGGTCTGGCGGTGTCGAACTTTTCAATTCCCGGGGTTTGAACCGGGCACAAATCGGCTACGCGGTGACGCCGGACGGAAAACCGCTGACCGGAACTCGAACCGGGGACTGGCGGGAAAGCTGGTTCGTCATCGGCAATGAAATTCTTTGCGGCGACCCGCTTTTTATTGAATTGAACGACGAAAGCTTGCCGGTTTCTACCGCCTCGCACGGCGAGGGCGCGTGGAAACCAATTCGCGTCGCGCCTTCCTTCACCGCATTTGCCCAGAGTCTCGAAAAAATCGCCGAGGCGGCCCGGGAACGGGAATATCCCGACGCGCTGGACCGTAATCCGCTGACCTCCCGCGAAAAACGGACGCTCCTCGCGGAACTTCGCCGTCTCAATCCGGGGTGCGAACTGTCATTCTGGTCGGGAATGTTTGAAAGCGATTGAACGGCGTCCGCGGAAGAACGTTCATCGGTTTTCGTTCTTCGTTCATAATGGCCAGACGTATTTTCGGACGGGAGAACGTTTTCAACACCCAATGTCAACCATCGTCATCGTCAAAAAAGCCGGGCGGGCGGTCATCGCCGCCGATTCGCTCGCGACTTACGGCAGCCTCAAATTCGGGCACGACTACCACGCGCAGCCGGACAAGATTCAGAAAATCGGCCACAGCTTCGTGGGCATCGCGGGCGCGGCGGTTCATACGAGCGTGATGCTGAGTCTCGCGCGCAAGCACCCCCGGACGCTCGCGTTCGACGGCACGGACGCGATTTTCGAGACGCTCGTGAAAATTCATCCGATTTTGAAAAAGGAATACTTTCTCAACCCGGACGCGGGCGACGACGACCCGTACGAAACGAGCCGGATGAATTTCGTCATCGCCAACCCGAGCGGCATTTTCGGCGTCGGATCGTGGCGGACCGTGTCGGAGTACAACCGGTTCTGGGCCATCGGATCGGGCAGCGACTACGCGCTGGGGGCGATGTTCGCGGTGTATGACAAACTCGAAACGGCGGACGACATCGCGCGGGCGGGCGTGGCGGCGGGCGCGGAATTCGACGACGGATCGGCGCTGCCGATGACGCTTTACGGCGTGAATCTGGATTCGGTCGCGCCGCCGAAGCCCAAACGCGGACGAAAATAAGCTCGGAAAGGAAGCGGGCGATGAAGTTTTTTCGCCGGTTGCTGGGAAAACCGTCACAGGACGACTTCGCGGAGATGATGATCGCGTCGCTGCGCGCGCGCGGCGTCATCGACAGCGTTTCGTACGTCGCGGAGGATTTCCGGCTCGATCTGACCGTCCGGGGCAAGTCTTCGCGGCTCTGGCTCGGAAACGCCTTTCAGGAATACCTGTCGCTGCCGCGCAAGGAACGCGACGGGGTGTTCGAGCGGTTTTCCCGGACGGTGGACAACATCAATTTCGAAATTCCGAGCCGTTTCGAGGACGCGAAGGGCAGCCTGCTGCCGCGCGTCCGGGACCGGGCATTCTACGGGCTGATGAAGCTGCGGAGTCAGGCCAACGACGCCGACACGCCGTTCGCGCCGCCGACCCTTCCGCTGGCGGACCACCTCGCGGTCGGACTGACTTACGACCTGCCGGACAGCATTCTGGAAATCACCGACGGCGGAAAACTCGCCGAATGGGGCGTCACGTTTGAAGACGCGCTCGAAGCGGCGCGCGACAACCTGTGGACGATCAGCCGTGGGAAATTCGAGGAATTGGCGCCGGGCTTGTACGTCTCGCCGTGGCGCGACAACCACGACGCCTCGCGGCTCTTTCTGCACGACCTGCTCTGGCATCTCGACGTGGGCGGCGATCACGTCGCGGCGGTCCCGAACCGCGACACGCTCATCGTCACCGGCTCGGAAAACATTGACGGACTTGGACTTCTGGCCCAGATCTGCGCGGCGGTAAAAGACGCCGGACGCCCGGTGAGTTCCATCCCGGTCATTTTGAACGTGGACGAACGCCGCTGGCGCACCTTTCGCCCGCCGGACGACCATCCCCACGCGCAGCTTTTCAAAAACCTCCGCATCCGCGAGGAACTCGACCTTTACGGCGAGCAGAAACCGCTGCTGGAAGCGATTCACGAACAGACCGGACGGGATCTGTTCGTGGCGTCCTACTCGGCGTTGAGCCGGAAGAATTCGGACGATCTGTTTACGAGCTACTGCGTCTGGACGGAGGGCGTCGCGTCGCTGCTGCCGAAGGCCGACACGATTGCGTTTGTCCGGGCCGACCGCGACATTCCGGGCCGTTTCCGATGGGAAACCGCGATGGAAGTTCTCGGCCACCGGCTGCGCTCCATCGACCTCGCGCCACCGCGCTTTCTGACCGACGGCTTCCCGACCGACGCGGAATTCGCCGCGATGGAACCCGGACGAGTCGCGGAAGGATGAAAAACAGTCTGGAGTCGTGAGTCGTGAGTCTGGAGTCAAATCCGGACTTCGGACTGAAAGACAAGGCAAGGAGACAAGGAGCGTTCCACCGGGCCGTCGCCACGCCAAGCCTTTTCTCCTTGTCTCCCGGTCTCCCAGTCTCCTTGTCTTGTTCTTGACTCCAGACTCCAGACTCGCGACTCCAGACTTTTTTATAGAAACTTTTTCCGTTTCGAGCGTGAAATTCCGGCAAACCCACAAATTCGGAAGGTTCACGAGGTCCGGCCAATGGCGAAACGGAATTCCCGGCTCGAACGCATCACGGTGGCGTCGCCCTGTACGGTGCCGTGGAATGAAATGGCCCGCCGCTCCGACGGCGCGCGGCATTGCGCCCACTGCGATACAAACGTCCACGATCTGTCGCGGATGACGCCGCGTCAGATCGAATTTCTGATTGACCGGACCGGCGGACAGTTCTGCGGACGGGTCACGCGCCGCCCGGATGGTTCGCTCGTCACGCTTCCCGAATTTCAACGCATCGTCGAACCGACCTCCGGCCCCCGGCTCGTTAGCCTGAATCGGGCCGCGCCGGTCGCGGGCGTCGCCCTGAGCCTGATGCTCGGCCTCGGCGGCGCGGCCTTCGCCCAGCAACCGGAGGTGGCCGCCGACAAAACCTGCCAGATTGCCACGACACCGCTGAAAGGACCGCTTCCGACCGACGGCGACGCTGCGCTGTCGGGTACGGTGACGGACGAATCCGGCGCGGTCATCGCCGGCGCAACCGTCGAACTCCGCCACCCGGCGACCGATTTCGGCACGGCAATCAAAACCGATGGCGAAGGCCATTTTGAGTTCAACGGGTTACGGACGGGCGAATACGTCCTGAACGTCGGCGCTCAAAACTTCAAAACACGCGCCATGGAGATCAAGGTCAATCCCGGAGAAAAAACTTCCATCACCGTCGCCCTGAACGTTTCCGCGCAAGACAGCATCTCCGGAATCATCTCCATCCCCGAACCGACGCTCGCGGAGCTGATTTCGCAAAGCGACCTCATCGCTGTCGCCACCGTCAATCCGGCGATTGAACCGACACTTACCGACGAGGACAAGGAACGACTTAAAGATCAAAAAGCTCAAATGGCCGTTCTGGAAGCGGGCTGGATTCTCGCCGGACCGCCACCGAAGGCGCCAATCCGGATTCAGGATGAAATCGAGCAGGAACCAGCGGGTACGGATGCCCTCTACCTGCTGTTTCTCAAGGCGAAAAAGGATGCGCCCGACGAGTACGAACAGGTCGCCTACAGCCGCCGTCGTCTGAACCGCGACGAGGCGTCCGCCTTTGAAAAGCGCATCGCGGAGTTTTACGCCCTGTCGGCGACCGAACGATTGAACCCAGCTGCCCGGCTGGAATGGATTCTCCGCTGCCTCACCGATCCGACTACCCGCGAGGAAGGCGCCAAATTGCTTCTGGAAAGCCTTCCAGCCCCCCCGGAAGCCGACACGGAAACGGACACGGATGAACCGGAGACCAAGCCTGAATACTGGCTTGATCTGCTCGACGCGGCGCAACGTCGAAAGGTCGCCGACCTGCTTTTCAACGTGAAGAAACTCGGCAATCGCGAAAACCGGCTGATTGCAGTCGTCCAGAAGCTCGGCGACGAGCGGCTGCCGCGCTTTCTCCTCGATCGGCTGAAATACGACGGATTCGAGAAACCGAGGATCGCCGTTTCCATCGCCGACCAACTCGGAGAAATTCTGGATGACGAGACCATCAAGGAAGAGATGTGGAAACTCAGCGAGGCCGGAGAGGCTCTGGAGCAGGCCACGGAAGACGCGGCGAACAATAACGACGACCCGCCGATGAAACCCGAAGCGGCCGCCGCGAACTGGAAACGGGCGATCAGCACGTTTCTGAAAGTCGCGGGTCCGGCGGTCAGGCGATACCGGGCGAAAAAACCATAAAAAAGTCTGGAGTCTGGAGTCGAGAGTCTGGAGTCCGGAACAAGACAAGGAGACTTGGAGACCGGGAGACAAGGAAAAAAAGACTTGATTGAATGACTTCCCGCCGGAACGTTCCCTGTCTTTCAGTCCGAAGTCCGGTTTTGACTCCAGACTCACGACTCCGGACTCCAGACTTTTCTTTACAGTTTTCCGTAGCGGCGCAAATCGGGAAACAGCCAGGCGACGGTGCCGACGACGATGAGCGTCCCGATGCCGCCGCCGACCACGGCGATTTTCGCGCCGAGATATTCCGCCGCGACGCCGGACTCGAAGCCGCCGAGTTCATTTGAAGTCCCGATGAAAATGCCGTTCACCGCCGACACCCGTCCGCGCATGTCGTCGGGCGTGAGCGTCTGCACGAGCGTCGAACGGATGACCATGCTGATGCTGTCGAGCGCGCCGAGCAGGCCGAGCATCACCAGCGAGAGCGGAAACCACGTCGAAAAACCGAACCCGATGGTCGCCAGTCCGAAGCCGATGACCGCCCAGAGCAGGGTTTTTCCGGCCTTTTGAATTGGCGGGAGCTGCGTGAGGGCGAGCGTCATCAGAAACGCGCCGATGGCCGGGGCGGCCTCCATCCAGCCGAGGCCGCGCGCGCCGACCTTCAGAATATCCTTGGCGTAGACCGGCATCAGCGCCGTCGCGCCGCCGAGCAGCACGGCGAACATGTCGAGCGAAATCGAGGCGAGGATGATTTTCGTCCGCCAGACGAAACCGACGCCCGCCAGTACCTGACTCAACGAAAAGCCCTTCGATGACGGCACGAACCGCTTGAGCGTCACTGTCGCCAGCACCGCGAGGTAAAACAGCGTGGCGACGACGTTGACCACAAACACCGGCGTCGCGCTGTGAAACGCCGCGATGATGAAGCCGCCGAGGGCCGGTCCGAGCATCGCCGAAAGCTGAAAGGCGTTGCTGCTCCATTTGACGGCGTTCGGAAATTGTTCTTCCGAAACGAGTTGAGGCAGAAGCGCCTGCCGCGCGGGCATTTGCAGACCGCGCGCGATGCCGGTCAGGACGAGGCAGGCGTAAACCAGCATCACCGGCCCGTGACTTGCCGAAACGAACGCCAGCCCGAATGAAGCGAGCAGGCTCACGGCGACCGCGATCATCACGATGCGCTTCCGGTCGTAGCGGTCGGCAATCGACCCGGCGGGCAGCGTCAGCAGCAGCATCGGCAGAAACTGGGCCAAGCCGACCCCGCCGAGCGTGATCGCCTTGCCGGTCCGTTCGTAGAGTTCCCAGCCGACCGCAACCGTCTGCATCTGCTGGCCGATGGTGGAGACGAGGTTGCCCGTCAGGAAACGCCGGTAGGCCGGCACGCGCAACGCGGCGTACGGGTCATGGCGAAATTCGGCGGCGGATGACATTGAATCAGGCATGGTTTTTTGAAAAACCGACCTTATCCCATCACCACCGCCCACTGACCATCCAACCTTCCGAAAAAAACTGAAGAATACGAACGAAAACGTACCTTTCTCGGAAGCGGACTGGCTTACATTCCCACGTTACCGATTTGTGGAACATGCTTTCCGAGCAAACGATTCGGTCCGTTGCGCCTCCACGCGGGTGCCGAGCAGCCACGGAGAAAGCGTCCCCCTATGCGAATCACGGAAATTTTCTTCAGTATCCAGGGAGAGTCGAGCTACGCCGGTCTGCCGTGCATTTTTGTCCGAGCAACCGGATGCGACCTCCGATGCACCTGGTGCGATTCGGAATACACTTTTACCGGCGGCACGCACATGGCGGTGGATGAAATCGTCGAGAAGGTTCTCGGCTACCCCTGCCGCCTCGTCGAACTCACCGGCGGCGAACCCCTGCTTCAAAAGGACGTCCACGAACTCGCCGCCCGTCTGCTCGAAGCCGGAATGACGGTTCTTATCGAAACCGGCGGCCACCGCGACGTGTCGGGCCTCGACCCGCGGGTCATCAAGATTCTCGACGTGAAGTGTCCGGGCAGCGGGATGGCCGAAAAGAACCTCTGGTCGAACCTCGACCACGTCACCAGACGCGACGAAGTGAAGTTCGTCCTGGCCGACGTGCAGGATTACTACTGGGCGCGGGAGATCATCCGCATCTATCGCCTCGAAAAGCGGACCAACATCCTGCTTTCGACCGTTTTCGGCATCGACCGCCAGCCCATCGTCGAGCGCCTGCTCGCCGACGGCCTCGACGCCCGCTTCCAGATTCAACTGCACAAACTCGTCTGGGACCCGCAGGCGCGGGGAGTCTAAATCAATTATGAGTTATGAATTATGAATTATGAATTATGAATGTTCGGAAAGAATGCTTCCCGACCGGCTATCGAAATGACGACCAATTCATCATTCATAATTCATAACTCATAATTCATAATTCATAACTCCCGACTCACTCCCCTTCCTCCAGAAGCGTTTCGATGGTCGAGGAGAACTTCGCCTCCAGTCCGGAGCCGAAGCCGGACTGATCGAGCCGGATTTTCCCCTTCCGGTCGACGATGAACGTCCGGGGAATGCCGCTCACGCCGTAGGCCGACGAGGCTTCCCGCCCCGAGTAGATGGGAAATTCGGCGCCGTTCTGGCGCGCGACGCCGAGCGCGGCGGATTTGGAATCGTCGAGATTGAGCGAGAGGACGACCAGTCCTTTCTCGCGGTACTTCTTTTCAAGGGCGACGATGTGCGGAAACTCCGCACGACACGGCCCTCACCAGCTCGCCCAGAAATTCATCAGCACGACCTTGCCACGCAGATCGGCGAGGCTGGCGGGCGGGGCGTCGCCGTAGGACGCGGCGGAAAAATCGGCTCCCGGCTTGTTCACCCGGCTCCCCGACTGGCAGAACCAGAACCCGGCGAGAATCAGAAACAATCCGGCGGCGGCGATGACGAGGCGGCGATTGGTTTCCTGACGGGTACGCTCATCGAGCATCAGTGAAACTCCTTTGATTCGACGATTGCTTGTTCTCGCAACCTACCGGATACGCCACCATCCGTCGAGTCTCGAAGCTCCCGGCGAATGACGTCGACTCCTGAAACTTTGAAGACTCATTCATCGTACGCGCGCGATCCTATTATATATGTCGCGTGCCGGAGCGATTTCCGCAACCAAATGAAAACGACGGGCGATCCGGTGAAAGCACACGTCGCCCGTCGTTCCCGATTTCCGGCGATGACCGCCGTTTTGTCTATTTCGCCGGCGCTTCCTTGAGCAGTTCGTCGATGATGGATTTGAACTGGGCCTCGCCCTTGTGCTGGTCGAAGTCGGTCGCCCGGTAGCGCGCCTTGCCGGTCTTGTCGATGAAGAACGTGACCGGGATGGCGCTCACCTCGTACGGCCCGGCCAGCGTCGCCCCCTGATAAATCGGGAACCCCGCCTTTTCGGTCGAGGCGAACGCCTTGCCGCGTTCCGGCGCTTCCGCGAAGTGCATCGAAAGCAGGACAAAATCCTTGTCCTTGTATTCCTTGTGAATTGCGACGAGGTGCGGGAATTCCGCCCGGCACGGCGGACACCAGCTTGCCCAGAAATTGATGACGACGACCCTGCCGCGCAGGTCGGAAAGTTTGACCTTCGAACCGTCGGTGATGCTCGGGGCCTCGAAATCCGGGGCCATGGCGTCGAGCTTGATGATGCCGCCGCGCGCGTCCGTCGTCGCGCCGGTGGCGGCGGGGCCGTTCGCCCGCGTCGTCCAGTGGCCGAAACACAAAACCGCGCCGAGCGCGAGCGCAATACCGAGTCCCTTTTTCACTTCAGTTCTCCTCTGAGCCATTGAATACCCGCCGGAATGCCCTGCTGAATCATTGAATCGTAATGATCGCCGGTTTGAACCCTTACGAACGTCACCTTGGGGTTGGTTTCCTTGAGTTTCGCCTCGTATTCCATCACCGAGGCCAGCGGAATGACCGAATCGTCGGCGGCATGGAATAAAAAGACAGGACAGCGGAGGGCCTTTGTATTCCCTTCCGGCGAAAAATTCGCGAGAAACTTCCGGTAACCGGGGATTTCGTCCTCGACCTGGTTCACGAATTCATCTCCCAAATAGGTGACCAACTGGCAGCGGGGCGCGTAGGCGATACAGCCCCGGATGCGCGGCTCGTTCGCGGCGACGAAAAGCGATTCGGTCGCCGCCGAACTGTGGCCGGCGGTGAACAGCCGCGCACCGTCCACAGCGGGGATTTTCGCGAGCGTAAAGTAGAGTGCAGCGCGGAAGTTACGCAATCCGGCGTTGGATTCGCGAAACTGGCGGATGGCCGTCAGGGCCTGATCGTCGGTCGGATTTTTGGGAAGCGGACCTTCGAGTTCGTACGCCACGACCGCGAATCCGGCCTTGACGTAGGGCAGGTGTTCCGGGCGGTCCCCCTCGCCGAGGCTCATGCCGTGATACATCCGCGACCCGGCCGGAGCGATGAAAATGCACGGCAGCTTGGTCTTCGGAAGCGGATCGGGCAGATACACCCAGACCGTTTTCGCGTTCGCCACGGGAAGCGTAACTTCGTGCAGGCGGATTCCGGGCGCGACGAGCATCCCCGCGCCCAGCTCCGGCCAGTTTCTCGCGGCCGGTTCCGCCGGACGGGGGGCTGGAGCGGAGGGCGGAGACGCTGGTTTTCCGCATCCGAACGCCAGCATCGCGCCGATGAGGACGATGAAGGTCAACAACTTCATAGGGATGCGAACATTTTCGAAAAACCGTGGGTCAGGATTTGCGCTCGGTGATGAACCGCGCGAGGTCGGCGAGAATTTCGGCGCGGGGTCCGAAGGGTTCGACCAGCGCGACGGCTTCGGCGACGAGGTCGTCGGCCTTCCGGCGCGAGGCTTCGAGGCCGAACAGCGCGGGGTAGGTTGCCTTGCCGACGGCGGCGTCCTTGCCGGGCGTCTTGCCGAGCTGTTCGGCGGAGGCGGTCACGTCGAGGATATCGTCGGCGATCTGGAAGGCGAGGCCGATGCACGCGCCGTACCGCTGGAGCGTTTCAACCTGTTCGTCCGTTGCACCGGCCATCATCCCGCCGCAGACGACCGCGCCGCGAATCAGCGCGCCGGTCTTCGAACGGTGAATGTAGGCGAGTTGTTCGGCGGTGACGGGTTTTCCTTCCGCCTCGATGTCGGCCACCTGTCCGCCGATCATGCCGTCCACCGTGCCCGAGCCGCGCGCGATTTCGACCATCACGCGGATTTTCCGCTCGATGAGCGCGGGCGGAACGTCCATTTCCGCAAGGACTTGAAAGGCGTGGGTGAGCAGGCCGTCGCCCGCCAGAATCGCCGTCGCCTCGTCGAATTTCTTGTGGCAGGTCGGCATCCCGCGCCGGAGGTCGTCGTTGTCCATCGCGGGCAGGTCGTCGTGGATGAGCGAGTAGGTGTGGATCATCTCGAAGGCGCAGGCGACCGGGTAGAGATGCTCCGGCGCGCCGCCGAGGGCTTCTCCGGCGGCCAGCACCAGCACCGGCCGCAGCCGCTTGCCGCCGGCCATCAGGCTGTAGCGCATCGCTTCGTGGACGCGGGCGGGCGGCGTGTCGGCAGCGGGCATGAGCCGGTCGAGCCAGGCGTTGATGTCTTCGAGTTTCGTGGCGAAATAGTGATTGATGGAAGCGGACATGACGTTTGGGGAGAAAAAAAGATGACGTGTCCGTCCAGTCTTGACGGCCCGGCCCGGCTTGTCAACCGGACGCGCTTGTCGGAACGGCGTGTTCCGGATAGGTTTCCGGCCTTCCCCCAATTCAATTTGCCGTTCGATTCGTCAGCCGCGCCGTGTTCAAACCGGAAGTTTTCGAAGTCGCGCCCGATCTGTACTGCCTTCGGCGGCGGTCCTATCTGACCTGTTCCTATCTGGTCGTCGAGCCGTCCGGAATCGTGCTGGTTGACGCCGGGATGAAGTCGGACGCCCGGGACGTGCGGTTCGCCCTGCGGTTCATCGGTCGGGAAATGCGCGACGTGACGGCGGTGCTGCTCACCCACTGGCATAACGACCACTCGGCGGGCGCGGGCGTGGTGCGGGCGGAAACCGGCGCGCCCGTCCACGCGCATCCGGCGGACGCCGTCCACCTGACCGGCGAACGGGATCGCGTCACGCTTTCAAGCCGGATTGCGCGGGTCGTGCCGGAATGGGGGCCGTTCGTTCTGGTCAAGGGACTGCTGCACGAAACGGTGACGGCGCGAGTCGCCGATCCGGCGCCGCTCGCGGACGGCGATCTCGTCGCGGATGGATTTGAAGTTGTCGCGACACCCGGCCATACGCCGGGACACGTCTGTTTTTACCACCGGAAACGCCGGGCGCTGTTCGCCGGAGACGCGCTGGCGGTCATCAACGGACGTCCGCGGCTGATGGCGCGCCCGGTCACGCCCGATCTTCCGGCGGCGCGGGCGTCGGCGATGAAATGCCTCGACCGCGACATCCGGTTTCTCTGTCCGGGTCACCGCCACCCGCTTCATCTTGAAAACGACCGGGTTCGCACCGATTTTCTGGCCCGGCTGGCGACCGACGACCGTTGGCCGCTGTTCGGGTAGTATCCCGTTTCGCTCAAAAATCAATCAGTCCGCAGACCCGAACGACGCGCCCGTTCACGACAAACGGACGGAAAGTCGAATGTTGCGCCGCAATCTCGGCCTTCAGCCGCCGATCCATCGGGCCTTCAATCGCATTCGCGGCGACGACCCTGCCGCTTTCGTCAATCGTGACGCGAACCCGCACCGGCTGGATGGCCCAGGTGCTTTGGTATCTTATTGATGACTCGAAGGGTGAACTCATTGACGAACTCCGTGGCAGACCGGGGATAGAACCGGGGGACGCACCCGTCGAACCGATTGACGGGCCGGGTTTTTCGAGGGAAATCACGTTGCCGCGAATCTCCCACGTCGTCACGTCGACCGGCTCGCCGAACCGGAACCGGATCGTTCCGGCCACCCGAACCGAATCGTTATCCTCAAGGAAAAAGAAGCGCCGAAACGTCCACTGCCGGACCGCTGCCTCAACCGCGCGCCGGAGCGGCTCGGGACCGCCGCTCGTCCGTACCTCGTTCACCTTCCCGTTGACCGCGACGACGATTTCGGCCTCGACATCCCCCGTGAGCGGATGGCCGGCGGCATCCTTCGGGACATTCACCTCGACGGACCGTTCCAGCAGCCCCACCAGCCCCGGCTCGTCGGGAATCCGCACCGGAGGACGGGTCGGCCGTTCACGCGGCGAGCCGTCTTCATTTTCGTACGCGATGTCCCCTGCCCCGCGCGGTCCGAGCCGGCCCGGATCGGGCGTTCCGAAATGCAGCGAATCGAAAAACCGGGCGATTTCCGGACGATCGGCCTTTGCCGACGGCGCGAGAACGCCGAAGTAGTAAAGATGGGTTTTCGACATGAAGCACCGGAGAATGACCACCGTCTCGCCATCGAAGGAGCGGAGGCGGGTCTCACGCCCGAAAAAACCGTTCAGGGCGATTCGTTTCCCTTCAACAACGGCCCACGTCGGTGACTCGAAATCGCGGCGCTGGTTGCGGTCCACGATTTCCGCAAATTCGGCCTCGGACCGTTTGACCGGTTCGGGAAACGCGGCATAGGCGACGCTGTAGGAAATTCCGTCTTCCGTCACATCGAGTACGCGCTCGGCCAGCTTTCCCTTTGGAAACGAGTCCGAACGGTGGAGCAATGGTCGGGGAACGAGAATGTCAAACCCGCCGAACGTCGAACGCAGACGCAACCATCGCGCGCCGTCCTCCGCGCTTGCGCGGGCAGGCGGCGACTGGGCCAACCCCGTCGCCGTTCCGAGAAAAAGACAAAACGCCGCCAAAACAAGAAAAACGCGCATGACCGTTTCCTTTCACTCTCAAAAGAGGAAAACCGGAATGGGAATCACTCCGGCACGGTACGCCGCGCGCGCCTGTTCGGGGAAAGCCGGGTGACAGTTTTTTCAACTGTCACCTGGCTCGAATCTCCTGAGTTCAACCACTCACCGAAAACCGGAAGGCGATAACGCCAACGTGTGGACAATCAGCGACGGCGGCCGGGCGGCGGCGGCCCGGAACCGGGATCGCCGGTGGTATAGAAAATGTCCTCGTCGGGACTGGACGGTCGGTCGAAGTGACCGGGCTTCGGCGACCACAGGGCGCAGGAATCAAGAAACTTCGCAATTTCCGGGGCATTTGTGGTGTCCGAACCGGTTTGGACAAAGAACTGATATATCCGCTGGCCCACGACAAACGCCCGAAAGGTCAGCACGGACGAGCCATCCGCGGATGTCAGCCGAAACGCCACGCCGGGATGCCCGTCGAGTGTCATGTCCCGGTTGTCGGCGAGTTTTCCCCTGGATTGCTCGACTATCCCCTGCACGGTTTCTTCCAGAATCGTTTTGGCGTTTTTTTCAGCATCGACGGCTCCGGAGGCATCGAAATACACAATGAAGTAATGGAATTTCCCTTCCCCAATGTCGAGCGTCGTGACATTCAAGGGACCCATCGGAGTGTCCTGAGAAAAAAGATTTCGTTTCACTGGCCCGGAGGGAGGAACCAGCGCCGTCAAGCCCCCCTTGCGCGAGATCATCCGAACCCATTTCGAGGAAGTCGTCGTCGAGGACCGGACACCGCCCGGTCCCGACGGGGGTGGCCCGGATTGGGCGGATGCCAGTCCCGTTCCGCCAAACAGCCCGGCGACCAGCACCGCGCCCATAAGTTTCCGCATGTCGTTCTCCTGCTTGATGTTGAAGTGAAGTTTTCGGCCTTCCACCCGACGGTTCATCGAGTCCCGCCCGTCAGCCGCTGACCGAAAACCGGAAGGTGGGGACGCCGATGACCTTGACCGCCGTTCCGTTCAGCAGAAACGGCTTGAACGTCCACTGGTACGCGGCGTTGAGTGATGACGAATGAAATTCGCGCGGACCGCCGAGAACCCGCGCCTCGACGACCTTGCCGGTTTCATCAATGAGAATTTCGACCTGAACATCGCCGCTGAGCCGCTGTGCAAGGGCGTCGCGCGGATATTTGGGTACGGCGCGGTTGACGGCTTCCTTGCGAAGCGCGCCTTCCGAACGTCGCACCGGTCCGGACGGCGTGACAGTCGCCGCGTCCTGAGGCGGAGGCACGCGCGCGTCGTCGGCTTTGATTTCAGGCGACGCGACGGAAGCGCTTTCGCCCTCGGTGTAAAACTCATCGACCGGAACGCCTCCCGTCGAGCCGGAGGGAGGCTCGCTCTTACCGCCCGTCCCGGTTGACGTCGTTGGGGCCTTCACGGATTCGCTTTTCCCCTCGGGCAGGCCAAGCCGGAAGGAATCGAGGAATTTCCGGATGTCGGGATCGTCCGCCCCGTCCGGTGTCGTCTCGACATAAAGCTGATACATCCGCGACCCCGCGACGATGGCCTGATGAACCAACAGCGTTTTCTTATCGCCCGACACGATGCGGGTTTCGCGTCCCGACTTTCCGTCCACCTTGAAATCCCGCTTTCCGAGAATTTTGCCGTCCATTCGTTTGGTCGCCGCAACCGCGCCGTTGTCAAAGAGGCCGGGAAGCTGCTTTTCGAGGACGAAGAACTCCGGATAGTCGGTATAACCCACAAAATACGTCACGCCGGCCGCCCGGGTCTGGAACATCGTGACCCGCATTCCGGGCGCGACGTCTTCAGCTTTTTTCGCCATCCGGCGGGGCGTCAGGATATTGAACCCAGCCGTGACGGAGGTGAACCGGAGCCACTTGGGGACGACCTGAACGATGCGCTCTCCGGGTCTGACCGGCCGCGGAGGAGAAGATTGTCCAAGAACCTGACCCGCTCCCGTCAAAAAACACGCGGCCAGCACCGCGCCGATGAATTTCCGCATGGGCTGTACTCCTATTTCGCGAGGTTGAAACGAAACGTGATCTCGCCGATGACCCTGACCGGCTTGCCGTTGAGCAGCGTGGGCTTGAAGGTCCACTGGCGAACCGCCGCGAGCGCCGCCGCGTGAAGTTCCGGCGGACCGCCCAGAATCTTCGCCTCGACGACTTTCCCTTCCTGATCAATCAGAATTTCGCAGACGACATCGCCCTGAATGCGCGCGGCGGTAGCTTCTTGCGGATATTCCGGCGTGACCCGGTTGATCGCGTTGCCGCGCAGCACGCCCTCCGCGCGTCGAATCGGGCCGGAAGGGGTAACGGATGACGGCGTTTGGTCGGGCGGCGGAAGCGGTTTGACCTTCGACGGATCAATCGCTTCCTCAGGGCCATCCGCCGGGACGAGCGTATCGAACCGGGTTGTGCCGAATTTTTCCTTCTCCTCGGCGGTCATCAGTCGAAAAGATTCCAGAAAACGGGTTCGCTCCTCGGCCGCTTTGTCTGCCGTCTCTTTTTGAAAACGGACTCTCCGAACCACCGGACTTCCGGCGACCGTTTGCGGCGCGTCTTCCCGCTCGGGTGCAACCACCTGAAGAAAATAGAAACGCTGTCCGATGAGCGTGACCCGGCCATGACTGGTCATTTTCTCCCCCTTCACGGCAAGCTGAATCTGAAACCGACGTCCGGGATTTCCCTGAATCGTTACCGGCGTGTCTTCCAGAACCTGTCCGTCAATGGTCCTGGCGACATCCCTCACGAAGTTTTCGAACAGACGCGACGCCACCTCGCGCCTGACTTCCTCGGGTAATTCGCTGAAATTCATCTCCATGAAACAGGCGAAATAGGCGTCTCCCCCCCGCAGGCCGAGAAACTGGTGCATCGTCGCTTTTCCCTTGGCGGTCTGAAACGGAATGGCGATTTTGGTGTCCAGCGGGACGGGCGACGTCACGGCGAAACCGCCGGCAGGCTGCACATAGGTGCGCCACTCGCGCGGCGCGGGCGCATCCGGCTTCGGCGGAGCGGTTTGAGCGGTCGCCGGCAGGACGGCCCAAAGACACAACAGGGCGAGACAAAGTAGGTTGCGCATCTTTTCGGGAACTTTCCGGAGTTTGGCGGTTCAAGACAGCAATCGACCTTAACATTTTTCTACGCACGAGGGCCAACCAAGACTTTTCGGGTCGCATCCCGGCAATTTCCTGCTATCATCGCCGGGTCGGTCGGGAGGCCAGGCGGCCTCGCACCGGAAAAATCGGTCGCGTGGGAACCCACATTGACTTTTTTTCCGGTCAGGGCGAAAAAGCCGGTGATTTCCACATCTGTACGTTAGAAATCCGCACTCGACCCCCGCGCCATCACCTTCTTTCTCTCTCGCAAAGGAACCGCAACCAATGAAACGGCTTCTCATCGCTTCGGCGTGTCTGACGCTCTGGCTGGTCAGCCTCTGGGGTACGACCCTGGCGGATGACTGGAAACCCATCGATCCGGCCCACATGGCCCAGAAAACCCCTTCGGTTGACCCGAACGCCGACGCGGAAATCATTTTCTGGGAAGTCCGCGTGGACGATTCGACCGCCGACCTCGTTTACAACCACTATGTCCGGCTGAAGATTTTCTCGGAGCGGGGCAAGGAAAAGCACGGGCAGGTCGAAATCAAGTATGTCAACCCGATCCGCATCATCGACATTGCCGGACGCACCATCAAACCGGACGGAACGATCGTCGAACTGAAGAAGGACGCGATCTTCGACCGGACCGATGTCAAGGTCAGCGACGTCAAACTCAAAACCAAGGCGTTCGCGATGCCTTCGGTCGAGGTCGGCTCGATTATCGAGTACCGCTGGAAGGAAGTTCAGGAAGAACGGTCGGCCAACTATGTCCGGCTCAACATGCAGCGCGAAATTCCGATCCAGCGGGTGACCTATTTCCTCAAACCGGCGGAATACCCCGGCTACGGCATGCGCGCCCAGATGTTCAACGGCAATTTTCAGCCGTTCCAGAAAGAAAAGGGCGGATTTTACAGCACCAGCATGACGAACGTGCCGGCGTTGCAGACCGAATCGCGGATGCCGCCGGAAGACAACGTCAAGCGGTGGATGCTGGTGTACTACTCCAACACCGACAAGCCGGACCCGGCCAAGTTCTGGAACGATTTCGGGAAACGGATTTTCGACGTCACCAAGTCCTATACCAAGGTCAACGACGAAGTGCGCGCGGCGGCCACGCAGGCCATCGGCGACGCGACGACGCCGGACCAGAAGCTCGAACGGCTCTACCGGTTCTGCCAGACCCGCATCCGCAACGTCTCCGACGATGCCTCGCGGCTGACGCCGGAAGAACGCAAGCGGATGAAGGACAACAAGAATCCGTCCGACACGCTCAAGCGCGGTTACGGAACCGGCGAGGACATCGACCTGTTGTTCGCTTCGCTCGCGACGGCGGCCGGATTTCCGGGACGGCTCGCCCTCATCGCCAGCCGCGGACGGAATTTCTTCGACCCGTCCTTCGCCGATGCCTACTTCCTGCGGAGCTATGTCGTGGCCGTGCAGGTTGGCGCGGAATGGCGGTTTTACGATCCGGGAGTGGAACATGTCGAATTCGGCATGCTCCGCTGGCAGGAAGAAGGCATGCAGGCACTGATTCCCGATTCCAAGGAACCGCGCTTCGTCGTCACGCCGATCTCCGACGCCAAACGCTCGCGGGCCAAACGAACCGGAAAGTTCAAGCTGGATGAAAGCGGCATGCTCGAAGGCGACATGCGGGTGGAATACACCGGGCACCTCGCACGCTCCCGGCGCGAGGCGCTCGACGATGAAGCCCAGGCGGCGCGCGAGAAGTACTTTGAATCCGAGGTCCGCAGCCGGATGGGCGCGGAAGTGACCGACCTCAAGATCGAGAACTTCGACGACGCCACCAAACCGCTGACCGTTTCCTGCCATGTCCGGGTTCCCGGCTACGCCAAGCGGACCGGGAAACGGCTGTTCATACCGGTGTCGTTCTTCCAGTACGGCGTGGCGGCCATGTTCGCCGACGAGCGGCGGCAGAACCCGATCTATTTCGAGTACCCGTGGTCGGAAGACGACGACGTTGCAATCTCGATTCCCGAAGGCTTCGACCTCGACAACGCCGAGTCTCCGGCGTCCTTCCCGATTAGCGGCGACTACGGCAACTACGCCGCGAAGGCGTCCTTCGACCAGAAGTCCCGGGCCATCGTCTACCAGCGGCAGTTCCATTTCGGGAAAACCAACGAGATCATGCTGTTCCCGACGTCCACCTACTCGGTCCTGCGGACGATCTTCGGTGAAGTTCACAAGCAGGACGAACACGCCATCACCCTCAAGGTGAAGTGAAAGGCAGCCCCATGACGAAACGCTTTCTGCTCGTCATTACGTTTTTGCTGGCCGCGACCGGCGCAGCCTTCGCCGGGGATGACGCCCCGGCCTGGCTGCGTCAGGTCGCCACCGCCACGACGCCGACCTATCCCAAGGACGTTCCCGCCGTCGTGCTGCTCGACGACGAACGGGTGACGGTCACCGACGACGGCAAGGTCGTCACGGTTCAGCAATACGCCGTGCGCATCCTTACCCGCGAAGGCCGCGAGGAAGCCTTCGCCCGCGCGTACTACCGGTCGGACGACAGCATCAAGGTCAAGGATTTCAAGGCCTGGGTCATTCGCCCGAACGGTGTCCGGAAATTCAACAAGGACGAAATCGCCGATGTCGCGCTGACCGACAACGACGTTTACGCCGAAGGCCGCATGAAACTGATCGTCGCCGAGGACGAGGTGGACGCCGGAATGGTGTTCGGGTTCGAGGCGGTGACCGAGGAGCGGTCGGTCTTCACCCAGTTCATCCACAGTTTTCAGGTGGACATTCCGGTTCTGGTGTCGCGGTTTTCGCTGACCCTGCCGACCGGCTGGCGGGCCGAGGGACTGACCTTCAACCATGCCAAAATCGAGCCGACCGTTTCGGGCAGCAGCTACACCTGGGAACTGCGCGAACTCGGTCCGATTTATCCCGAACCGGACCAGCCGGCCAAAACCACGCTCGCGCCGCGGGTGGCGGTCGGCTATTTCCCCGCCGCCGGGGCCAAAGCCGGCGAGGGCCAGTCATTCGGGTCATGGCCGGAGGTTTCCGACTGGCTGTACGGTCTGAGCGACAGTCAGGCCGCGCCGACGCAGCCGCTCACGACCAAGGCGCGGGAACTGACGGCGGGCGTCAACGACGAGTTCGCCCGACTTTCCGCCATCGGCCGCTATGTTCAGGGCGTCAACTACATCTCGATTCAGACCAACATCAGGAAGGGCGGCGGGTATCGCCCGCACGCGGCGGGTCAGGTCTTTGAAAAGTCCTACGGCGACTGCAAGGACAAGGCCAACCTCATGCGCGCGATGCTCAAGACCATCGGGGTCAATTCCTACCTCGTGAGCATTTACTCGGGGGACCGGGCGTTCGTCCGGAAGGAATGGGCCTCGCCCCAGCAGTTCAACCACTGCATTATCGCGATTCAGGTCGGCGATTCGGTTCAGTCGCCGATGGTCGTCAAGCATCCGAAACTTGGGCGGCTGCTCTTTTTCGACCCGACCGATCCGTTCACGCCAATCGGCGACCTGCCGGAAGATGAACAGGGCAGCTTCGCGCTGGTCATCGCCGGCAAGGATGGCGACCTGATACAGGTTCCGCAGAATCCGCCGGAATCGAACCTCGACAACGTGATGCTCGAAGCCGAAGTGCTGCCCGACGGCTCGGTCAAAGCCAAGATGAGCAACGAAATGACCGGTCAGATGGGTTCGCGCTTCCGCGGCCTGCACAAGTCGCTGTCGGCGGCCGATTTCCAGAAGTACGTCAATCGGTGGCTGACCCGTTCGGCAACGGGTCTCCAGATCGGGGGCGTGATGGTCAAGGACCAGCGCGATCAGGGCCGTTTCACGCTCGAAGTCGATCTCGCCGTTCCAAACTACGCACCACTGATGCAGGGTCGGCTGATGATGATCAGCCCGTCGCTCATCCCTCGCCGGGCGCAGGTTTCGGTTGCCCAGCCAAACCGCCGGACGCCGATCGAAATCGACGCCGAAGCCTATACCGAAATTTTCCGTTTCAAGATTCCGGCGGGCTTCGAGGTGGATGAAATACCCGAACCGGTTTCGCTCGAATCGGCCTACGGCACCTACTCGATGAAGTGCGAGGCGAAAGACCGCGAAGTCGTGGTCACCCGCAAACTCAAACTCATCCCGGCGGTCATTCCGGCGGAAAGCTACGGCAGCGTACGCCGGTTCTTTGGCCAGATCGGCGGCGCGGAGCAGACGCCGATTGTGCTGGTCAAGAAATAGTCTGGAGTCTGGAGTCGAGCGTCTGGAGTCAAAACCGGGGATTTGAAAAATCGCTTGACAGAAACACGGTCAGGCCAGAGGTTTGCAGACTCTCGACTCCAGACTTTCGACTCCAGACTTTTCCCGTGTTCCTTCCCTCCCTCGAATCCATCTGCGTTTCCGCCTTTCTCGGTTCCGAAGCCGCCGCGCAGTACGCCGCGGGCGACGTCGGACGCCGCTTCCTCGCGCCCGTCGCGCAGGCCGTCGTCACACTTTCCGAAAACTTCACGCGCGAGCGCGAACGCTTCGACGGCGATTACTGGCGTGACCCGACGCGACTCGCCTACCTGCTCTATTTCATGCCGCGCAATCTCGAAAAGGCGTGGCGGATCATGGACGAACTCGCCGCGCATCCCGAGTACGGAAAAAAACTTGCTCTGCGGACCGATTTCGCCGTTCTCGACGTCGGGTGCGGCTGCGGGACGGCCTCCCTCGCCACGCTCGGCTTTCTCGCCGAATGCCGCGCGGGCGAACCGTTCGTCCTGCGCGTCGGACTGGTGGATCAGTCGGCGGCGGCGGTACAGGATGCCGCCCGGCTATTGAAACTCGCGGCGGCGGACCTCGCGGCCAACGGTCAGCCGGTCGTCCTCGACATTCATACGCACGTCGGCGACGTGGCCGCCGCGATGCACTATCCAGACTTCGGGACGGCCGATTTCATCTGGTTCGCGAACGTGGTGAACGAGGTCGTTTTAATCAAGTCGTCCGTTCCGGAGGCCAACGCCGCGTGGGTCAGGCGGATTCTCGACCGATTTCTGGCGCCTGACGGGACAGCGCTGCTGCTCGAACCGGCGCTGCATGGCGTCGCCCGCGACCTGATGGCAATGCGCGACGCGCTGCTCGTCGCCGATCCGACGGTGAATGTTTTTGCGCCCTGCACCGCCGACGGCCCGTGCCGGATGCTGACTGACTGCCCTGAACGCGACTGGTGTCACGTCGGATTCGTCTGGTCGCCGCCGCCGCTTGTGGCGCAACTCGACGAACTGACGAAACTCAACAGCCGCCTGTTGAACTTTTCCTGGCTTGCGCTCCGGCGCGACGGCCTGCGGGCATCGGACGCGCGCGGCGAGCGCGATGCGTGGCGCATCGTCGGCGACCGGATTCGGGAAAAGGGACGGGAAAAAATGCTCGCCTGCGGCGACGCGCGCTGCGGCCCGCTCGTCCGGCTGAAGCGCGACCGCTCCGACGCGAACGATGTTTTCCACGATCTGCGGCGGGGCGATCTGGTGTACGCCGCGCCCGCGCTCGCCATCCGCCCGGACGGGGCGCGCATCGCCGCCGACACCACGCTTGAACGGCAGGAACAGTAGCCAGTGGCCAGCAGTCAGCAGTCAGCAGTTAGTAGTCAGCAGTTAGTAGTCAGCAGTTAGCAGTTAGCAGTTAGTAGTCAGCAGTCACTTGGTCAGTCGCCGGAGGCGACGGCATACCCTTAGCCTATGGCGCGAGCCATAGGCTGGCGTGAAAATGAAATTCCCCCGCCAACCGTGACCGGCGCGCGGGCCTGACGTTTACGCGAAAACCATGTCCGCCAGCGGACGCCCCTCGGCGGCACAGCGTTCGGCCTGAAGGCGCGGGTAGGAACTCGTCAGATAGTCGTCCGGACCGAGGTTCAATCGGCGCATTGCCACGGTCAGATCCAATTCGTCTCCTTCAAGTTCCAGAAAACAGCCAATCGGCGTCTCGTCGAACATCGCGTGAAGCGTCAATCCCAGTTCGGCGTGGGTCACTTCAAGCACCGTCCGGTATTTCTGATAGCGAAACATCGGCACGAATCCTAGCCGGTCGAGGATTGCCGCCATCGTGTCGGCGTTTTCAATGGTCAGTTCGAGTTCCTCGCGGACCTTCACGGTCGTTTCCGAAAGGTCCTTCGGTTTGCCCTTGTAGGTCATCGTCGTCACGCCGTCGGTTTCGCGCAGGCGCAGCGCCTGTCCGCGTCCGGAAAGCGTCCGGTCGGGCGTGTCGAACAGGCGATTGTCCTCGAAATGCCGCGCCCGCAGCGGCGCGAGGGCAAAACCCGCGTCGGTCAGGCGGGCGGTCAGGGTGGGGACGTCCGGGCCGGGAATTTTGATTTCCGCTTCGGTTTGTGACATAGCCGGTACTTCAATCCTCATGAACAAGATGACGGATTGCGACTCTACCGAACTTTCGCCGTTTCTGTCTCGCCCGTGCCGACCGAATCCGCCCATCCCGGCGTCAGCGTGGTCATTCCGACCTACCGGGGACGCCACCTGCTCGAACGGTTTCTGCCGTCCGTCGTCGAAACCTGCCGCCGCTACGCTGGCGAAACCGGCGCGCCGGTCGAAATTCTCGTGGTGGACGACGGCGGCGGGGACGACACCGCCGAATGGCTGGCCGAACAGGCGTTTCCCGAAGTGCGGTTGCTGTCGCAGGCGGTCAACCGGGGCTTTGCGCCGAACTGCAACATCGGGTTTCGCGAAGCGCGCCACCCGGTCGTCTGGCTGCTCAACAACGACATCGAAACCACTCCCGACGCGCTCGCGCCGCTCGTCGCCCACTTCTCCGACCCGAACGTGTTCGCCGTTTCCTGCCGCGCGCTGCGGCTCGGCGGCGAGGTCATCGACGGCGCCGGACGTCTCGGCGAAGTGGTTCGCGGATTCTGGAAGGTGTTCGCGAATTACGATGTGTTGCCCGACTACGACCGGTCCGCGCGGGGTGAACTGCCGACCATGACGGCGAGCGGCGGCTATTCGGCGTTCGACCGGGAAAAACTCCTCGCGCTCGGGGGCTTCGAGGAACTGCTCGCCCCGTTTTACTGGGAGGACGTGGAGTTGTGCTACCGGGCGTGGAAGCGCGGATGGGAATCACGCTACGAGCCGGAAAGCCTCGTTTTTCACCAGATGAGCGCGACCATCGGGAAAAAATTCACCCGATCCGAGGTCGAAACCGTCGCCATGCGGAATAGAATCCTCATGCACTGGATACATCTTCATGACACGCGCTGGTGGACGATGCACTGGTTGATGCTCGGGCTGATTTGGCTCGTCGCCATCGCCGGGGGGAAGACGGTCCACCGGCGCGCCATATCTCAGGCGTGGGCGCGGCGAAAACGCGCGTTTGAACGCCGCCGCGAGGAAATGGCCGCCGCCCGGCGTTCCGACCGCGAACTCGTCGCCATCCTGCGCGAAGTCACCCGACGACCGGGCGTACGGACCTTCAAAACTCCCGCCGAGGAAGAAGCGTTTCGCGCGGAACGCGGACACAGTCTGGAGTCTGAAGTCGAGAGTCTGGAGTCAAGAAAACGATGAACGAACGTTCGAGTTGGGCCTTGACCGGTCAAGCACTTTTTGCCGGACTCCAGACTCTTGACTCCAGACTCCAGACTGTTCAGTCCAGACTCCAGACTTTTTTCATCCGCGCGGCGACACGCCGAGCGCCTTCATCCGGCGGTAGAGGTGGCTGCGGTCCATGTCCATCGCCTCGGCGGCCTGCGCGACGTTTCCGTTGTGTTCGGCGAGCTTGCGGCGGATGAATTCCCGCTCATATGCCTCGCTGCCTTCCTTGAATGAATCGAACCGAAAACTCGACCAGAGCGGCGCGTCCGCCGCGGTGAACGGCAGGTCGTCTCCGTCGATGGCGTCGCGCTGCACCATGATCACGATGCGTTCGATGACATTGCGCAGCTCGCGGACATTCCCCGGCCATTCGTGACAGGCCATCTTTTCCATGGCCGTTTGGGTGAAAGCCGGCAGGGCGCGTTCGTACTTTTCGCTGAACTCCCGCGCAAAGTGCGCGACCAGTGCCGGAATGTCCTCCAGATGCTCGCGCAACGGCGGAATCTGAAACGGAACGACATTCAGCCGGTAAAACAGGTCGGCCCGGAACGAGGCGCGGTCGATTTCCTCGTCCAGCCGCTTGTTCGTCGCGGCGATGACCCGGACGTCCACCTGCACCGGCGCGTCGCCGCCAACCGGTTCAATCGTCAGGGTTTCGAGCGCGCGCAGCAGTTTCGCCTGCATCCGCAGGCTCATGTCGCCGACTTCATCCAGAAAAAGCGTACCGCCGTCGGCCTGTTCGAACTTCCCGCGCCGCGCGCCGGTGGCACCGGTGAACGCGCCCTTGACGTGACCGAACAGTTCCGACTCGATGAGGTCTTCCGGTACGGCGGCGCAGTTGAGCGCGACGAAAGGTCCGGCGGCGCGCTTCGAATTTTCGTGGAGGGCGTTTGCGACGAGTTCCTTGCCGGTCCCCGACTCGCCGTAGATGAGCACCCGCCCGTCGGTCGGCGCGGCGAGCGCGATCTGCTGCCGCAACGCCCGCATCGGCACGCTTTCGCCGATGATGCGGAACGCGCCGTCCACCAGCGTCGGCAGCGCGGCCAGCGCCGCCCGATGCGACTCGATGGCGCGCCGGACGGCGGCGAGCGTCTTTTCAATGTGAAGCGGTTTTTCGATGAAGTCCGACGCGCCGAGCCGCAATGCGCGGACGGCGGTATCAATCGTGCCGTGGCCGGAAATCATCACGACCGGCAGTTCGGGCCGTCGTTCACGGATGCGTTCAAGCGTGGCGATGCCGTCGAGCGTACCGTTCGGCATCCAGATGTCGAGCAGAACGCAGTGGACCGTCGCCGTTTCGAGCATTCGCAGCGCCGTCTCGCCGTTTTCGGCCTTTTCGACGGCGAAGCCTTCGTCTTCCAGTACGCCGCGCAGCGATTCGCGAATCCCGCGCTCGTCATCCACGATTAAAACGGTTTCAGTCATAGGAAGAAGCAGTCTGGAGTCTGGAGTCGAGAGTCTGGAGTCCAGACTTCAGGGAAAACGGAGTCTAAATCAGACCTTACAAGATTGGTACATCGTACGACTGGTTTGAAATTCACCGCGCGGCCGAAGCCAATACAAACGGTCTCAATCTTTCACGGACTGATTTCGGATCCCCGGCGTCGGGCGTCCGAATAAGGCAGTCCGGACTCCAGACTCACGACTCCAGACTCACGACTTTGAAACGGGTTTCCTTCCCTTGCCGACGGTGCTACTTTTCCAGCATTGCTTTTCGGCCGTCCAGTGAATCCCGCACATTCACCAATCACAATGTCTATGAAATCCATCGGATTTCACCTGCTGCTCTGTCTGCTGCTACTGGGGCTGAGTCAGTCAGTCCCGGCGCAATCGGCCGTTTCCCTCGATACGGCGCATTCCCGGCTGCCGCTCGGGACGCACCTCGGCTTCATCGAGGATTCCGGTGGCCGTCTGACCATCGACGATGTCAGCCGACCGGCATTTTCCGAAACATTTCTTCCACTCAACCGCGAAACGCTCAACGCGGGGTATTCGGCCTCGACGTACTGGTTCCGGTTCACGGCGACCAACACCGGAACGCGCGATCTCAAGCGATTCCTTGAAGTTCCCTTCCCGATTCTGGGAGAAGTCGCCTTTTTCCAGCCTTCCGACGAAGAACAGGGCAAATTCACCATTCTGATGGCGGGCGACGCGCTCGCCTTTTCCGACCGGGTCGTTCCGCACCGGCATCTCGTGTTTCCCATCCGGGTTCCCGCCGGCGCGACGCGGACGTTCTACCTGCGCGTCCGCACGTCCGGGTCGCTCACCTTCTCGGCGATTCTCTGGGAGCCTGCCGCCCACGCGCTCAAGGACCGCCGCGAATACGGCTTTCTCGGCGTCTATTACGGCCTGCTCCTGATGCTGTTTCTCTACAACGGCATCTCGTTTCTCGGCACGCGCGACCGGAGCTTTCTCTACTTTCTGGGATTCGTCCTCTGTCTCGGGCTGTTTCAGGCGTCGATTGACGGGCTGGCGCAGGAATTTCTCTGGGGGAACGCCGCCGTTCCGGGACAGATTCCGCGCAACGTCTTCATCAACCTCGCCTCGGCGCTCGCCGGATTGTTCGTCCGGGAATTCCTCTCGCTCGAAAAATACTCCCGTCGCCTCGACGTGGCGGCCAGATGGCTGACCCGGTGCTTTTTCGCCCTGGCGGTCGGATTCCTGATTCTTCCCCCGCGTCCGCTGATTCAGGCCACGGCGGCGCTGACGCTGGTCGGGATTGTTCTCGGCGTCCTCGCCCCCGTGGATGCCCTTCGCGCCGGGTACCGTCCGGCGCTGCTGTTCATTTTCGCGTGGGTTCCGCTGCTGATGAGCGGGCTGGTCATCATTCTCCGGCTGGCCGGGTTCGCGCCCTACACGTTCGTCACCCAGTATTTCGTCCACGGCGGCATGGCCATCCAGACGATGTTCTTTTCGCTCGCGCTGGTCGAACGCATCGACGCGCTCCGGCGCGAAAAGGCCGAGGCCGAACATGAATCGGCGCTGCGCGAGGAGCGGATGGAGATTTCGCTCATCCGCAACAATGAACTTCAGGAAGTGCTTCAGGAACGCGAAGCCGCGCGTCTTGAAGTTGAACGCCAGAAAGCCGAACTGGAGGAAGCCAACCTCAAACTGCGGGAACTGGACCGTATCAAGGCCGACTTCACGGCCATGCTCGTTCATGACCTGAAATCGCCGCTGTCGGCCGTCCTCAACGCCTGCGAGGTCATCCAGCCACCGGAAAGCCTCAAAACCGACCCCCAGAAAGCCGAACTGGTTCAGCACGTCCACGCCACGCTGGACGGAACCATCACGCTCATCAACGACCTGCTCGAAATCTATCGGACGGAATCGGATCAGGTCCTCCTCAGCCGCGACCGGCTCGATCTGCACCCGTTGCTCACGCGCGCCTGCAACGCGGCCCGGCTCGCGGGGGTGAAAACCGGCCTGAGCGTGGAACTCGAAGTCGCCGATTCCCTTCCGCCCATCGCGGGCGACGTTCAAAAACTCGACCGCGTCCTTTCAAACCTGCTCTCCAACGCCCTCAAGTTCACCGATGCCGGCGGACGCATCACCGTCAGCGCGCGGACCGTCACCGGCAGCGGCGTCGAAGCCGGCATCACGTTCGTTGAAATCTCCGTCACTGATACCGGCGAGGGTATCCCGCCCGCCGAACTGCCCTACGTTTTCGATCCCTACCGACAAGGAACAACCCGCAGCCGCCAACTCGGCGTCGGCCTCGGCCTTGCCATCGTCAAGCGTGTCATCGCCGCCCACGAAGGCAGCATTTCCGTCCGCAGCCAGGTCGGCGTCGGAACGACGTTCACGGTGCTGCTGCCCGCGCTGTGAAAAAAGCCTGGAGAAGAAGTCTGGAGTCTGGAGTCGAGAGTCTGGAGTCAAATCCGGACTTCCTGGCTTCAGACTGAAAGACAAGGAGACAAGGAGACAAAGAGACAAGGAACGTTCCTTCGGAAAATCTTCCGTCAAGCGTTTTTCTCCTTGCCTCCCAGTCTCCTTGTCTTGCTTTTTAGACTCCCGACTCTCGACTCCAGACTCCAGACTTTTCAGTCCAGACTCCAGACTTTTAAACTCCCAGGCTCTCCGACGGAAACGCCGTCCGGGCGAGGTCGAGGCGGCGGACGGTTTCGCGCGAATTGCGTTCGGTGTTCATCGCGCGGGTCGCGAAATCGCGGGCGACTTCGAGCCAGTCGCGGTCGCGCAGGATGTTGCCGACGCGAAAGAGCGGAATGCCGGACTGCCGCGTACCGAGCAGTTCGCCGGGGCCGCGCCATTCGAGGTCCTTTTCGGCAATGACGAAGCCGTCACCGGTTTCACAAAAGAGATTCAGCCGGGCGAGGCTGTCGTCGGCGAGCTTTTTCGTCGTCATGAGAATGCAGTACGACTTCGCCGCGCCGCGTCCGATGCGGCCCCGAAGCTGGTGAAGCTGGGCAAGGCCGAAGCGTTCCGGATGCTCGATGACCATCACCGAAGCGTTCGGCACGTCGATGCCGACTTCAATAACCGTCGTGGAAACAAGCACTTGCGTCTCGCCCGCCGCGAACGCCGCCATCGCGGCCTCCTTTTCGGCGGGCTTCATCTTGCCGTGAAGCAGGCCGACGCGGAGGTTTTGAAAGACGTTTTTCTGAAGTTCCTCGGCGGCAGTGACGGCGGCGGTCAGGTCGGATTTCTCGGATTCCTCGACGAGCGGAAACACGATGTACGCCTGACGGCCCGCCGCGCATTCCTTGCGGATGAACTCGTGGACTTTCGCGCGGTCCGCCGCGCCCCGCATCGCGGTCGTGACGGGCGTCCGGCCCGGCGGAAGTTCATCGAGAATTGAAACTTCCAGATCGCCGTAGATCGACATGGCGAGACTGCGCGGAATCGGCGTCGCGGTCATGACCAAAACATCGGGGCGGACGCCCTGCCGCACCAGCGTTTCCCGCTGCATCACGCCGAAACGGTGCTGTTCGTCGATGACGACCAGGCCGAGCCGGGAAAATTCGGTACTTTCCTGAATCAGCGCCTGCGTACCGACCACCACATCGAGTTCGCCCGCCGCGATCGCCGCCCGGACGGCCCGTTTTTCGCTCGCCTTCAGACTGCCGGTCAGGCTTCCCACCCGGTAGGGCGTGTCGCGCAGCCACCGCGCGAGGTTGAGCGCGTGCTGCTCGACGAGGATTTCGGTCGGGGCCATCAATGCCACCTGCCAGCCGTTTTCAACCGCGACAATCATCGCCTGGAGCGCGATGACGGTTTTTCCCGCGCCGACATCGCCTTGCAGAAGCCGGGTCATCGGACGCGGCCCGGTCAGGTCGGCGACGATTTCGCGGATGACCCGTTTCTGCGCCTCGGTCGGCTTGAACGGCAGCACGCCCTTGACCGCTCCCCGGATGCGGTCGGTGACTTCCATCGGGGCCTTGCCCTCCGCCGTCCGCCGGGCGCGCCGGTCGAGCATTGCAAGTGACAGCAAATAAAACTCTTCCAGCGCGAGTCGCGCGTGGGCGGGCGAGCGTCCGCGCAGGCAGTCGGCGAAATCGGTTTCCTGATCCGGAAAATGAACGCGCCGGAAAGCGTCGAGTTTCGACGGCAGGTTGAACCGGGCGACGAGATCGGGCGGGAGCGCGTCGTCGGCCACGCCTTCGAGCCGTTCGAGCAGGCGGAACATCAGCGAACGCAGCGCGCGCGTCCGAAAACTCCCGAATTTGCGGTAAATCGGCACGCGACGGCCTGTGTGGATGGTCGGCGCGTCGTCGGAATCGGCTTCGTCCGTGTCGGCCAGCACTTCATATTCGGGGTTTTCAATCTGGTGGCACTGGTTTTTATTCGAAAACTTCCACTCGCCGAACAGTACGACCCGGTGCCCCGCCTTCATCACGTTCGTGAGGTAGGGCTGATTCCACCAGTACGCCCGAATCTGCCCCGTCGTGTCGCGTCCCATGAACTCGAAAATCGACAGCGGACGCCCCGATTTCGACTTGATCGGGTAGTTCGCGGGCGACCGGATTTCAACTTCGACGGCGGCCTTCACACCGTCAACGAGGTCGGCGACGACCGGCAGGTGCGAGCGGTCTTCGTAGCGAAATGGCAGATAGTAAAGGAGATCCTCGACCGTGGCGGCTTCCGCCGAGGCGAGTCCGACGGCTTCGGCCAGTTCGGTGGCGAGTTTCAGCGCCGTTTTCGGCCCGACGCGCGGGACGTACTGATGAAGTTCGAGCAGCGGCGTGGCGGGCGTGAGCATCGGCGGCGGTCGGTCAAAGGCAACAAGGTCGGAATGGCTGCCCGAAATGTGCCACGCCCGGAAGCGTCATTCCACCGCGCCCGCCTTTTTGAGCAATTGAATCAATTTTTTGCGTTCATCCAGATCGCCGTCCGCCAACGCGTAGCTCAGCACCGACTGGCCCTTCGCGTCGCGGGCATTCACATCCGCGCCGGAACGGACGAGCAGCCGAACCACGTCCAGCTTTCCGTCAAATGCGGCGTACATCAAAGCTGTGCGCCCGTTGTCGTCCGCCGCATTGACGTTGGCGTCCGCGTCGATGAACTGGCCGACCAGTTGGGCGTTTTGCAGGGCGGCGCACATCAGCGGCGTCACCCCGAACCGATTGGAAAGATTGACGTCGGCCTTTGCGTCGAGAATGACTTCGACCATGTCTCCCGCGTTCTCATTTCCGTTTTCGACGGCTTTCATCAGGAGCGTGTCGCCGACCCGGTTTTGAAGATTCGGGTTGCCCCCTCTGGCGAGCATTTCCTGAAGCGGTCCGATCTCGTTTTCAACCGAGGCCTCGAAAAGTTCGCTGCCGGGAAATTCGTCGAAATCCGTCTCAGGATTGTCCTTGTCAAAAGCGTCCTGGATTTCTTTTCGTTCGGATTGATGGTCCAGCCAGATTCTTGTGGGTGATTCGATGGTAATCACTCCTTCAATCGGGACGAACTGAAGCGCGAGAGGGGCGGTGGCGATTTCATTCGCTCCGACCTCGACGGTCAGAAACGGTTTCGCGGCCAGGGATTCCTTGAAACCGGCCTGCTCGACTTCATAAAACCCCGCCGGAATGCCCTCGAAGCGTACTTCCCCGGCTTCATCGGCCACGGCTTCGAATTTCTCGTCCGTCCGCCGGTTTCGAATCTCAACCTTTACTCCGGAACAAGGTTTGCCCGAGTCATCCAGCGTCTTCAGAACCAGCGTTCCGACGCCTGACGCCCCCGGTTGCTCCGCTTTTTTCTGAATGGTCACGGGTTGAGCAGCGGCTTGCGCCGGAATCACGCCGAACGTCAGCGCGGCGGAAAGCACTCCGGCGGCGAGGCGCAGGTTCGGCATCCGGAAACCGCCCGTCAGCGGCTCGACATCATCTTTTATATGCGGCGAGCCGTCGGGATTGGGAATGAAGCGAACGCACAACCGACCTTCCGATTGCTCGACCAGTTCGAGCGCGGCTTCCGGCGTCATTTCCGAAAGATTGTGGACATTTTTCGCGCAGTGGTCGCAGAACCGGACCTGATCGTTGCCGCGCATCGTGTTCCAGTCCTGCGAACAGGGCGATTTGACCCGCACCCGCGACAGCAACGACGGAATTTCGAGTTTCGACATGGCCGCTCCCTTCTATTCCACTGCTCCGGCGTGCTTCAAAATATTGAGTATCCGCTTGCGATGCTTCAAATCGTCGCCCACCAGCCGGTCTCCCCAACCCTTCACCTCGCGGGCATAGGAATCGGCCCCGGGCCGCAGATAGCTCGATACGGATTGCCCTTGTGTATCGCGGGCGTTGACATTCGCTCCGGCACGGACAAGCAGTTCCACGACGTCGGCTTCGCCATTGAAGACCGCAAACATGAGCGCGGTGCGTCCGTTGTCGTCCGCCGCGTTGACATTCGCGCCCGCGCGGATGAGCGCGCCCGACCGACCGGCGCTTCCGAGCGCGGCCGTCATCAGGGCCGTCACGCCGAATCGGTTCGTCGCATTGAAATCCGCTCCGGCGGCGGCCAGCCGTTCCAGGAGCCGGTCAGTTTTTCGAGTGGGCTTTTCCGGAAGCCTTTGAAGGAGCCGATGAAGGTACGGGTCGTCGAAACGCGACGTCCGGCGGGTCAGGTCAAACCCTTGCTCAAGAACGGCTTGGGCCTTTTTAACATCCTCGGTCGCGACCGCCCGTTCCAGTTCCAGTTCGGCCAGCTTGAGATTGATGTCGGCGTAAACGATTCCCTTGTTTACGGATTCCGCCGCCCGTTGCTGAGAATGATTGACCCATTCCTCCGACTCCAACCGAATCGACGAAATGCTCACCTGACCCATAATGTTGAAACCGACGTCCTCTTTGAGTTCCCGGACTGCTTCTTCGAAAACTTCAAAACGTATTTCCGTGCTGAACAGGGCCGTTTTGATTTCGCAGAAATACACCCCAAAAGGTACGTCGGTGAACCGGATGTGACCATCCGGATCGCTGACGGCCTGCATCGTCTCGCCGGTTTTCTCGTTGACGAGTTTGGCGGGCAGGTTGACATAGCGAATGTTCGGGGCGAACGTCACGACCAGATCAATCGCGCCCATTCCGGAAGTCGGCATGATTGGGCGGACCGGAGTTAAAACGCTCGGCGTTTGAACCGGAACGGTCCCGGCGGAGGCGACTCCTCCGGACAAGGCCGCAACGAGCACTCCGGCGGCAACACGCAATGTCGGGAGTCTGAATCCGCCCACTCCGGATTCCATTTGGGATTTGAACGTCGGTGCTTCGGTGGTATCCGGCGCGAACCGGACGCACAACCGGCCTTCCGACTGTTCAACCAGTTCGAGCGCGGCTTCCGGCGTCATTTCCGAAAGATTGTGGACGTGTTTCGCGCAGTGGTCGCAGAACCGCACCTGGTCGTTGCCGCGCATCGTGTTCCAGTCCTGCGAACAGGGCGATTTCACCCGTACCCGCGATAAAACCGACGGAATTTCAAACTTCGCCATCCCGCTCACCTTTTATTTCGGAAACGCCGTTTTTTTCAAAAGCCGCGCCAAACGGTTGCGGCTGGAAGATTTATCGTTCGGTTTGCCCATTTGAGCGTAGCCGAGCGCCGTTTTCCCCTTCGCGTCGCGGGCGTTTACGTCCGCCCCGGCCTGAACGAGCAGCTTGACCACATCAAGCTTTCCTTCGTAGGCCGCGAGCATCAGCGGCGTGCGCCCGTTATCGTCCGCCGCGTTCACGTTCGCACCGGCGGCGAGCAGCGTCTTCACCTGACCGGGGCCGGCGAGAACGGCGTACATCAGGGGCGTCACCCCAAATCGGTTCGCGGCGTTGAAATCCGCTCCGGCGGCGGCCAGCGCGGCCATGAGTTCTTCCGTCCGTCCGGTCGGCTGGTTCGAAAGCTGGCGCGTCAGCCGGTGAATGAACGGATCGTCCGAGGACCGGCGATTGAGGTCGAAACCGTTTTTCAACATCGCCCGGACTTTTTCGAGGTCCTCCACCGCGACGGCGCGTTCGAATTCCGCCTCCGCCAGCGTCGCGTTCCAATCGGCGTAAACGATTGCATTCCGTGGAGATTCCGCCGCGCGCTGGCTGTGCCGGCAAACCCATTCCCAGGATTCCATCACGTCGCGCAGCGAAACACCGCCCATGATTCCCTGATGGAAACCGATATCCACCTTGAGTTCCCGAACCGCCTCGGCAATTTCGAAGCGCAGTTCCGTACCGAACAGGGCGGTCTTGATTTCCACGCGATATTTCCCGAACGGCACGTCGGCAAACCGGATGTGTCCGTCGGAATTGCTCACCGTGCGCCACGTTTCGCCGGTTTCCTCGCTGACGAGTTTGGCGGGAAGGTTGACGTAGCAGATGTTCGGCGCGACCGTCACCGTCAGATCGACCAGCCCGGTCCCCGGATGCACCGGGCGCGCGAGCGAAGAAACGACGGCGTCCGGTGGCGCGGGGATCGTCCCCGCCGAAGCCATTCCGCCGGTCAGCGCGGCGGCCAGCACCCCGGCAGCCAGCCGAAGTTTTGGCATCCGGAAACCGCCCGTCAGCGGCTCGACATCATCTTTTATATGCGGCGAACCGTCGGGATTTGGAATGTAGCGGACGCACAACCGGCCCTCCGACCGCTCGACCAGTTCGAGGGCGGCTTCCGGCGTCATTTCCGAAAGATCGTGAACGTGTTTCGCGCAGTGGTCGCAGAAACGAACCTTGTCGTTGCCGCGCATCGTGTTCCAGTCCTGATTGCAGGGTGACCAGACCCGAACCCGCGATAAAACCGATGGGATTTCAACCTTCGACATAGAAATTTCTCTTTAAAATTCAACGACTTGATAAAAACCGCCGGATCATCACGCCCGGCCCGAACGGACCGGGCTGTTTCCCCGCAAGCCCCGCAAACGGGGCTAAAAGAATTGGAATCAATGCTTTAACCTCGTTATGGTCATTGACAAATGAAACTGATCATAAAAAAGGCGCGGATGCGCCGTCAGGAAATAGCTCCACCCGTGAGGGTGGGGTGGGCGACGGGAAAAACACTGAGCCGCAACGCGGCGACACCACCTGTTTCGCGTCTTCGACGCTCCGGAATTGGCCGCAACGCCACCCCACCCTCACGGGTGGGGCTATTACCTGTCGGCGCATCCGCGCCTGTCCGAGGCAACCTGTCGTTATTACCGGAACAATTTTCAAAAGCCATAACGGAGCGAAAAGAAATGGAATCAATATTTTAGCCTCGTTTACGAGGCTTGGTTTCGGGTAGCCCGGTCCGTTCGGGCCGGGCGTCCTATTCGACCGCGCCCGCCTTCCGGAGCGATTTCATGATTTTTTTGAAGTTCCCGGTGGCGTCTTCCTCCGCGCCGCCGCGCGCGATGGCGTAGCCGAGAACCGTTTTTCCTTCCGTGTCGCGTGCGTTCACGTCGGCCCCGGCGCGGATGAGCGTTTGAACATCATCGAATTTTCCTTCAAACGCGGCGTACATCAGGGCCGTCCGTCCGTTGTCGTCCGCCGCGTTGACGTTCGCGCCCGCGTTGACGAGCATTTCGGCGGTTTGCGAGTCGCGGAGAACGGCGTACATCAGGGGCGTCACGCCGAACCGGTTCGCCTGACTCGGGTCGGCCCCGGCCTTGAGCAGCTTTTCGACGACTTCGCCACCATTCTCGAAATAGAGATCGGCGGCGAGGATCAGCGGCGTGTCGCCGTAACGATTCGTCAGATTCGGCGAAAAACCGGCGGCGAGAAGTTCCTGAACCCGGTCGAGTTCCTCGGCCTCGACCGCTTCAAAGAGTTCCTGACCGTAGAACTCGTCGAAATCGCCATCCGGATTGGCTTCCTCGAACGCCTCGACCAGTCGCGCGCGTCCGTCGTCGTGACCGATCCAGCGGCGGGTCGGGGGAACGCACGCGACCTTGCCCATCTTGACGCGCGGGCGGGGTTCATCCTGCCCGTCAGCCACCGGACGGTCGGCCCGGACGATGGCGGCGGAGGATTGGGCATCGGCTTTCGTTACCCCCGCGCCGAGCGTCAGTGCAGCGGTCAGAACACCGGCGGCAAGGCCCGGTATCGGCAGGCGAAAGCCCGGCGTCAGTCGTTCGGCGGGGGCATCTTTCATCATCGGCGAGCCGTCCGGATTCTCGATAAACCGTACGCACAGTTCACCTTGCGACTTCTCGACCAGTTTCATCGCGGCTTCCGCCGTCATTTCCGACAGGTCGTGAACGCGCGTCGCGCAGTGGTCGCAGAACCGGACCTGATCGTTGCCGTGCATCGTGTTCCAGTCCTGTCCGCAGGGCGAGTCAACGCGGACCTGCGACAGCAACGTTGGCAATGGGAATCGTCTCGACATCGTATTTCTCCTAGCGACGCGGCGCGCGGCGTTTGACGGTAGCCTTCACGGGTTTCGGCGCGGGTTTTGTTGGAGCCGCCGGACTGACGATGCCGTTGCCGTCAAGCGCGACGACGGCGTCCTTCGGCAGCAGACCGAGCCACGGATCGGAACTCGGCGTCAGGAAAAGCTCGGCGTAAACCCATTCGTTCAGCGTTTCGACCGGCGTGGTCGGCGCGGCTTTCAGACGGGCCAGAATTTTCGTCCGGAGAAGGAATTCGTTGCGAACCGTGTCTTCGGCAATCGCCCGGCGGAAACTTTCGATGCTGTTTCCGAACGCCGCCTCGGTCGGGCAGGCGGATCCGACCTTGCAGCGCAGCAGGCGACGGCTGGATTCGTCCACCGTGACGTTCGGAAGGTAACCTTCGGCAATTTTCGACCACGCTACCGCATCAGTCCGGGTTTCGAGTTCCTCACGAGGGGTCATGAGTTGCACAATTCCGACTTCCACAATGCTTTTGGTCGTCGCCATTCGACTGGCGCTCAGTGCGGTCGGCGAGAGGAGGTTGATCACATTATTCGAATTCACGGGTACGGCGACGGCCGGCTCAGGTGTCGGCACTGGAGCCGGCTCGGTTGATGGTTTGGCTTCCGGGACCGGCGTCCGCGAAGCGTCTTCCGGAGAAAATGTCACCCCCACCTTTCGGGCCTCCGCTTCCCATTCACTGAGCAGGCGACTACCGGTAGTGGAAAAATTGGCCCGTAAAAGTCTGGCGCGACCCTCCGGGGGCATTCCCGCGAGTTCGGTGTTCTGGTAAGCGGCATCCTGAAGGGCCGCGAGAAACCGCTCCGGAGCGTAGAGTCCCGGCAGCGCGTCGAGAACCCGCCCGTTGGCGTCGAGTACATAATGAATGCTGTTGCCGGTGATCGTCCGTTCCAGCTTGCGACCGTCGCCGAAATCAATCGTCACCTTCGGCACGGGCCGGACCGACCGCCAGTGCAGGATGTAGTTTTCCCGCAGAAACTTCGAAATATCGCCGTTGGCGTAGAGCAGAATCCGGAAGAACCGGCTGTTGGCGCAACTGAACTCCTCGTCAAGCTGGCCCATCATCCGCAGCGAGAGAATCGGCTTTCCGCTCGCCTTCGCGGCGGCTTTCGCCTGTTCCAAATCCTTGTACCAAAAGAGTTTCGAGACGTGGGCGTCACGTTGCGCCGCCGTTTTTTCAATCGCACGGCGGATGCGCGGCCACATCGGATCGGCGTCATCGGCCGCTTCGACCTGCGTGCCGTAGGCGGCAAACAGCGCGTCCAACCCCGCCGGTCCGGCGGCGCGCAGGCGGGCGATGGCGGCGTCCGCGACGGCGGTGTTTTCCGAAATGGCTTTTTGAACGGCGTCCGCCAGCGCGTTTTCGGGCGCGACCGCAGCGGTCGGCACCGGCGGCGCGGCGAAAATCGGGAGTGGAAGAAATCCGGTACAGGTAAAAAGTACGGCGGCGGCAGTCAGACGGGAGCGACGAATCACGGCGGGAACCTCCGGAACAGGTGTCGGGTCTCGGGTGTCGGGTTTCAGGTGAAAACCAGTTTTGAGTGATGAGTTTTGAGTGATGAGTTACTTGCCAGCTCACAATCCGGCTTGTTCGATTCACTCCAGGTTTTGAACCTGAAACCCGACACCCGAGACCTGAAACCTTTTCAATGCGTTCCCCAGACTCGCAATTCTGAAATTGGTTCCCGGCAAACACGCCGGAGGGAGAGAAACGTTGCAAAAAGGCAGGGATCAAAGACAAATGCGGAATGCGGAATATCGAATGCGGAATAAAACCTTACAGACTTCATTCCGCATTCGATATTCCGCATTCCGCATTCTTCTAACGTCCGGCCACTTCAAAAAACGTCCCGTAGGCCCAGCCCTCGGTGATGTCGGGCGATTTGCGCGTCTGCCATTTGCTCGGACGGATGCGGTAGTAGCCGTTTTGAACTTCCAGCACTTCGACCTCGACGCCCGAGTCGAGCGTCCCGATCTTGTTGCCGTCGTCGCGGCTGCTCGGCGCGGAACGGACGTTCACGCCGCTTTTCACGATGGCCTGGAACGGCGGGACGAGCTGGTCGGCGGGCGTGGTCGGGGCGGGACGGACGACTCCGCCCTGCCGGGCCTGATTGCGGACCGTTCGGTAGAGAAAGACCATCGAGCCGACAAAGCCGACCACGATGAACAGAAACACCGCCGCGCCGATGAGTTTGGTGACGAGCGGCGAGGGCGGCGCGGGGGCCGAGGCGGACGGTTGAACCGGCGACTGGACGGGCACGACGGGCGGGGTCGCGGCGGGCGGCGGAGATTGAATCACCGGCCCGGCGGGTGGCGGTTCGAGGTTGATGCGCGGCGGAATGTCGGGAACGGTCACGACCGACCGCATCGGCGCGCTCGGCGTGATGTTCGGAACCGTCGCCTGAGCGGGCGGCGTCACCGGAGCCGCGAGCGGCTGGACCGGAATCACCACGCGGTCGGGCGCGGCGGCGGGCATTTCCGTCCCGAACACTTTCGTTCCCGGCGTGAGCGGATTCGGCTCGAACGCATGCGGAGGATGAAATTTCGGGGCTGACGGCGCGCTGTCGGGTTCGGCCACGGGCGCGCTGTTCGCCGGACGCACCCGTACGCGGGTCGCTTCGTCAACGTCCTGCCACGCCGCGAGCCGTGAAAAATCCTCCCAGAATTCTTCCACCGTCGGGTAGCGGTGTTCGACCAGCGTGGCCGTCGCCTTGTTGAGAACCCGGAGAAGCTGATTGCCGTAACTGGTCGCCGCCAGCGCGGGCGGCAGCGCGGAAATCGGCGCGCCGCTGAATTCCTTCGGGGTTTGGCCGGTCATCACGGCGTAGATCGTCTTCGCCAGCGCGTAGACATCCGCCGCGCGCGTCAGCCGCTGGCGTCCGGTGACTTCCGCGCCGAAATCCGGGTGATGCTCGGGCGGGGCGTAAACGTCGGTCCCGACCCGCGTCTGGCCGTCGCCGACCGTGGCCACGCCGAAATCGCCAATCTTGATCGTCTGGAACGTTTCCGAGAGCAGTAAATTGGCCGGTTTCAAATCGCGGTGGACGACCGACTTCGCATGCGCGTGCGCAAGGCCCTCGACGACCTGCTGGAAGTAGAACAGCGTCCGTTCGAGGTCCAGCGGACCGTTGCGCTTGCAGAACGCCGCCAGATTGCCGCCGCCGAGAAATTCCATCACGAGGTAGGGAAAGGTCACCCCCGCGAGATCGACCGCCTCGCCGTGACCGAGCCGCCGCACCACGCAGGGATGACGGACCACGTCGAGAATCCGCGCCTCTTCCTGAAAATTGTCGATGAGGGTGCGTTCGAGTTCGGCGTCCATCTCGCTCGAAAGGCGGAGATTGAGCGCCTTGATGATGACCTGCTGGCCGTCATGCCGGTCATGGGCGACGAAAATCTCGGCGTAGCTCCCTTTCGCGAGCCACTGCCGCACTTCGTACCGCCCGTCGATCAACGTGTTTTCGAGTTTGAGGTAGGCCACAATCCGCCGGTCTCCGGTTTTCTCCGGCTGAGATTACGCGAAGTCCGGCGCATGGAAAAGGTGTCGGGTCTCGGGTGTCGGGTTTCAGGTTTAATCCGAAGTCGCCGAGCCACCTGTCCCGGCGAAACCTCCGTCAGCCCATTTCAATTTCATTCCGTCCTGATTATATAGATGGCTTTCTCACATTCGGATTGAACCTGAAACCCGACACCCGACACCTTTTCCGGGTTGAACCTGAAACCCGACACCCGAAACCCGACACCTTTTCCAATGGAACTCACTCCCGACAGCCTCAGCCCGGCGCAGCAGATCGCCGTCACCGCCCCGCTCGCGTCGCGGCTCGTCCTCGCCGGTCCCGGCACGGGCAAAACCCGGACGCTCGTCTTTCGCGTCGCGCACCTGATTTCAAAACTCGGCATCGCGCCGGAAAACATCCTCGCCGTCACCTACACCAACAAGGCGACCGAGGAAATGCGCGCGCGCCTGCGGACGATGCTGCCCGAAGCGGCGGCGCACCTGTCGGTCGGGACGTTTCACGCTTTCTGCATCCGCCTGCTGCGCGAACATCACGCGGCGGTCGGGCTGCCGAAGCACTTCGCGGTGACGGATGAAAAGGGTCAGCGGGCGGTGTTGCGGCGGGTGCGGCCGAATCTGGCGGAATTCGATGAAAAAAGAATCCTTTCCGCCCTCAGCAAGCACATGCTGAGCGAGGAACCGGAGGGCGAACCGCTGCCGGAATCGCTCGTCGAGACGTTCGACGCCTACCGCGCGACGCTTCGTCGCAACGCGCTGATCGACTTCGACGACATTCTTTTACTGGCCGAACAGCTTCTGCTCGACTCGCCGGAAGCCCTCGACGCCGTCCGGGCGCGGTTCAAGGCCGTACTGGTGGATGAATTTCAGGACACCGACGCCGTTCAATATCGAATTTTGAAACTCATCTGCCTCGGCGCGCTGCCGGGCGTCCACCGGGACGTCCGCATCCCGGTGTTCGCCGTCGCCGACGACGATCAGTCGATTTTCGCGTGGCGTGGGGCTGATCCGCGCAACGTGTCGCGCTTCACCGCCGATTTTCTGGCCGATCCGGAAGAAGACATCGTCAAACTCGAAGAAAATTACCGGTGCAGCGGCAGCATCGTCAGTCAGGCGAACCGTCTGCTCAGCCGGACGCCCCGGCTCTTCGACAAAACGCCGACGGCGGCCAACGCCAAGGGCGAACCCGTCCGGCTCGACATCTACCCCGACGACGCCGAGGAGGCCGCCGGGGTCGCCCGCGACATCCGCGCCGCCCAGGGGCGGGGCGTGCCGTTTTCGGAAATGGCTGTTTTGTACCGCCAGCACAGCATCGGGGCGGAATTCGAGCGGACGCTTTTGAAGGCCGGGATTCCGTGCCAGGTGGTCCGCGGGGCCACACTCTTCGATGAACCGCGCGTCCGTCGCCTCTTATTATTAATGAGAGTACTGGCGAACCCGAACGACGACCCGTCGTTCGCCGAATTTCTCGCCGCCACCTGCGACGAACCGACCCGCCTGCGCGTGGACACCGCCGCCCGAAGTAAAAATACGACGCTCCGCCCCGGACTTTCCGCCCGCCTGCGCGCCAACGACAGCGACCGCGCCGAACGCCGCCAACTCAGCCGCGTCGCCGGAGCGCTTTCCACCGCCAAAACGCTGCTTGAAAGCCAACCACCCCGCTCATTAACCGAGTGGACGCGAACCTTAGACACCTACCTCACCGAGCAGTCAGCAGTCAGTAGTCAGCAGTCAGTGGATTTGAACGATCCTTTAAGTATCGCGCCGGTCGAGATGGCCGCGCGGTGGTTCGAACGGCTCGCCGTCCGGGGCGGGACGCTCGTGCTCGCGGCGGGCGACACCGTCATCGAACGCGCCGCCGTCGCCCTGCTTGAAACCCTGCTCGACGCGCCGGGATTCGCGATCCGGTCCGAACGGACGCTCGAAACGGAAAAGATCGCCGAACCGCTCGTCCTGCTCGCGCTCGACTCGGCGGGCGAGGCGCGCGCAACGGAAAGCCGGAAATTTTCGGCGGTGCTGGCGATGCCGGATTTTGCGCTGGGTGCCCCGGGACGGAGCGGCGCACGCCGTGAAGTCCCGCCGGATTGCGTACCGGCGAATGAACGCGGGCCGCGTCCGTCGGTGTTCGCGACGCTCTGGAAAATCGCGCAGGGCTTTCTGGGACTGAAACTTGCGCCGTTTCTGCCGAATTACACCGTCGTTGACATTGAAACCACCGACCTCGACACCGAGCGCAACGACATGGTCGAAGTCGCCGCCGTCCGGGTGCGCGACGGCCAGCCGACCGAAACCTTTTCCTCGCTCGTCAAACCGGTTGTCCCGATTTCGGCGGACGCCGCCGCCGTCCATAAAATCACGTCGGGAATGGTCATCGCCCAGCCCGGTTTCGCAGACATCGCGGGCGAATTCCGCGATTTTCTGGGCGACGACACGCTGGTCGCCCACAACGGCCTCGGGTTCGACTTCCCGATCCTGATGCGGCGACTTCGGGAAAGCGGCAAAAAGCTCGACAACCCGCTGTTCGACACACTTCCGCTCGCCCGCCGGCTCTATCCCGACGCGAAAAAAGCCACGCTCGAATCGCTCGCGGCGAAATTCGGCGTGGACACCGGCGCGGCCCACCGCGCGCTCGACGACACGAAGACGCTCGCGCGGGTTTTCGAAGCAATGAAGGCCGATTACGCCGCCAGCCAGCGGACGCTCCTCGGTACGGAACAGCTCGGCTGCCTCGCCCTCGCGATGCTCCTCGAAATGTCGGAATCCGAAGCCGAACAAAGCGTTTTGTACCGGACCGGACGCGAAACCTGGGGCGACGAAACCAGCGAGCGCTTTCACGAAACCCTTTTTACGGAAGAAGACGCGGGCAGCGACGCCGCCACCCGGCTCAACCGGGCGTGGCGAGCGGCGCACGCCGCGGCGGCGAAAAACCCCGAACGCCAGCGCGCCAACGAGGCGTTCACGAAGTTTCTCGACATGTTGCACCGGTTCGACGCGCAACCGCTCGCCGAGGCGATGCGCGAAGCGCTCGATTTCACCCGCCTGTTCCAGATGCAGGATTCATGGCGCGCCCGCGACGCGGTGACGCTGATGACGATCCACGCCGCGAAGGGCCTCGAATTTTCGCGGGTGTGGATTCCGGCGCTCGAACAGGGAATTTTGCCGTCGGGAAAATCCACCCGTCCGAACGACCCCATCCGCGTCCGCAAGGTGGACGAAGAACGGCGCCTGCTCTACGTCGGAATGACCCGCGCGATGACCCACCTCGCGCTCTCGTGGGCGCGCCACCGCAACGGCATGCGGACGATGCCCTCGGAATTTCTCGTCACCCTCGCCCTCGATCCCGTCGACCACACCGAACTTTCGGGCACGGAATGACCGTATTGGCGTGTGACTCACCGCCGAAACATTCCGGAGGCGGCCGCGTTCGCCGCCCCGAAATCCGCCGAGGTTTTACCGATGGTCAATCGTGGTCTGTCGCGGGCCGGTACGCTCGTTTTACTCGCATCCCTTTTTCTCGGAACGATTTCCGCGCAACAACAACCCGCGAAGCCGGACGACGACACGATCCGGATTTCGACCGAACGGGTCGTTCTCGACGCGATGGTTCTTGAAAAAAACACCAACCGGTCCGTCGCCGGGCTGAAAAAGGAACAGTTCGCCGTGTTCGAGGACGGCGTCCGGCAGGAAGTCGAATCCGTCACCCAGAACGAACGTCCGCTGGCCGTCATGCTCATCATCGACACGAGCAAAACCGTCCGGGATGGCCTCGGGATGCTCCGGACCAACCTGCTCGACGCGCAGTTCAACCTGCGTCCGCGCGATCAGTTGGGCGTGATGGTGACGGCGGAAAAAACCGAACTCATTCAGGACCTCACGCGCGACCGGGTCGCCACCGGGAACGCCATCCGCAACTTCGACGACCGCCGAAACGGCGACGACGGCATTTTTCTCCACGACGCCGTTGCCCGCGCCGTCCTTCAAATCCGCAAAACCGCCGACCGGGAAGCCCGCAAGGTCATCATCGTGGTGTCCGACAACGTTTCCCGCCAGACGCGGCATTTCGACTACTTCAGCGAAAAGGAAACCGACCGGATTCTCTTTGAAAGCGACGTCGCCATCTGCGGACTGGTCATGCCGAACGGCAAGGAAGGCTTCAAGGAAGCGTGGCGGCGCGGCCTCGCCAACCCGAAGCTCTCGCCGGGGAGCATTTTCGACTACGCCGAGCGAACGGGCGGCGAAGCGATCAAAACCGACGCCCCCGAAGCCGGACGCCGCCTCGGCGACCTGTTCGAACGGCTGCGGGCGCGCTACGTCATTGCATATGAATCGTCCAACCCGGCCCGCGACGGCAAATTCCGCAAACTCAAGGTCGAAATCGCCCCCACCCCGTCGCTCCCGCCCTGCGTCGTCAAGACCCGACGGGGGTACTACCAAAGATAGTCTGGGGGAAAAGTCTGGAGTCTGGAGTCGAGAGTCTGGGGTCAAAAACCGAGCCGCGCCGTTTTTGTTAATTACAAAATGCGGCTTGCGACTGTCCACAGATTAATTAAACCACACACACCACAACACACACCCGACATTAATAAGCCCTACAGTTTATTTCGCCGCGCGA
>JBDRAL010000090.1:0-16051 GCA_039793685.1 Blastocatellia bacterium NZW_1522
CCCGCCGCCGGTCGGTCCGCGCCGCGGCGTCCGAGAGTCCGCCGAGACCGCACGCCCCGAACCGCCACCCGCGCGCTTCGGGGCTTTTTCCCTGTGCGCTTCCCGAATTGCCGAGGCGTTCCCCCCGCAGAGGGGGCGCAGGGGGGAGTTCTTTCCGCGCTTCCGCCCCCGCCGCAGGCGGATTGACGTGACCGCGCGGCAGGCTCAGGAAGCCGCACGCATGCTGGACGGCTCGGCGTCCGGTCTGTGCGGATGCGATTTTTTATGTCTTGTGAGCCAGTTGTCAGTGGGGAGACTTGAACCAAACCGACCTGCGTCCAAAATCAACCACATATGATCGTTTTCAGTCCTGGGTTCAACAGAGTGTTTTTCTGGCGTTTTGGAAAGCCGGCGTTGGGACCCTTTGACGAGTTGAAGGGAATTGACTGGGAGTGGTTGAGTCTCGCCAGGGCGATGACAAAGGCGCCGCTCGGTGGGAAAAAACCGGGCCAAAATCCGACCGACCGAGGCGAAAGCGGGGTCAAACGCAGCTTGTCGACGCAAGGGGACGGCGCCCTGATCAGCGTCGTGGTTGACGGCGCAAATCGCCACGACACGAAGCCGACCGAGCTGATACCTAAACGCCATTGTCGTCGAGTGCCTCGAACCGACCGACGAAAAGCCGCAGGGGATGTATCTTGACAGGGATATGACTATGGCGACATTCGGGAAACACTGGCTGCCTTTGGGTTTACGGCTCATATCCGGGGACGTAACGAGGAAGCCCGCGAGTTGGCGCGAGAAGTCGGACATCGAGTGCGTCGGTAGGTCGTGGAACGGTCTCATTCGTGGATCAGTCGCTTTCGGCGGTTGTTGATCGGATGGTAAAAGAAAGCCGAGCGCCACCTCGGCATGCTTCATTTCGCTTGTGGATTCATCGCATTCAGAGCCGCAGGGTTATTCGGAAGGCCCTTAATTCAGGTCGCATTTGAAGTGATCACGGTATCCCTTTGCGGATGTTCCAAATCGGCGTTTGAAAATTCTTCGTAGGGAGTCCGCGGAGCCAAATCCACAAGCCTCGGCAATTTGGTCAAGACTTCTTTCTGATTCCTCAAGCATCCGTCGCGCCTCTTCAAGGCGAGCATTTTCAACAAATAAGGCTGGCGTCACTCCAACCTCACGTAGAAATACTCGTGAAAAATTCCGAACGCTCATGTTTGATAAACGCGCAAGTCGCTCAACTGACAAATCATCGGAGAGGCATTGAGGGATTCGCGCGAGGAGATCACGAATGCATCGTTTTTCAGCCGCCTGCCCCTTGAGAATTGCACTGAATTGGGACTGTCCTCCCTGGCGACGCATGAACATAACCATAAATTGGGCGACTTTGATTGCCATGGCGCGTCCGAGGTCTTCCTCAACCAATGCCAAGGCCAAGTCCATCCCCGCAGTGCTTCCAGCCGAAGTGAGGATGTTCCCGTCCCGAATAAAAATTGGGTCAATTTCAACTCTGACTTCCGGGTATTCGGTTTTCAAAAACTCCTCCGATAACCAATGAGTCGTCGCTCTTCGCCCATCAAGGATTCCGGCGGCGGCGAGAATAAGTGCACCACTGCATACGGAAACGAGCCTGGGAAGAGTTTTGCTCATTTTCCGAAGCCAGCGCTTCAGATTTTCATCCGCCATGGCTGCATCGGGTTCCCCGCCTGGAATGATGAGGGTATGAACCATTCCTGTGACTTCGTCCAAATTCAGATTTGGAATGATGCAAACGCCCGACCCGGTTTCCACCGGTCCGTTTCCTTGCGGAGAGACCGTCTCAATTCGGTAGGGATCATTCTCAGAGCTTCTTCTGGCTAAAGACTGCGGGTGCAGTGGTTTCTCCTCCGAGACCGCGGAAACAAGATTCGCGATATGGAAGACCTCAATCGGACCCGCAAGGTCCAGCAGATCCACTTGGGGGTAGGCGAGAACAAGAATTCGACGCGGAGGCATTTTCCCAATCATCTATTACCACTCCTCGGACTTCATTTTGAGGTTGTATTGATTCATGGCAAGTATTCTTTTTAAGTTTGACCGAAACTGTCGGAAACTTGTCCTTTTCGCCAAAAAACTGTGCCGCTAGACTTTCCCTTGCATCAAGGACGCAAAAAACTTGACATCAAGATCGCAGGAAAAAATCAATGGCGCATCCTTTTCTTGTTTCAATCGCAGCGGGATTTTGTGCGCTCGGTCTGAATTATCCGCTGGCCAGGGTGGCCGCGAAAATCACCGACGTGCCTTCCGATTGGCCACCATTTACCTTCGTTCCTCAATTTGCCGGTTGCATTGGGGGAAGCCTTCTCGCTGGAGTGGTCGGAACCCTCATTGGAAAATCCACCAATTCTCCCCGCATTATTTTTATGTGGATCGCACTGGTTTGCCTAACTCTGTCGTTTGGGCTGCCACTCCGCTTGAGCTTCACCCAATCAAGTCGGTTCGCCGGAACGACCGTCTTTGCCCAGGTCTTTCTGGCTGGTCTGCATTCGATTGTCGCCATTACGAATTGCCTCTTTCTGTTTCGATTTGCGAGTCCGTTCCGACCCACTCGTTAACTTTAGGGAAGTCGAGGAACTCGCCATGTCACCCCCTCGGGAACTCAATTCGACGTTTTTCAAATTTCTGGATGTGCCAAGATGCGTACCATTTTTCTCGCAACCGCCCTTATTCTGGCAATTGCCGCAGTTATTCTTGGTGTGTTTGGAGGCGCTTCCAAGTCATCGCCAAATGAAGCCAAATCTTCTCACCCCTCAACATCAACCAGCATCTTCGCGCTTGGACGGCTGGTCCCAGGCGAGGCCGTCATCCGACTCACGGCCTCGACCGAATCGGGTCAGGCGAGGGTCGGGAAGCTCCTTGTCCGAGTCAACGACTCAGTCGGAAAAGGGCAGGTGGTCGCCATTTTGGACAACGAGCCGGTTCTTCGGTCCCAACTTGAAAGTTCCAAGGCGCTCGTAGCGCTTCGAAAAAGGAATTTTGAACGAGTTTTGGCGGGAGTTTCCCGTTTTGAAATGGAATCAAGACAAGCGGTGGTGGAACGTCTCGAAGCGGAGCTTCGACAAAGGGATCAGGACCGACAAAGATTTGAAGTTCTTTTCCTTCAGGGAATCGTCTCGAAATCGGACTGGGAAGGCGTGAAATTGGCGGCCCAAAATGCCCAGGCCAGACTGGGTGAAGCCCGCGCCGCCCTTGCCCAATCAAAGGAAGTGCGGCCTGAAGAAATTGCCGTGGCCAGGTCGGAAATCGGAACCGCCGAAGCGGAAGTCAAAAAAGCCGAATCGAGCTATGAAACCGCCTTCGTCCGCAGCCCAGTCGCCGGAAGAATCCTCGAAGTTCGCGCCTATCCGGGCGAACGCGTCACCGATGAAGGACTAGCCGATATTGGACGGACTTCCGAGATGATGGTTCTGGCGGAAGTTTACGAAACCGATGTGTCCAAATTGAGGCAAGGTGGAAAAGCGGTCATTACGTCACCCGCGATTCCGGAACCACTTACGGGGTCGATTGAACGAATCGGCTCCTATGTCGCTCGTCAGAATGTGGTGAACACTGACCCGGCCGCGAATACGGACGGAAGAGTGATTCCAGTTCGAGTTCGACTCGAACTGAAAAAATCTTCGGTGGCTGCCGAACTAACGAATCTGCAGGTACGGGTGGAGTTCAAGCTATGAGGAGACTGTTCCAGAGCATTTTCAGGAGAACGCCTCTTGGATGGCTTCAGCTTCGCCACAACCCCGCCCGTTTGTTGATTGCGTTATCCGGAATCGCTTTCGCCGATTTGTTGATGTTCATGCAGCTTGGCGTTCTTGGGGCGGCTCTCGATGCAAGCGCCCTTTTTCACCGAAAACTCTGGGCCGATGTGGTCCTGATGAGTCCTGAGGCCCGGGACATCTCGAATTCCGGGACAATTCCACGAGTGCGACTTCTTCAGTCCCTTGAAGTTCCGGAAGTGGAAGTTGCAACTCCGCTCTACATAGGCTTTCGCGATTGGCGCGCGCCGATCAACGGTGAGCGCAAGGCCATGATGGTGGTTGGGGTTGACCCGAATTCCCCCCCAATCGACCTGCCCGTGTTGGACCAACAACGATCCCAATTGAAAATACCCGATCAGGTGCTCTTTGACCGGCTTTCAAGAGGAGACTTTTCAAAAATGTTAGCGATCCTCGGAGAAGGCGGAAATGTAACCGCCGAGATAGACCGGAAATCGTTGACGGTTTTTGGGGATTTTCAACTTGGGGCCTCATTTACAACCGATGGGACGCTGATTGGAAGCGAAACCACCTTTCTTCGTGTTTTTTCGGATCGTGACTCAGGCTCGGTCACGTTCGGATTACTGCGGCTACGCAAGGGCGCCGATCCCCGCCAGATTGCCGAGTGGTTGAAACGACGACTCCCGAAGGATGTGAATATCCTCACACATGAAGAATTTGTCCAATACGCGATGGACTACCAGCTCCGAAGCACACCGGTCGGATTCATTTTCGGTCTCGGAACGGCAATGGGACTCATTGTCGGACTGGTGATGGTCTACCAGATTCTTTCTTCGGACGTCGCGGATCACATGGGAGAATACGCAACCTTCAAGGCCATGGGGTACACGGACTGGTACTTGTTCGGAATCATCATTGAAGAGTCCGTTATTCTCGCGCTTCTCGGTTATCTTCCCGGACTGGCCGCAGGTATCGGATTGATGCGCCTGATGGCCGTCGCGACCGCATTGCCCATGATCCTTCCCGGCACTCGCATTGTCGGCGTGTTCTTATTGACCTTCGGCATGTGCCTTCTGTCGGGATTCATCGCAGCACGACGCATCCGCCGTGCCGATCCATCTGAGATTTTTTCATGAGTCACTCCAAACCGGTCACATTACGTGGGGTCAACCATTTTTTCGGCTCAGGAACGCTCAGAAAGCAAATTCTTTTTGGAATTGACCTTGACCTTTCGGCCGGCGAAATCGTGATCCTCACCGGCCCCTCCGGTTCGGGAAAAACAACTCTCCTAACGCTTATCGGAGCTCTGCGAACCGTTCAGGAAGGAAGCGTTCAAGTCCTTGGAACGGAATTTTGCGGCGTCGGACGGCAGCGGCTTATCCAGGCTCGAAGACAGCTGGGATTCATCTTTCAGGCTCATAACCTTCATCGAAGTCTTTCCGCACTTCAAAATGTTCAAATGGGCCTTGAGGTCCAGGGGCGGGTCAGTCACCAGTTCATGAGAGAAAAATCTCTGGAAATGCTTGAAGCCGTTGGACTCGGCAGCCACGCGGACAAACTTCCTAACCAACTTTCCGGCGGTCAAAGACAACGCGTGGCAATCGCGAGAGCATTGGTAAGCCACCCGAAGCTGATCTTGGCGGATGAACCCACGGCAGCCCTGGACAAAAATTCAGGTAGAGAAGTTGTTGACCTCCTCAAACAGTTGGCGGTTGAAAACGGAACGACGATTCTCATGGTCACACACGATAACCGAATCCTCGACACCGCGGACCGCATTGTCCAAATGGAGGATGGAAAGCTCATACAAACAACATTGAAGGTGACCTGAACCCGCAACCTGTACCAGATGAAATGTTAGTCCGGCCGTGGTTGAGGGTTGAAGTTCTGGATTGAAGGTTCAACGTCATTGCGTTCGATACTTGCCGCCTGAGCCGGAGCGCCGCCGGAGGCGGGCTGTTCCCCTTGACCGCCAGGCGAAGCGGAGGCCATTTCGGCGATTCGTTTCTCGCCGCAAATTCACTCGGCGTCAGATACCCGACGAACCGTGCGGAGGAAACTCGTTGTAGCGTGTCACAAACTGCTGCAACAAGACCTCCGCTTCCCGAAGACTCATAAACAATTCACCGTTGAGCAATTCGTCCCGCGGCTTGCCGTTGAAACTCTCAATGAAGGGATTTTCCCACAGGCTACCCGGGGGAATGAACATTGTTTGAGCGCCGATCTCGGTCAGCCAGTCGCGAAGTGCGTTGGTGATGAACTCCGGACTGTTGTCCGAACGGATGAAGTCCGGAATCCCGCGTTCGGCCATTACCGGTCGCAGGGCCTCGATCACATCCCGAGCCGTGAAGCGTCGGCCAACTTCAATGGCCAGACACTCACGGGTGTACTCATCAACCACGGTCAGAATCTTCAACCGCCGACCGTCGTGGGTGGCGTCAAAGACGAAATCGTACGTCCGGACGTGATTGGCCCTGAGCGGACGATACCGGATTCCGGCGTCTCCCGTCCGGCGGCGCTTCACCTGGCGCGGCGAAACCTTCAGCCCTTCCTCACGCCAGACGCGATAGACCCGCTTGGCATTCGCCCGCCAGCCCTCGCGTCTCAGCAACGCCGTCACACGACGATATCCATAACGCGGATCCAGCTTCACCGCCCGACCACGAAACCGTTCGCCTTCCGGATTCGGCTTGCGTCGCTACCGCTCGGTCGAACGCAGCTGACCGACCACCCGACAGGCGCGACGTTCGGAGACTTCAAATCGCTTTCGCAAATGCCCGACCGCTTCACGCTTGCGCGTCGGACCTGCCACTTTCCCTCGGCGATCTCCTTGAGCATCGCCAGATCCAACGCCTGGTCCGCCACGATCCGTTTCAATCGCGCGTTTTCCTTTTCCAGCTCCTTCAGCCGTTTCAACTCGTCAACCGGCATCTTCCCGTACAGCTTCCGCCGCCGGTAATAGGTCTGGTCGGCAATGCCGAGGTCCTTGCAGGCTTCCTCGATGGTTTTGCCACCAGCCTGCATTTTCTCGATCTCGCGCAGTTTCGCGATGATCTCTTCCGCTTTGTGACGCTTCTTCTTCACGTCGGTCCGTCCTTTCCTGAAGGCCTTGGACCCACATTTTAACTGGATTCGTTTACGGAAAGCAGGTCACGTGCATGTCCTGCCGGCTTCCAGCGGGGATGTCCCGGACGACATGGATTCAAGATTGGTCGTGTTGAGTGCCGACTATCCCTATTGCAGGGACGCAGGGAATTTCGCCGAGGAGGTGATCTCTCACCTCGCAGGTTTGGTGGGCGCGGAGGTGACGAGCACACTTGAAATTGAAGCGAACATGCCAAAGGGAGCGTCCGACTCGGTCGTTCGGACGGTGACGGAAAACCGCCGAGCGTTGAGATTTACGAGTTAGGGGTTTGAAGCCGAGTAAGTGAGCGAAAGTGGGACGGGGCTCGCCTCAGGCCGAGAGCGAGCGATTTGAAAGGCGTTGGAATCATTCGGGAGCGCATGACTGTTGTGCGCCGTCTGCGCAGCGGCGCCGGTTTTATTTTGGAAGCGAGTTTTTAGAAAACATATTTGTCCGGTTTTCCCGCCGCTTTGCGCAGGTGAGTATGAAGGGAAAGTTAAGACTAAAAAGTCGCACCGCAACGCTTTTTATCTGTACCTTTTCACATATTTTTTTCCTAGCATTTTGTGCAGCAAATCAATCTTTCAATCATTGATTGAGGAAAATGCTGAAGCACGCATTTTGCTTGGCGGCGGCCTTATGTTTCTTGAGCCGTTTTTTATTCAGAAAACGCTTGTAAGAACCAAAAGCTGCATAAAGCAAACCTCTTTAGGAGAGAGTCCAAATGAGCCAGATTATTAATGTCATCGTTGTGATTGACACGGCGTCCCTGATCGCCGCGTTTCCGCATCCCAGCCAGGATCAAAACAACCCGACGCAGATCGGACACCAATATTCATACATGGTCGCCACCGCCGGATCGGTCATATCCGGCCAAGCCGGAGGAGACCTGAACCTTAAGGCGAACGTCGGCGACGTCATCCGTTGGACGGGCGAATCGGAGTCGAACAACTTTGAGTCGTCCGTGTTGGTATACGGACTTCCTCAGTACGGCGGCACCCAAGTGTTCAGCAATCCGGTCTTCAAGGAATTTACCAAGGCTTCCATGCAGCCGGCTCAGAACGGCCCTTTTCCAGTTTCGTTTCCAAACCAGACGTTTTGGTTTATCGAGGCGGATATCACAAACACCGGAACGGAGCAATACCAAGTGCGATTCGGCGTCTACAATCGTCCGACGGGCGGCGCTCAACAGTTGTTCGGATACTTTCAGTGGGATCCGACGATCACGGTCCAAAGCTAGGCGCGGCTTGGTCGCCGAACGCTGAATAAGGAGCGGGCGCCGCTTGAAACTTTCAGGCGGCGCGCCTCCATCGTGAAAGGCGCCGTGTATCACAGCGCCATCACTTTGGACTCAAATGCAATTCGGAACGATTCAATGAATAAAATTGTCAACATTGTCGTAGTCATTGACACGGCATCTCTCATCGCCGCGAATCCGAATCCAAGTCAAAATTCAAGCAAGCCGACGACCGTTCCCAGCAATTGTTCATATGCATTCGCGCCGACTGAATGCACCAGGCTTGATTCTGCGGAAGGACTCAAAATCAGGGCGAATGTCGGCGACGTCATTCGTTGGTGGATCAAGTCGGAATCGAACAATTTTGAGTCAAGCGTTTTGGGGTACGAAATTGTCCAGGCGCGCATTTATAAAACACTCGGCAAGCCGGTTTTTATTGAGGACGTAAGAGACTCAATGCAACCAACGCAAGGCGGCCCGTTCCCGGTGACTTTTCCAAATCAAACATTTTGGTTTATGCAAACCTCCATCAAGCGAATCGGTTCGAGCAAATGCAAGATAAGATTTGCCGTGTATGGTTCTCCGACCGACGGCGGAGATCAGTTGTACGGGCGCTTTCAATTTGACCAGATGTTGACAATCGAGAACGAAATTGCCGATTGAAACGAGGCGAGGCGTAACCGCAAAATGGCGTCGGCTCGCCGCCGCGTGTGTCTCAAAAGTTAGCTTCAATAGCGATTTTTACAAACCGGCAGGCGGAAAGACCCGGTTCAACTTCGACGGCGCGACCACGTTGTAGAACCGGATAATCTTTCCGTCGGCGTCCGTTTCACACTGAAACACAGCCCGCGACGGCTTTTTTCCTTGCCGATTTGCAAACTCAACCAGAATGGCGGGAAGACCGTTAACCCACGCCGGGCGGACGATTTGCGCCGCCGCCTCCCGGTTGACGCCAAACAAAAGCCGTAGCGTTTTGTCCCGCCCGCGAATCGGACGCCGCGCGGCGTGGACCTCCCCGCCGCCGTCCGAAAAGTGCGTTACGTCTGCGGCGAGCAGGCGTTCGAGTCCGGCCACGTCCTGTCGGGCGAAACAGGCGAGAAAATTTTGAAGCGCCGTCCCGGCCGCCGCCTGTCGCCGCTGAAATCCGACGGTTCTCTCCGTATCGTAGGCCCGCATCACGCCCCGCGCCCGGTGCAACGTGACTTTGACGTTGCCCGGCGTCATTCCCAGCGCGGCGGCGGTTTCTTCCGTTGAGTAATCAAAAACATCGCGCAGAATAAGTACCGCCCGCTGCGCCGGAGTCAACGCCTCGATGGCGAGCAGAAATGCGAAGGTCACGCTTTCGGTCATTTCATACCGCGCCGCCGCCGATTCATCACCTCCGACCGGCCAGCCGTCGCCCGGCGCTTCCGTCGCGACCGGCTCCGGCAGCCAGTAGCCCGGATATTCCGTCCGCCGCCGTCGCCGCAGATGGTCGCGGCTGAGATTCATCGCCACCCGGACCAGCCACGGACGCAACGGCTCGTCGGTCCGCGCCGGCGGACGCTCCATCGCTCGAACGAACGTTTCCTGAACGAGATCGTCCGCGTCGGCGGCGCTCCCGGTCATCCGGTAGCACATGCCCCAAAGGAGGGGGCGTTCGGTGGAAAGCGCTTCGGAAAGCATAGGGATCGGCGATCAGAGGTCAGGGGTCAGGGAAAACAATGAACAAGGTCGCTTTTCGGTCATTCAAGTCAAGGAAAAATTTTCGGCTTCGACCGAAGATTTGAGACTTTGAACCTTGGGGTTCGGATTCAGTCTTTCCTGATCCCTGATCCCTGCCTTCTGATCCCTTTTCAGTTTTTCGGCTGCTTCCGTCCCGCTCGCCGTGCTGGCGTCCACAAGCATTCCCGTGTCTCCGACCCAATCGCCCGCGATGTACACCCCCGGCGCGTCCGTGACCGTCGGCGACGGACGCCCCGCCAGCCCGCCCGTTTCCGCCGTTGGCAGCCAGTGCGCGACGGTCAGCGCGGGCATGAAGCGTTCGTGGACAACTTCGGCCCGCCAGCCCGGCTGCGCCGCGTCGATCATCGTTTCAAGTTCGCGCCGGATGTCGGCGTGAGACGGATTGTGTTCGGGTGAGCGGTAAAAGGCTGTATACAGCACCGCCCCGCCGGTCGGCGCGAGCGACGCGGCGGCGGAATGCACCGAGTAGTACAACGGACGATCCAGCCCCAGCCCGGCCGTTCGCGTCGGGACCGGCAGCCGCCGGAACGCGAGGTCGAGGCAGGCGGCGGTGACGGGAATGGCGCGCTCCGCCGCTTTCCGCAGCATCGCCGATTCGGGAAAGAGCTTCGCGGCCAGCGCCGGACTTCCCGCGACGATGATCGCGCGAGCCGCGAAGCGGCGGGCACCCGTCAGCCGAATTTCAAGGCCTTCCGGACGCCGCGCGACGGTTTCCACGCCCGCGTTGGTCAGAATTTCAACGCCCGCGACCTCCGCCGCTTTCGCCAGCCCGTCAACCAGCGTTTTCCATCCGTCATGAAGATAGAGAACGCCTTTTTGACCCGTTTGAAGTTGCCGGACGACCGCGCCCGCGCTCATCCGGTCGGTCGCGGAGGCGTAGGTACTCAATCGAATAAAGGTTTTCATGAAAAGCCGCGTATCGGGACGCCGGACGGCGGTCGCGAGCCAAGCGTCCACCGTCACGCGGTCCAGTGGCGCGGGATCGATTTTTCCCAGCTTCATCAAAAATTGCGCCGCCTCGATTTTCGCGCCGAAGCCGATGGCCCCCGTGAAAAGCAGCGCGAGCGGCGATCCCGACGGGGCGTACATTTTGCCGTTGCGAACCAGAAACAGCCGGTTGACCGGATTCGCGCCCGCCACGGAGACGCCGAGTTCGGCGAAGGTTCGCGCGGCGTGTCCGTCGCGGTAGAGCGCGTGCGGGCCGAGGTTCAACCGGTAGCCGTCGTGGTCGGCGGTGTCGGCGCGTCCGCCGAGGCGCGGCGCGCGTTCCAGAAGGAGTACCCGACGATCCGCTCGCCCCAGCCGGACGGCGGCGGTCAGCCCGGCGATGCCGCCGCCGATGACGACGGCGTCGAAAAAGGTTTCCTGAAGATCGGTTTCGAACATGGTCGCGTCCTTTCGCGATGAAAATGGGCACGAATTCGGTTCGTGCGCCACATCCACGTTTGAGCGTCTGAAAAGGTTACACGGCGCGAAAAATTTTCTTCCAAAAAACGCGCCGGCGACGCGCACCGCGCTGACCGGCTTTCGGATACGGATTCCCCGTATGCGGGACGTTTTTTTGAGTCGCCGATTCGAGGTCTGTCTTTCGGTGCCGCTGGTTCTTGAGTATGAGGACGTCGCCAAACGAACGCTCGGCCATATTCAACTCGACGCCGACGACATCAACGACATCCTTGATTACCTTGCGCGGTTTCGTTTCATCAAACGATCCACTATTTGTGGCGTCCGTTTCTACCTGACCCAAAGGACGACCTGGTCTTGGAGTTGGAGTTGGCGGCGGGGTGCCGCTACATCGTAACTTTCAACGGACGTGATTTTCGCGGAGTTGAGCAATTCGGAGCTCGAGTTGCAACGCCGCACGAGTGTCTCAAAATGATTGGAGAGTTGTCGTGAGCGCCATCAGTTTGCATCTGCCCGATTCATTGCACGCCGCTCCGCGGGACGTGGCGAAGCGTGAGAACATCTCGATCAATCAGTTGATCACGTTAGGACCCGCTCCATAACAAATTGACTTGCAAGCGTGAATTTGTTGAATGTGAGGAATGCAAGATGATGAACGGATAGAGCAAATTGAGTTGCAGTATGCGGCGTTGCACGACGTGATGGATGAGCGGATGCGGCGGCAATAGGTCGGCGCGGAAGCGAACGCCTACGGATGGAGTAGAGTGCGGGCGGTGTCGGCGGCGACGGGAATGTCTCCCAATACGATCCGGAAGAGTCAGTCTGAGTTGTCGCATCGGTCGCGCCACCCGGAGGAAGCGATCCCGAAGCGGTTGCGTCGGGCGGGGCATTTCCATTTTCCTTTTGAGAGGCGAAGATGTTCGGACGGACGTGCGCGCCGGCGAGCGGAGTGCGGACGGATCAGGCGACGAATCGGCTGGTCGGGGCGGGGATTGAGTACGACGCGGCGTTTCACGTCCGCCAGGCTTCCCGACTTGCCGAGGATGATGCGCGGGCTTCCCAGGTGATCGCTCACGAGCCGTTTGCAGTCGCTCGCGTCCGCCTGAATCAGCGTCTCGCCCAAGTGCCACTTCTAACATTAAATTTCAATAGAGCTTTAAATCAATAAATTTGCATGTCATTCTGAAACACTTCATAGCGTCCTTCCTGCGGCCAAATTCTTACCGTTGGGCCAAATTCAGAGTCAGTCGTCTCTTCAAATAAAAAAGGTGAAAGTCCATCATATCCAATAATGAGAACTTTCCCTTCGGGCTCCAAACGTATTTCGATAGCTTCAGGCTCACACAGAATCAATAACGTGCACTCTCTAGAGTTGAGGAGTTCTATTTTGCAAGTTGGGTTCAACATAACATTTGTATTAATCAAATAACTTAGCAAGGTTTTCAAGTTGTTCTGCGCGTCCGGTGGCGCTGGGATTGGTTGAGTTTCTGGCAATAACGCGATACGCGCGGGCTACCTCCAATAATTTGTCTTTGGACCAACCGGCCGCCTCCAAAGACTGTCTTGAAAAACTTGACAAAGGTTTGTCTATAGTTCGACTTCCCCATCCAAAAAAGCGTCCAACGGCTTTTATGTCGTTAAATCCAAATCTTTGAAATATCCTTTCAAGTCTAACAAACCGAACCATATTTACTCGGATGCCGGTGATGACAATATCCGTTCCCGTTCCACCAAGTGCGTACGCTCCAACTCCAAGCGTTCCGCCAATGACGGCGGTGCCCGCTGTAAACACCCCAATCGCCTGGTTCATAACGGGTCCGCGCGTCGCTAGCCCCGGATCAAAGCGATTTCCGAAGATCAACTGATTGAACTGGTCAGACTGGTCGTCAAAGCTAATCCGCTCGTACGTTCCGACCAACTCCCCGTTGGAATAGATGTTGCCGTCCTTCACCTCGCCGCCGACGCTTTGCTGATATTTTTTGTTGAACAGTCCGTCTTTGGCTTCCTGGTCGGAAAGAATTTGTTCATTGCCGTTCAAGTCTCTGACTCGCACCTTGAGTCCGTCGGGATCGGAATATCGGAGCGGATTGTTCAAGCCGTAGGCGTAGGCGTTCCACGTTTGGGGATCGTCGGCCTCGGCGCCGGCGTTTTCCGGGTCAACGGACGTAAATCTTCCGAGCCTATTTTGGTAATAGCGCGCCTGGGCGAAATCCAGCCCCGTCTCGTCGTCGCGCTCGTAGGTCGCGAACTTCTCGCGCGGATTTGACGGCGTCCCCGCCGCCTCGTAGCCCAACGCGGTCGTTCTCCCAAACTGTCCCGCGCCCAGGTCTTCGCCGAACGGCATGAAATCACGCCGTTTCGTGTCCGCCAAACTCCCCGACTTGCCGAGGATGATGCGCGGGCTTCCCAGGTGATCGCTCACGAGCCACTTGCAGTCGCTCGCGTCCGCCTGAATCAACATCTCGCCCAAGCGATACGCGTATTCCGTCGTCGGACTCGCCGGCGTCGGGTGCACGCCGTTCGCCGCCGCATACTCCGCCACCGGCTCCCCGTCAAGCCCGTAGACCATCCACGTCTCGCTCGCCGTTCCCGCGTTGCGCTTCACCCGCTTGCCGTCCGCGTCGTAGACGTACCTGAACCACGTCCCGCCCGCGCCTTGCGCCCCTGTCATCTGGTTCTCCAGATCGAAACGTGCATTATGTCACGGAAAAACACTGTCGTAATCCCAACATTATCACTTCTGCATTGATATGGTACCCGCAACTCATCTAATTATGACGCTTACCTAAAACCTTCACAGGGCTTGTAAGTGAGAGGTTCTTTTAACGTGTTGCCGTAGATCGACTTTCCCTCATAATTGCAAGAATAATCTTGAGTTAGGAAGCTTGACTTCTCAATGAGTCGATCGCAAATTTTGCCGCCTCTCTCACAAATTTTCTTCTATCTCGTAAGTAAGGCTGAATGTGAGGTATGGCATTCTTGTCACCAATCTCTTCAAGTTCATCAATAGCATTTGACGCTATAATCCAAGACGGAGAGGAGAGTTTTTCAACAAGAATTGAAAAAATTTCAGGAAAATTTTTTTTTCGCAAAAAACGAAGAGCGGCGCCAACTACATAAGGAGATTTATGATTTAATAAAGCGATTATTTTTTTTTCAGAAAAATTAAAATTTGAAAGTCCATCAATAACTTCAGCAAGAACAAGAGTTCCAGTAAAATTTTCAAAGTAAAAACAAAGTTTTTCAAATACAGCATTTGAGTTTTTGTTTTTTTTAATTTTCTCATTATTGAATGCTGAAATTATTGATCTAATATGAGTTGATCTAAGATTCTTTTCATTACATAATTTGAGTAAAAAACTAATGCCGGATTCTTCTTGTTCGGCTATCAAAAAACAAAGCTCTGAGAAATAAGAAAAAGAACAATCCTCTAGTTCAATACAAGAGAGTATTTCTTTCTCTAAAGCTAGAGTGTTTTTTGAAAAGACTCTAGCTTGCTCATAACTTGATTTATCTTTTTTATTTTTTAAGTTTTTATTCATATAATAATTTTCAAAAACTTATTGACTAGCGTACATTTGCACACTCTTTGTTGATTTCAGTCAATGTTTTTCCATCAAACTCGCCTGGAAATTCGTTATGCAAAAAACCTGGCAAATCTGATTTTTTTATCTGCCCAGAATCTCTAAGTCTATCTAATTCCTGGATACGACTTGGAGATATTACTTTGCCGCGTTTTTGCGCAAGTCTTTCGTACTGCTCAAGTAATTTTTTTGCCGTTTTGCATTTCTTAGCTTTGGATGCACTTGCTTCACTAGAATATGGCTGGTCATATGTAGAGCTTAGTTCTTGATTGAAGAGACCAAAAAACAGAGCAAGAAACGTACCTGTATGCCCGACTGGACCAATCGCTCGTCCTGCCGGGCGACCCATACTTGGAGATGTTGATCGTGGAACAGGATTAGCCAACGTTGAAGTTTCCGCTACAGCGGTAACAAAACCCATTACCATAATTGGTGTGGATTGACTGATATTTCTAAAGGAGCCAATATCATAGCTTGTGCCAATCTGAACCGTATTTCCAAATTCTCTCGTCAGCGAATCAACGGAAAGTCCGGTCAAGTCAGCTAATCCCTGCCATGTATCACCTTTCTCTGCAAGCCAATACTCACCGCTGTCAGATGCTATACGCATCCACATTCCAGTTGGATCGAAATACCTAACCGGATTGTTACCCGAATAAGTGTAAAGGTTCCATGTCTGGGGCGACTGGACATACCGATCAGCCAAAATATCATCTGGACTTGTAAACCTCCCCAACTTGCTTTGGTAGTAGCGCGCCTGGGCGAAGTCGAGTCCGGTCTCGTCGTCGCGTTCGTAGGTCGCGAACTTCTCTCTTGGGTTTGACGGCGTCCCGGACGGCTCATAGCCCAGCGCGGTCGTTCGTCCAAATTGTCCCGCGCCCAAGTCTTCGCCGAAGGACATGAAATCGCGGCGTTTGGTGTCGGCCAAACTTCCCGATTTGCCGAGAATGATGCGCGGACTTCCCAGGTGGTCGCTCACCAGCCACTTGCAGTCGCTCGCGTCCGCTTGAATCAACATCTCGTCCAAGCGATACGCGTATTCCGTCGTCGGACTCGCCGGCGCCGGGTTCACCCCGTTCAGCGCCGCGTACTCCGCCACCGGCTCCCCGTCAATCCCGTAGACCATCCACGTCTCGCTCGCCGTCCCCGCGTTGCGCTTCACCCGCTTCCCGTCCGCGTCGTAGACGTGCTTGAATCGCTTCCAAGCGCTCCCTCAATCTTTGGCTCGATCATCGCCGCAGAATGACTC
>JBDRAL010000010.1:0-9895 GCA_039793685.1 Blastocatellia bacterium NZW_1522
GCGGACGCGGCTCCTCGGAAATGGCGTTCACGGGCGTGTCGGTCGTCCCGACCACGACCCGGTCGTGCCACGGCAGGGCGAACATCACCCGTCCGTCGTCGGTTTTCGGAATCATGATCGCCGTTTCGCCCGGCAGAAATTTTCTGTCGAGAACAAGATGAATGCCCTGGCTCGGCGAAATCATGGTCGCCGCGTCGGGATCGTCCATCCGGCGGACCGAATCGGCGAACACGCCGGTCGCGTTGACCACCGCTCGCGCCGAGATTTCAAAGGTTTCACCCGTTTCCTCGTCCCGCGCCGAAACGCCCGCGATACGCCCGCCTTGCTTGATCAACCCGGTCGCCCCGACGTAGTTCACCGCGCAGCCGCCGAGATCGAGAAAGGTCCGCAGAATCGCCACCGCCAGCCGCGCGTCGTCGAATTGCCCGTCGTAATACAACACGCCGCCCCGCAGACCTTCCGGTTCGAGCGTTTCGACGAGTTCCAGCGCCCTCTGTTTTGAAATCAGCCGCGTCGCGCCGAGGCCGAGTTTCCCGGCGAGCAGGTCATAGACTTTCAACCCGATGCCGTAAAACGGCTTGGTAATCCACGAATAGGACGGCACGACGAAGCCGAGCGTCCGGACGAGGTGCGGCGCGTTGCGGCGCAGCAGCCCGCGTTCGTGCAATGCCTCGCGGACCAGCGCGATGTTGCCCTGCGCGAGATAGCGCACGCCGCCGTGAACCAGCTTGGTACTGCGGCTCGACGTGCCTTTCGCGAAATCATGCGATTCGAGCAGGAGCGTCCGGTAGCCGCGCGAGGCGGCATCGAGCGCCGTGCCGAGGCCGGTCGCGCCGCCGCCGATGACGACGATGTCCCACGGCTCGGACTGTCGGAGAAGTTCGAGAAATTGGCTTCGCACTTGGGAAGGTGTCGGATTCGGGGATCGGGTTTCAGGTTCGGGAGTTCGGAATGAAGAATGAATCGGGTTTCCCGGAAGTTCAATCGGCGGGATATAGTTTGCGTATCCCGAATTCCGGAAATTTTGAAGACAGCCCTCCCTTACGGTCAGGCTGCGGATTTCATCATCCATGTCATCCCCTGAAACGTTTCTCATCACCGGCTGCGCGAGCGGCATCGGACGCCATCTGGCCGAAACCTTCGTCAAACAGGGCCGCCGCGTGCTGTTGACCGACGTGACCGCCGACCGGCTCGAAGACGTGTATAAAAACCTCGATCCAAACCTGGCGGCGATGCTGCCGCTCGACGTCCGCGAGGCCGACCAGTGGGACGCTGCGGTGCGATTCGCGGTTGAACGATGGGAAAAACTCGACGCGGTACTGAACGTCGCGGGCTATCTGCGCGTCGGCGAACTGCTCGACATCCCCCACGCCGAAGTTGACCGGCATCTCGACATCAATGGGAAAGGGGTCATCCTCGGGACGCTCGCCGCCGCCCGGCAGATGAAGCAACAGGGCGGGGGCCGAATCGTCAACATCGCCTCGCTCGCGGGCATCGCGCCCGTGCCGGGGCTGGCGCTTTACTGCGCGTCGAAGTTCGCGGTGCGGGGCTTTTCGCTCTCGGCGGCGCTGGAGTTCAAACCGCACGGCATCGCGGTGACGGTGATCTGTCCGGACGCCGTCCAGACGCCAATGCTCGACATTCAGAAGGATCGCGAGGAGGCCGCGCTGACCTTTACCGGCGGGCGGATTCTGACCGTCGCCGACATCGCCGAGGCGGTCGAGCGGGCATTGAGGAAAGGGCCGATGGAGATTGTCGTCCCCCGCCAGCGGGGATGGCTCGCCAAGCTGACGAGCGCCGTTCCGGGCATCACTGGGACGCTGTTGGAGCGTTTGAAGCAGCGCGGGCGGGAACGGCAGAAGAAAATACGGGGAACGGCAGCCTGACCGTCAGGGAGGGCTGTCCTGTGCCAAGTACCAATTCGGCAAGGACAGCCCTCCCTGACGGTCAGGCTGCCGTCTTTTTATCACCAGCGGGAACCGCCGCCGCGTCCACCGCCACCACCGTAGCCGCCGCCACCGCCGCGACGTCCACCACCGCCGCCGTAGCCGCCGCCACGCGGACGGTCGCCGCGGTCTTCACGCGGCCGGGCTTCGTTGACGGTCAGCGTCCGACCGTTGAGTTCCGTTCCGTGGAACATTTCAATGGCCTTGTTGCCGTCTTCCGCCGAAGCGAATTCGACGAACCCGAAGCCGCGCGAACGGTTCGTTTCACGGTCTTCAATGACAAGCGCCGACTCCACCGCGCCGGCCTGCGAGAAGTGCTCGCGCAGGTCTTCGCTCGTGGTCTGAAAGCTGAGATTGCCGATGTAGAGTTTCATGCTCAGTGCCTCGATTTCACAAGGAACGGACCCGGCCCGACCCAGGAGAACGGTGCAAACAAAGGGGCAGGCATCGACGAGCGTTCGGCGAGCGGATCCGATGTCATAAACCATCCTATCTCCGACTGATCCGAAACCGCCGTCGCCGTAACCGTTTTGAACGAGGCACGTCACCGTTGATGAGCAAGAGAAGGCTGAACAAGAAAAAATATAATTCCCAAGTTTCGGGATGACAACGGAATGTTGTGACCATCAATTCGTTTTGACGCGCGGGTCGAGACGGACGCCGATCACCGTGATGTCGTCGCGCTGGGCCTCGTCTCCCGCATGGCGCGACAGCTCGGCGGCCAGCCGCCGTTCCTGCTCCGCGCAGGAAAGACCCGCAATGTTTTTCAGAAATTGCCGGAGGCCGCCCGAGCCGAATTTCTTCCCGCCCGCACCGGGCTGGTCGGCGAACCCGTCGGTCGAGAAATAGAGCGTCGTGGTCGCGCCGATTTCAAACGCCGTTTCCTGAAACGGGGCGACCGGTCGCCCGGCGCGGCCACCGCCGATGGCCCGCCGGTCGCCTTTGTACTCGGTGAACGTCCCCGCGCTATCCACGACGTAGAGCGGTCGCCCCGCCCCCGCGAACGTCACCCGGCCCGCGCTCGGTTCGAAGCGGCACAGCACGATGTCCATGCCGTCCTGCCCGATGCTTGTTTCAGTTTCCGTTCCCTGCTTGAGTGCCGTCCGAACGCCCGCGTGCAGCCCGTCGAGAATCTCCGCCGGACGCCGCACCCCGCGCTCGATGACGATCTGGTTCAAAAGGTCGTTGCCGATCATCGACATGAACGCCCCCGGCACGCCGTGACCGGTGCAGTCGGCCACCGCGAAAAACCACTCGTCGCCGGTTTCGTAAAACCAGTAGAAATCCCCCGAAACGATGTCTTTCGGGCGGTACAGAATGAAAAAGTCGGCGAACGCCCGGTTCAGCGCCTCGGGGGTCGGGAAAATCGCCAACTGGATGGCCTGGGCGTAGAGCAGACTGTCCGTGATGGTCTTGTTCGCCTCGGCCAGTTCGACCGAGCGCAGTCGCGAAATCTCCGCGTCGCGAACCTTCACTTCCGCCAGCGCCTCGGCCACCCGCGCCTGCTCCTCCGCGAGTTCCGCCCGCCCGCGCGCCGCGCGCAGCCGCTCGCGCTCACGCAGCCGGAAATTCTGCAATGAAAACGCGCCGAACGCCGCCAGCCCGGCCAAAACCGCGTAGCCGGCGTAGGCCCACCACGTCCGCCACCACGGCGGCAGTACCCGAAACCGGATGGTCACGCCGGTTTCGTTCCACAAACCGCTGTTGTTCGCGCCCCGGACGCGAAAAACGTAATCGCCGGGGTCGAGATTCGTGTAGCTCGCGTACCGCCGCGTGCCGCACTGCACCCAGTCGCGGTCGAAACCGTCGAGTTTGTAGGCGTAGCGGTTCTTTTCCGGCAGCGTGTAGTTGAGCGCGGCGAATTCAAACGAGATGAAGTTTTCGTCATGGCCGAGCGGCGCGACGGTTTTCCCATCAAAATCAGTCACGGGCCGGTCGAATTTTCGAAATCCGGTAATCACCACCGGCGGCGGGTTCGGATTGGGTCGGATTTCCGCCGGAGAAAAAATATTGAGGCCCTTCCCCATCCCCACCACGAACCGGTTATCGCCGAATTTCGCGAACACCCGGCCCTGATCGGAACTCGACAGCCCGTCGCGCGCGTCGAACACCTGACAGTCGCGCGTGTTCGGGTCGAACCGGCACAGCCCGGCGCTCGTCCCGAGCCAGAGAATGCCGTCGCGGTCGGTCAGCGCGTTCACGACGCGGCTCACCGGCAGGCCGTCACGCGGGGTAAACGCCGTGACCGCGCCGGTTTTCATGTCGATGCGGTTGAGGCCCGCCTCCGTGCCGACCCAGGCCACGCCGGGCGGCGATTCCGTCACGCAGAGCGCCTGCTCGCCGACGAATCCCGCAGGCGAGCCGTTGCGAAATACGCGAAATTCGTCCCGCGCCGTGTCGAACACGCACAACCCGCCGCGCGTGCAGAAATACGGCTCGCCGTCGGTCCCGGAGGAAATGGAAAAGGTATAGGAACTTGACGGCAGCGCGGGCCGGGTCGGGTCGGGCGGGAAACGCCGCGCCGTGCCGCGCGCCGGATCGAACAGGTCGAAACCCGCCGCCGTCGCGAGCCACATGCGCCCGCGCCCGTCCTCGATGAGGTCGGTCACCGTGTCGCTGCCGATAGTCGTCGGGTCGTCGGGTTTGTGGCGGAAATGGGTGAAGGTTCCAGTCGCCGTGTCGAACCGGTCGAGGCCGGTGCGTTCGGTCCCGATCCAGAGCGTCCCGGAACGGTCCACCAGCAGAAAGTAGATGATGTTTCCACTCAGCGAGCGGTCGTCGCCCGGACGGTTCGCGAACGTCGAAACCCGTTTCGTAACCGGATCAACCCGAACCAGCCCGCCGCAGTCGCCGCCCATCCAGATCGCCCCGTCGGGCGTTTGCGCGATGGCCCAGACCCGCTGGCCGGGCAAACGGCGGGCGGGATCGGTCGCGGCGGGGGTGAAATGTTCGAAAACGCCGGTCGCCGGGTCGAAGCGGTCGGCCCCGCCGCCGTCGGTCCCGATCCAGAGCGCGCCGGTCTTGTCGGCAAAAACGTACGAAATCGCGTCGTAGCCGAGGCTGTCCGGGTTCCATGCCTCGTGACGGCGTGCGCCGAAGTCGTTCGCCGCTGGATCGAAACGGTTCAAACCGCCCGCCGTCCCGAACCACAGCCCGCCGTCGCGGTCGCGGCAGGCCGAGCGCACCACGTCGTGCCCGATGGTGGTCGGGTCGTTTGAAACATGCCGCAACCACGTCACCGCGCCGGTGTCCGGATCGAACCGCCCCACGCCGCCGCCTTCGGTCCCGAACCACAGCCGCTGCGCGTCGTCGAGCAGAAAACAGCGCGGCGTGGCGACCGTCGGATGCGTCGGGTCGTCATTTTTGAACGGAATCAGTTCCCCCCGGTCGGCGCGCGGATCGAACCGGACCAATCCCTCATCGGTGGCGACCCAGGACCGGTCCGGCGTCACCGGAAGGACTTTCCAGACGCGGGTCCTGTTCAGCGTCGGGTCGGCGACCGGCACGAATCGGCGGTCCGGCGGGTTCATCCGGCACAGTCCCTTTCCGGTCCCGATCCAGAGCGCGCCGGTCGCATCCAACGCCAGCGACAGGACGTTGGCGTCGGGCAGCCCGGCTTCCGGCGTGAAACGTTCGCTCGCGCCGGTGGCCGGGTCGAAACGAACCAGACCGGACCGGGTGGCGATCCAGAGCGTTCCGTCGGACGCGACGGCGAAATCGTTCACGAACACACCCCCGCCGACGTTGCCCGGCGCGTCCGGGAGCGGAATCCGTTGCGCGGTGCCGCGCCGCGGATCGAAACGGTTCAAACCGCTGGCGGTGCCGACCCACAGGAAACCGTCCGGGCCTTCGGCGATTTTTCTGACATTGACGTTGGAAAGGGTCGCGGGATTGTCGTTTTCGGTTCTGAAAACGGTAAAGGAATAGCCGTCGAAGCGGTTCAGGCCGTCGAGGGTGGCGACCCAGATGAATCCTTCGCGGTCCTGAAAGACGTCGTTGACGTAGGACGTTGAAAGCCCCTGCTCGGCGGTCCACAGGCGTGTTCGCGGGCGCGAATGCCCGGAAATCCGCCCCGACGCCGGTTCGGTTGCACCGAAAAGCGCCGCCAGACACGCGAAGGCGAGAAGAATCGGATGAAACCGGACGGACATCAGGCGAGGCCGGAAAAAAGCGGATCGGGAAAACGCCGGCGAGTATAGCCGACCCGGCCCGTTCGCGCTCAACGCCCGCGAATGTAGCGTTTCGCGATCATCCAGATGATGAAACCGTCCACGAAAGCCACGAACAGCCCCGCGACTTTCTGAAGCGGACTCGGCTGAACCATCAGCCCGACCACGATGAACGAGCCGAACATGAAGATGATGAAACAGGCCATCAGCCCTTCCATCGCGTCGATGAAGGAAACCCGGCGCCTGGGAACCGCCTCGACGGATTTGGGAGAAATCGGTTTTGCTCGGGGCATCGGGCCACCGCCTGTCGTAAGGGTGCGGACCGGTCGTGTTGCACCGCTCCGTTTTCCAATGTAGTTTCCGGTCACCTCTCGAACCAAACGAATTTCGGGCTTCCTTCCGAAATCACGATTCGCCTTCCTCATACATTCAGGCCATGTCAGATTTTTCAAACCGTCTCGAAAGCATTTACCACGGCGAACGCCCGTCGCACGCCGAATGGCTCGACCTCATCTACCACGCGCCGCTCGACGAACTGCTCCACTGGGCCGACCGCCTGCGGGCCGATTTCCACCCGGACAACGTCGTCACCTACGTCATCGACCGCAACGTGAACTATTCCAACGTCTGCACGTCGGTCTGCGCCTTCTGCGCGTTTTATCGCCCGCCGGGACACCCAGAGGGCTACGTTCACGACTACGAGACGCTTTACCGCAAGGTCGAGGAGATGATGGAACTCGGCGGGAGCGGGATTCTGATGCAGGGCGGCCTGCACCCCGATCTCAAGCTCGAATGGTACGAGGAGATGCTGCGCCAGTTCAAAAGCCGGTACGGCATTCACCTACACTGCTTTTCGCCGCCGGAAATCCTCAACTTCACGCGGGTCAACAACTTGTCGGCGAAGGAAGTGCTGCGCCGCCTGCGCGACGCGGGCCTCGACTCGATTCCGGGCGGCGGGGGCGAGATTCTGGTGGATGAAATCCGCAAGCGTCGCCGGACGGAATGCATGGGCCAGGAATGGCTCGACATCATGGAAGCCGCGCATGAACTCGGCATTCCGACGACGGCGACCATGATGTACGGTATGGGCGAAACCGACGAACACCGCATCGAGCATTTGCGGATGCTCTACGACTTGCAGGAACGCACCCACGGTTTCATCGCGTTCATTCCGTGGACGCTCCAGCCCGACTTCGTGCCCATCGGCAAGGTGTTTCCCGACCGCATCGAACCCGACATCTACCTGCGGTGGTTCGCCGCTTCGCGGCTCTACCTGCGGAACATCAAAAACTTTCAGGTGTCGTGGCTCACGCAGGGCTTCGACGTGGCGCGGCGCGCGCTGCGCGGCGGCGCGAACGACATGGGCAGCATCATGATCGAGGAAAACGTCGTGTCGGCGGCGGGCGCGAAGTACAAGGCGGACGAGGAAATGCTCACCGGGGTCATCCGCGCCGAGGGATTTCACCCGGTCAAGCGGAATGCCGCTTATAAACGCCTTGAAGTCTCGGGAGTCTCGTAGGTCCTGGGAGTCTCGGGAGTCGAAAGAGAAATCCGAATTTCGACGACCAAAAGAGGATCGAGCAGCTTTCATTGGCTTGCGACCAATTCACCGCCGCGTGGGTGGGTAGAATATTGGACATAGCCCGTAGCCGCAGCGTTTTTTGCGAGGCTACGGGAAACATGTTTCCCCCCGAAACTCAATTAAATCAATGGTTTTACACGATTCCCCACGTCCTCGCCAAAGCGCTGCGGACGTGGGCTACATCCAATATGTTCGCCATTCACCGTTCGGCAGGAAGGTCGCATAGATCCCTTCTCTCTGGTTGGGAATTGGTTTCAAGAAACCAATTCCCGCCAAAGCCCCGGCTTTGGCTGTTTCCGCCGTTCGTCGTCCGGATGTAGAAAGCGCCAAACGCTCGAAAACCCGATTGGCATCACGAAAGGCGAGAACTTCATGAACCCCCACCTGCTTCTGATCCTGTTGAAACGCGACCTTCAGGCGTTCGCGAGCGAACTGGAACTGTTTTCCGACGAGGCGGCCATCTGGAAGACGCTTCCGGGCGTGTCGAATTCCGCCGGGAATCTGACGCTGCACGTCTGCGGCAATCTTCAGCACTTCGTCGGCGCGATGCTTGGAAATACGGGGTATGTCCGCAATCGGCCCGCCGAGTTTGAATCGCGCGACCTGCCCCGGACCGACGTGCTGGCCGAAGTCGAGAAAACCGTCGGCGTACTCGAAACCGTGCTGCCGGGACTCTCGGCGGAAACGTTGTCGGCGACCTACCCCGATGTTCTTGGCGGGTTGCGCCTGCCGACCGATCTTTTTCTGCTCCATCTTTCAACCCATCTGTCGCTGCATCTCGGTCAGGTCGGGTATCTCCGGCGAATTCTGACCGGCGACGGCGCGCCGACGCGCCCGGCGGTGATTCCGACGCTGCCCAACCCGGCGTAGTTTTTTATGAACACGCCGCCAATCGTCGTCATTACCGGCGGAGGCCGAGGCATCGGCGCGGCCTCCGCCCGCCTGTTCGCGCGCCACGGCTACGCGGTGTGCGTCAACTACAAATCGGACGCCGCCTCGGCCAATGAGGTCGCCCGCGCCATCGTCGCGGAAGGCGGAATCTGCCTCGCGGTTCAGGCCGATGTTTCGGAAGAAGCGGGCGTTCTTGAACTTTTCTCAACCGTTGACCGCGAACTCGGGCGGCTGTCGGTGCTGGTCAACAACGCGGCCATCCTCAAACCGCAGAGCCGCGTCGAGCATCTGACGGCGGAACGCATCGAGAACATCTTTAAAATCAATGTGTTCGGGAGTTTTTTGTGCTGTCGGGAGGCGGTGAAACGCATGTCGCGGCGGCACGGCGGCGCGGGCGGGACCATCGTCAACGTCTCATCGGCGGCGGCGCGGACCGGTTCGCCGAACGAATACGTCGATTACGCCGCGTCGAAAGGCGCGCTCGACACGCTCACGCGGGGACTCGCGCTGGAAGTGGCCGACGAGGGCATCCGCGTGAACGGCGTCCGGCCAGGGTTTATCCATACGGACATGCACGTGGACGGCGGCGAACCCGACCGGATCGCCCGCCTCGCCGGACGGATTCCGTTGAAACGCGGCGGCGAGCCGTCCGAAGTGGCGGAAGCGATTTACTGGCTGGCGTCGGAAAAATCGTCCTACGCGACGGGAAGCATTTTCGATCTGGCGGGTGGGTTGTAAAAGCAAGCTTTGTAATGGTTTATGAAAACTTGAACGGATAGGAAGGCCCCTCACCGCTGACGCGGCTCGGGAACTCTTGCGCCGACCGTTCCGAGGGCTTCGCTTCGCTCGCCCTCGGCTATCGTAACGTCGCCCCGCTGGGGCTTACGTTGGTCGGTGGTCCATCGAATTGATGACCGAAACAATTTTTGAAAACCATCCAGCGCCTTGGTTTCGGGACGCCCTGTCCATTCGGGCAGGGCGTCCGACGACGGAATCCCGTCATTTCTCCGGAATGACCGCCACGGCCTCGATTTCCACGAGGTAGCCCTCCTGAAAGAGCGACTGGACACCGACGAGCGTGCTGGCCGGCTGGTTTTCCATCGGGAAAAACTCGCGCCGGATGCCCCGCACCATCCCGAGCGATTCCGGTTTGTAGTTCACGATGTAGGTGTTGACCTTAACGATGTCGGCCATCGTCCCGCCGGACGCCTCGACCGTTTTCTTCAGATTGTCGAGCGCCTTGCGGTACTGCGTCGGAAAATCGCCCTTCCCGACCAGTTCGCCCTTTTCGTCCCAGGCGACCTGCC
>JBDRAL010000091.1:0-18351 GCA_039793685.1 Blastocatellia bacterium NZW_1522
CAGATCTCTTGTAGTACACTTACTACACAGACCAGCTAGACTCCCCAGACTCCCCAGACTCCCCAGACTCCCCAGACTCCCCAGACTCCCCAGACTCCCCAGACTCCCCAGACTTTTTCACGGGGCCAGCCACGCCTGCTCAAATGTCTCTCCGTTCCAGGTGAGTGCCCGACGGAGATGGCCGCGCGCGGCAAGATGCAGGTGTTCGAAGCGGTGGACGGTCGTCATGCAGACGGCAAAATTGACGTACCCCGCTTCGCTTTCTTCAAGCGAAGGGCTGCGTTCCTCAAATTGCGCGGGCAGGCCCGATGACGGAGCGTCGAGAATCGTTCCCGATCCGAATTCCGCCAGATAGCAGCGGCGGCTCATCAGGCGCGTACGCTCCCACGCGTCCCGCGCAATCGGGTCGTCGCCCGCGTGGACGCTCATCCGCCCCCGCGCACGGATTTGAACTTTCCGTGCCGCGTCGTAAAAGACCCATTCCACGTTCGGATTTTCACGAAAACGAAGAATTTTTTGCGCCCGGAGGTCGGTGTGAAACGTGATTTCGCGCTGCTCGGGCGTCACGCGCCGCAACGCGACGACGTGCGCCTCGACGCCGTCCGGGCCGAGCGAGGCCACGACCGGGGTGTGAAACGGATTGCGCCGTTCACCGACCGCGCGGACGAGATCGTCCCAGATTTCGCGGAACAGATTGTCAAAACCTTCTTGTTCAGTCATGAATTCCTCGGTCAGGCCAAATTTTTTAACGTCTTATTTCAAAAGGAGATTTCAGATGAAGGTGAAACGTCTGGTGCTTGGTTTATGTCTGGCGACGGTCACGGTCGCGACGGCGTCGGCGCAGGAGACGACTCCGACAAAGCCGAAGGAGACGCCCCATCCGGAAAAAGCGGCGAGCGCGCCCAATGCGCCCAATGCGAGCTTCGGTAATTTCGATTATTGGGTGTACCCGGTCAAGTACGTCAGTCCACGAAAACTCGCCGAGATGCTGAAGCGGCTTCCGCTGCTGGCATCCGTCACCGTTGACGACAAAAACCAGACGCTGACGATTACCGGTGTCCGGGGTTTTTCCGACCTGAAATCAATCAGAAGTACCCTTGAACAACTCGACCGCGAGGACACCACGCCCCGTTCCGTCGAGATGCGGACCTATTTCATCGCCGCCGGACCGGCTCCGACGGATGAAAAGCTGCCGTCGGCGTTGAACGCGGTCGGCGATTCCATCCGCGCGACGTCGGGCGCGTCCGGGCTTCATCTGATCGCTTCGACGGTTTCGCGGTTTGCGAGCGGATCTCAGTCGCAGTTCCGGACGAGCGGGACCGCCGAGCAGACGGTGGGTGGTCTGAAGGGCTTTTTCGAGTACCAGATTGATGTGACGAGCGCGCGGCTCCGAACCGATCAGGCCGGGAAGGAGGGACTGGCCCTGGGGCAGTATCAGATCATGATCAACGCTCCCGTGCCGACGCGCGACAGGTCAAACGAACCGAGCCTTGAAATGAAGCGGGGAGCGATCCAGTCCGGTTCGTTTCTGCGCTTCGACGAGCCGGTCATCCTCGGCTCGGTCGTTCTCGGAGACCGGTCGGTCTTCGTCGTGGTGACCCTGAATATTCAAAACTGACCGGGCGACAACAGTTTGGCGGTTGTCAAATCGGAGACGACGTTGCAGATTAGCGCCGTACGTCGCCTCCGATTTTTTCTTCCGCCCCGTTCAGGTTTTTCCGATGGTCGTACGAGTGCTTTCACCGTACGCGCGGCTGGCTCTTGTTTCGAGTCTGGTCGTCGTCGTGGCTTTGTTGCTGTCGTCCGTGACGACGGCGCGGACGCTCACGCCCCGGTTCCGCCGCATCGGCCTCGACGACGGTCTTTCGCAGGCTGGCGCGCAGTGCCTGCTTCAGGACCGAACGGGTTTTCTCTGGGCGGGAACGCAGGACGGCCTCAATCGCTACGACGGCTATTCATTCAAGGTCTTTCGCAACGAAGCGGGCAATCCGGGGTCGCTGGCTGACAACGACGTGCGCTCGTTGTACGAGGACCGGGATGGCACGCTCTGGGTCGGGACCTTCGCCAACGGGTTGTGCCGGTTCGACCGAAAAACGGAAACGTTCAAGGTGTATCCGCCAAATCCGGGCGACCCGCGCACGCTGCCGGGCGGGGGCGTGCGCGCCATCGTCGAGGACCGCGACGGCACGCTCTGGATTGGAACGAGCGGCGGTCTGTGCCGGTACGACCGCGCGACCGACGGTTTTCTCCGAATGGATGAAAAGACCGCGCCGCGCGTGCTGGTCAGCGGCGTCGTCCAGGCCATCGCGCAGGACGGGCAGGGCCGGTTGTGGTTCGGGACCGAAGCGGGCGGGTTGCACCGGCTGGACCCGGCGACGGGGAAGTTTGTTTCCTTCATCGTTGTACCGGACAATCCAAAGGGCCTGCCGAACAACAGCATTTTATGTCTGAAAGTCGCCCGGTCCGGTGAGATCTGGCTCGGGACCGAAAACGGCGCGGCCCGGTGCGATCCGCGAACCGATACGTTTCAGTCGTTTCAGCCGAACGCGAACAATCCGCGCGCCATCGCCGGAAAACTGGTGCGGTCCGTCATCGAGGATGGGGAAGGCCGCGTCTGGTGCGCGACCGACAACGGCCTGTCGCTGTTTGACGCCGCGCGGGGCGATTTCACCTCGTTTCGCTTTGACCCGTTGCAGCCGGAAAGCCTTTCGGCGAACGATCTGCAATCGTTGCTTGTGGATCGGCAGGGGCTGTTCTGGGTCGGGGCGTTCGGCGGCGGCCTCTGCGTCTACAATCCGGATGTCGAACGGTTCGTGACCCACCGGCGCGAATCCACGCGACCCGACGCGCTGTGCAGCGATTTCGTCTGGTCGTTCGCCGAAGAGCCGTCAGGCGCGATGTGGATCGGCACGGACGACGGCCTTGCCCGTTACGACCGGGCCGCCGACAGCTATAAAACCTATCGTCACGACCCGGCCCGGCCCGACAGCCTGAGCGGGAACACCATTCTCGCGGTTCTGGTTGACCGGACAGGAACGCTCTGGGCGGGAACGCGCAACGACGGCCTGTGTCGGTACGACGCGAAAACCGACGGATTCAAATGCTATCGGACCGACCCGAAAAATCCGCGCGCCCTCGGCTCGAACGCCGTTCGCGGGTTGTTCGAGGACCGCGCGGGCAATCTTTGGATCTGCACGCGGGGCGGCGGCATCAGTCGCTACGACCGGGCTACGGACGGCTTTACGACCTATCGCCGCGCGCCGGGGGCATCGCCGATTCCCGACGATGTCCGCACGATGGCCGAGGATGCCAACGGAATCCTCTGGCTCGGGACCTACGGGATGGGGCTGGTTCGCTTCGATCCGGTGAAGACCGAGTTCAAGGCGTATCGCAATGATCCCAAGGATTCCGGCTCCATCAGCGACAATACGATCTGGGCCATCGACATCGACAAAACCGGCATTTTCTGGGTCGGAACGAGCAACGGCGGTCTGAACCGTTTCGACCCGGTCACGGAGCGGTTCGAGGCATTCCGGACGCCGCAGGGGCTGCCGAACGACCTCGTGCTGGGCATTCTCGAAGACGCGGCGGGGCATTTGTGGATCAGTACCAACCACGGCATCAGCCGTTTCGACCCGACGTCCCGTACCTTCCGCAACTACGACAACGCGGATGGTCTTCAGAGCAACGAGTTCTGCTCCGGCGCGGCGTTCCGGGCGCGTGACGGGGAAATGTTTTTCGGAGGCGTGAAGGGGTTCAACTCGTTCCGGCCCGAGCGCGTGACCGACAGCCGGTATGTGCCGCCGGTCGTCATCACCGGTTTTCGAAAATTCAACCAGCCCGCAAAACTCGACCGGTCCATCACCGAGACGCGCGAAATTGTCGTGAGCTGGCGCGACAATTTCGTGACGTTCGAATTCGCATCGCTCTGCTTCACCGATCCGCGCAAGAACCGCTACGCCTTCAAGCTCGAAGGCTTCGACTCCGGCTGGATTCCCGCCGGTACGCAGCGGACAGCGACCTATACGAACCTCGACGGCGGGACCTATGTGTTTCGCGTGAAAGGTTCGAACGGCGACGGCGTGTGGAACGAAGAAGGCGCGACGATCCGGCTCGTGGTCGTGCCGCCGCCGTGGAAACGGTGGTGGGCGTATCTTCTATATATCGCCGTGGCCGGTGGCGGGTTGTATGGTGTGTTCCGGTTCGAGACGGCGCGCGTTCGCGCGCGCGGGCGTCTGCGCGAGGCACAACTGCGCGCCGAAACGGCGGAAGTGCAGGCGCAGGCGGCGAAGGCCGAAAAACAGGCCGCCGAAATCGCGACCAAGGCGGCGGAGGCGGAAAGCGAAGCCGCGCAGGCGAAGGCCGAGGCCGCCGAGGCCGCGCGGCAGGCTGCGGAAACCGAGGCCCGCGCGGCGGCGGAACTCGCGGCCCGCAACGCCGAACTCGACCACAAGGTCCGCGAACTCAACCGCAAGAACGAGGAACTGATCGCTTCCCAGAAACGCGCCGACCGCATCTTTTCGGTTCTCGCGGAGGCGCTGCCGGGGACGGTTCTCGACGGGAAATACCGGCTTGAGGAGAAAATCGGCGCGGGCGGGTTCGGCGCGGTGTTCAAGGCGACCCATCTCACGCTCGGACACAGCATCGCGGTAAAGGTGTTCAAGCCGTCGCCCGGCAACGATTCCGCCGACGCGGTCGAACGCTTCAAACTGGAAGGCGTGTCGGCGTCGCGGCTCAATCACCCGAATGCCATCACGGTGCTGGATTTCGGTATTTCGCAGGAAGGCATCGCTTTTCTCGCGATGGAACTGCTGCAAGGGCGGACGCTCACCCGCGAACTCAAACGCCGCCGCCTGTCGCAGCGCCGCTGCGTCGAAATCATCGTCGCCGTCTGCGACGCGCTCGCCGAAGCGCATCGGCTCGGCATCATTCACCGCGACATCAAGCCGGACAACATTTTCCTCAACCTCTCGTCGCGGGGCGAGGTCGTGAAGGTCGTGGATTTCGGCATCGCCAAGCTGACGGGGATTGACCGAACCGAATCGAACCACAATCTGACGGCCACGGGCGTTATCATCGGAACGCCGACCTACATGGCCCCGGAGCGATTGAAGGGCGAGCCGTACGACGGGAAAACCGACGTTTACAGCGTGGGCGTCGTACTTTACGAAATGCTCGCCGGTCGCGCGCCGTTCCCCGCGAAAAGCCAGGCGCTGACGGCCATCGTCGCGAAAATCAACCGCAACGCGCCGCTGCTGACCACGTTCAACCCGACTGTTCCGCTCGAACTCGAAGCCGTCGTGCTGCGGGCGCTGGCGCGGCGGCCCGACGACCGGCCCACGGCGAAGGAAATGGCGGAAGTTTTACGCGGACTCATTCCGACGCTGAATGCGGCGGCGGGCAGCGCGGCGGGCGCGTCAAACTCGGCCAGCCTGTCGGATACCGAGGAAACGATTGAACCGGACGATTCCGTGACATTCGATTCGGAAACCGCGACCACCGACCAAACCGCCGTCGCCGCGCGCGATGAAATGCCGACGGAAGTCATTTCCGTCAGCGAGGAGCCGACGGTGACCTGGGGGCCGGAGGACATGCCGACCAGTTCGACCCATCTTGAAAAGCTGATTCTTCAGGAGGATGACGAGCCGGACGCCGCGGATGGGGAAGATGAGCCGACGATTCAGGGAACGCCACCCGATTTCGTTGCATAATCGCGGCGGTCGGTTTCAACCCGCGGAAAATGAAGCCAAAAACCTATTGAACAATCGGTGAAGTGTTTTTTCAGAAGGAACCAGGAAGTCGATGCCCAAAAACACTCGCCAGTATGAATGGATCGTGACCATCAAGGAAAACCTTGACGAGATGTTCCCCGATGCTTTCGTGGCGGCTGGTCTGTTCTGGTATCCGATACGCGGAGAGGCAAGCATCGTGTCCACAGCGGATGTCATGTTGGCGTTCGGACGACCGAAGGGACATCGTGGCTCGTACCGGCAATGGGAAGAAGGCGATGTCGCGCCATTCGCCGTGTTTGAAGTACTTTCGCCCAGCAACACGCCGATGGAAATGAACCGTAAGCGGGCGTACTACCGTCGTCACGGCGTGGTCGAGTACTACGAAATCGACCCTGAAGGCGAGGAAGTCGCCATCTGGACGCGCGCGGGCGATTTCTTTCACGAAGTTGACGACGTCACCGCCTTTTCCAGTCAGCGGCTCGGTATCCGGTTCGAACGCCTTGACGGACGCCTGATCGTTCGTCGCGCTGACGGCACCCCGTTTCAGTCGTTTCAGGAAAGAAAGGCCGCGCTCGAAGCGGAACGAGCAGCCAAAGAAGCTGAACGGGCGGTGAAAGAAGCCGCGCTTGAGGAAGTCGAACGGCTGAAGGCGGAACTGCGGGCGCTTCGCGGAGAAACGCCCGAGTCATAAAACGTCGATTCAACGGTTCAGCACACTGTACTGATGTCGTCATCCGCCGCGGCTGCCGCTTCCTGCGCGTCCACGACGGCGATGGCGGCGATGTTCACGATGTCCTTCACCTCGGCGTTGCTCGGAAGAACGTGAACCGGCTTGCCCATGCCCATCAGAATCGGTCCGATGGCCTCCGCGCCGCCGAGTTTCTGCGTCAGCTTGTACGCGATGTTGGCCGATTGCAGGTCGGGGAAGATGAGCACGTTGGCGCGTCCCTGAAGCGTCGAGAACGAATAGTGCTGCTCGATTTCATCGGGTGAAAGCGCGACATCGGCCATCATTTCGCCGTCGATCATCAGGTCGGGCCGCTTTTTCTTCGCGATTTCGGTTGCACGACGAACCTTTTCCGCGAGCGGATGACGCACGCCGCCGAAATTCGAAAACGACAGCATCGCTACGCGCGGCGCGATACCGAACCGCTCGGCGGCGACCGCCGACTGAAGCGCGATGTCGGCCAGTTCCTCGGCGGTCGGCTCGATGTTGACGGTCGTGTCCGCGAAGAAGAAGACGCGGTTGCGGACGATCATCATGTACATCCCCATCGCCCGCGATACGCCCGGCGCGGTCTGCAAGACCTGAAGCGCGGGCCGGAGGGTGTCGGGGTAGTTGCTCGTGACGCCCGAGATGAGCGCGTCGGCGTCGCCCATGTGGACCATCATCGCGCCGAAGTAGTTCGGATTGCCCGCGAGCAGTTCGTTCGCGCCGAGACGGCGCAGGCCCTTCCGGCGGCGCATCCGGTACAGTTCCTCGTGGTATTCGGCGAATCGTTCGTGGGTTTCGGGATTGACGATTTCAACGCCCTTGAGATCGACGCGCAGCGATTCGGCCTTGGCGTGAATGGTTTCCGGGTCGCCGAGCAGGATGGGCCGCGCGAGCCGTTCCTCGACGAGCGCCGACGCGGCGCGGATGATGCGGCGGCTGATGCCTTCCGGAAACACCACGCGCTTCGGTTCGAGACGCGCCTTGTTGAACATGATGCGCATCACTTCGCGCGACTTGCCGAGCCGGTTTTCAAGCTGTTCGCGATATTCCTCGATGTCGAGATGAATGCGCGCGACGCCGCTTTTCATCGCCGCTTCCGCCACCGCCGACGCGGCCCAGACCAGTACGCGATAATCGAACGGCTTGGGAATGATGTATTCCGGACCGAACGACAGGTGCGGCAGATCGTAGGCTTTCGCCACCGAGTCGGGCACGTCCTGCTTGGCGAGTTCGGCCAGCGCGCGCGCCGCGGCGAACATCATTTCGTCATTGATCGTCTTCGCGCGGACATCGAGCGCGCCCCGGAAAATAAAAGGGAATCCGAGCACGTTGTTGACCTGATTCGGATAGTCGCTGCGACCCGTGCCCATGATGCAGTCGGGACGCGCGGCCTTCGCTTCTTCATAGCTGATTTCCGGATCAGGATTCGCCATCGCGAGGATGATCGGCTTGTCGGCCATCGTCTGGAGCATTTCGCCCGTGACCATGCCCTTCGCGGAAAGCCCGACGAAGATGTCGGCCCCGCGCATCGCGTCGGCGAGTGACCGCGCGTCGGTTTCGACGGCGAATTCTTCCTTGTGTTCGTTCATCCCCTCGGTGCGGCCCTTGAAGATGACGCCCTTCGTGTCGCACATCAGGATGTTGGCCGGGTTCATCCCGAACTTCTTGTACAGCCGCGCGCAGCCCATCGCGCTCGCGCCCGCGCCAGAGAAGACGACTTTCACTTCGTCGATTTTCTTGTCCACGAGTTCAAGCGCGTTGATGATGGCGGCGATGGAGATGATGGCCGTGCCATGCTGGTCGTCGTGAAAGACGGGAATGTCGAGTTCCTCGCGCAGCCGCTGCTCGATGTAGAAACATTCCGGGGCCTTGATGTCTTCGAGATTGATGCCGCCGAAAGTCGGGGCAAGAATCTTGAGCGTACGGATGATTTCATCCGAATCCTTGGTGTCGAGTTCAAGGTCAAACACGTCGATGTCGGCAAAACGCTTGAACAGAACGCCCTTGCCTTCCATGACGGGCTTTCCGGCGAGCGCCCCGATGTCGCCCAGTCCGAGAACCGCGGTCCCGTTGGAAACCACCGCGACGAGGTTGCCCTTCGCGGTGTACATATAGGCCGTGTCCGGATCGCGGGCGATTTCGAGACAGGGTTCGGCCACGCCGGGCGAATAGGCGAGCGACAGATCACGCTGGGTGAGACAGGACTTGGTGGGTACGACTTCGATTTTTCCGCGTCTTCCCTGACTGTGATAGTCGAGCGCGGCTTGGCGGCGATTCATTCTTTTGAAACCTCAATAGCGAAAATGGCGCGGAGGAGATGGGCGGCGAGTCTAGCACAGTGGGGACAGGTGTCGGGTATCGGGTGTCGGGTTTCAGGTGATTGAACTGATGCACCCGACTTGATTCCTTGAAAATAAAGTTTGCCGCGGCAACCCAAGACCCGCACGCTTCCTCCAAAACCAAAAACCCAAAACCCAAAACCCAAAACCGTTTTCAACCTGAACCCCCACACCCGATACTCGACACCTTTCCCCATGCTTGACCCCTCCCTTCCACTCAGTCTCGTTCTCGGCGCGGGCGGCGCGCGCGGGGTCGCGCACGTCGGCATTCTCGAAGGTCTGGTCGAACGCGGTTTTCGGGTGACGGAAATCGTCGGTTCGAGCGTCGGGGCGCTCATCGCGGCGTACTACGGTTGCGTCGGACTCGATCTGCCGAAACTGCGCGAACTGGGGCTGAGTTTTTCGTCGCGGCAACTCATCGCCTGGGCGGCGGCGCGGCGCGCTCCGGCATTCCTCGCGCACCGGCTGAAGCGGCGGGCGGGGATCATTCCAAGCTATCTCGACCTGCTGGAACACGCCCCGACCGACCGGCTCTTTCATGGAATCGAGCGGGTCGGGGTGCAGACCTACGATTTGAACCGCAACGAGGAAGTGCTGTTCCATTCAGGAATGGATGAATTTCCGCTCTGCGACGCGACGCGCGGCGCGGTGGCGATTCCGAAGTTCTATCCGATGCGCGAGTTTGTACATCGGGGAAGGGCCTATCGGCTCATCGACGGCGGCGTCTACAACCGAATCCCGATTGAATGGCTCTTTACCGAACTTTTTTCACCGCGCCAGATTCTTGTGGTGGACATCGCCAACCGCGTTGAACATCGCCGCGAGAACGCCGAAAAAATCGCCCGCGTCGGCGCGGCGCATCCCGACATCCCGATTCACATCGCGACGCCCGACACGCTCGGGCGCGGCACGATCCTCTTTCGCCGCAGCGGGCTGACGTCACTCATTGATTCGGGGCGTGAGACCGTGGCGCTCGCCGTTGGGTAAAGAAACGCAAGGACGCAAGGGCGCGAAGACGCAAAGAGATTCGACTCCCTTGCGTCCTTGCGCCTTGGCGTCTTTGCGTTACAGCTATTCTCCCGGGATGTACGCCTCGTCGAGCAGCATCTGCGGCAGGTCATCCTTGATCGGATAAATCCGGCGGCAGGTCGGGCATTGAAGGCCGTCGCGGGCGGGCGTGAACGCCACGGGCACGCGGCAGACGAGGCAGCGGATGAGTTCGATATCGGCTTCGGTCAGTGGCATTGCGGAAACGGTTATTTTTTCTTTCTGCGTTTGACCGCGCGCGGGCGCGGCGCGAGGTCGGCAAAATTCTTCAGCCAGTGAATGGCCGGTTCATAGTCCACGAATTCGCGCTCGTCGGATTGAAACGCGGGCGTGTGGACGCACCGGCGTCCGCCGACGTGTTCGACGCCATGCTTGATGTGAAGCATTTCGTGATAGAGCACATATTCGACGACGTAGGCCGGTACGGTACGGGCATCGAGCGTACGACTGATGACGATGGTGTGGTGTGCGATGTCGTAGTGGCCGAGGATGCGGCGCGTCCGCGCACGGCTCCAGGTCAGCATCGGGCGCTCAAGCACATTTTCGAAATACGCTTCATTGAGGCGGTCAAAGAGCGGGCCGAGGTCGTACCACTCGCCCTGTTCGCCGGAAACCACCTTGTACCCGCGTTCGCGCCGGATGTGTTCGGCGGCTTTCCGCATCGGCAGCGACCGCGCGTAATCGCGGAAGATTTCTTCGCACCGCGGCGGAATCGGCTTCCGTAACAGTTTCCCCAGCAGAATTCCGGCGACGGCTTCGATGACCGAGGCGGGCGCGTCTGCAAGCATGTCCGACAGTTTGACCCGCAGGACGCCGTCCTTCATGCGGATGGTGTTGTTGATGCCGACGTAGGGATAAAAGGTGACGTGGATCGCTTCGGGCAGCCGGGTGCGCGGCGCGATGTGGCGATACCACCGGCGAAAGAGTTCCGCCAGATCGGTTTCCGACGGAGTCGGTGTTGGTGAAACGGTTTTGAACATAAAGCCATCGCGCGGGAAACACGCCCGGTCATTATGCCGGAACGAGCGCGAGCGTCAATGTAACCGACGCGCGTTTCAGTCTCCGGCGACCAGTTCCTTGAGGTCCTCGATGAACAGTTCGAGGCGATGCCACAGCGTTCTCAGGACGGCAAACGCGGTTCCGACCAGACAGAGCCACGCAAAAACGTCGCCGTATCGGGTGTAGAACGTCAGGCGGGGTTTTTTGAAGGGGGATGTATTCATCCACCACGCGCCGACCGCCGGTTGGCGTTTGGGCAGCATTTCAAGAATCCCGCCGCGCGAACCGATGAGGCAACTCGTGCCGGTGTTCGTCACGCGGACGACGGGGCACTCGTTTTCGGCGGCGCGCAGCACGAGATGGCGCAGATGCTGGTCGCTGCCCGGCGTCGGTCCGAACCATCCGTCGTTGGCGATGTTGACGAAAAATCCCGCGCCCTGCTTTCTCAAATCGCGATGCAGATTGGGGAACGCCGATTCGAAACAGACCGCCGCACCAACCTTGAGGTCGTTCCCGATGGGCAGCACGACCGGGCGACTGCCTTCGGCGGCATCGACCGAAAGCGGTGTGAATTCGAAGGGCAGGTATTGACGAAACGGGACGTATTCGCCGAACGGCATCAGCTTTACTTTCTGATATTCGACGCGTCGTCCGTCCGGTTGAAACATCACCGCGAGGTTGGTGAACTTCTTCCCGACCCGGCGCGTGGCATTGGTCAAAACGTACACGCCCTCATCATTCAACTTTCGAATATCGGCCAGCAGTTCCTGATCCGGCACGGTCAGGTCGATTGCCGTCTGTGATTCCGGAAGAATGACGAGTTTCAAATCGGCTTGGGTCAGCCCTTGTCGGGCGAAGGTCCGCTGGCGTGCAAGCGCAGCCTCGTATTCCGCCGGGTCATCCGTTTCAATCGGGGCCATCGGCTGCACGGCGGAGATGGAAATGGAACTTGCCCCGAGTTTGAAAATGATTTCACGGTCGAGGTAGTTCACCCCATAGATTGCACCGCCGAGGACGATCACGCCGATGGCGGCTTTCAATGTCTGACGTCGGTCGTACAGCGGGAGCAATGCCAGCGCGGCAAACATCACGAGCGTCGCACCGACAAGATGGCTCCCGCCGAAACGCGCTGGTGAAATCAGGACCGGATGAAGCGCGACCGTGTTGGCGAGCGGATTCCAGCCGAACTGCATGACCTCCGCACGGAAGTATTCCGTCGCCGCCCAGTACAGCGGGGCGCACCACAGCCCGACGAGGCTTTTGCGGCGCGTCGTGTAGTGCAGCGCCCAGCCGAACAGACCTGTTGGAAGGCCCACGAGCGCGGCGGCGATGAAGATGAGCAGGTAGGCGACGGGTGTCGGAATCCCGCCGTAGGTGATGAGCGAGTGAGTCGCCCACCAGCAGCTTCCGAAGTAGAAAAACGTCCCCGTCAACCAGCCGAGCAGAAAGCCGTTGCGCGCGCGGTCCGCGTGCGTGGCCGCCCACATGAGCGGCGCGACGGCGATGAACCCGAGCCACCACAGATCAAACGGCGGGAAGGCGAGAACGAGCAGGAGGGAAGAAAGAAGCGCAAAGGCGCAAAGGCGCAAGGACGCAAGGAAGAAAGATGATTTCCTTTGCGTCTCTGCGCCTTCGCGTCCTTGCGTTTCCTGATTTTCCATCAGACCAGCGTCACTTCTTTCGCGCCCGCGACGATCCGGCCGATGTCATAGACCTCGATACCCCGCGCGGCGATGTCGCCCCGCAGCGCGTCGGCGTCTTCCGGCGCGACAGCCACAACCATGCCGATGCCCATGTTGAACACGCGATAGCTTTCGCTGTCGGGCAGGCCGCCGAGTTCGACGAGGTGTTCGCAGAGGGGAAGCACCGGCCAGCTTCCGAGTCTGATTTCGGCGGCGCAACCTTCGGGAAGAATCCGCGGCAGGTTTTCGAGCAGGCCGCCGCCAGTGATGTGCGCCAGACCTTTAATCTGGCCGCCGTCGAGCGAGCCGTCGAGGAAGGGCAGGTAGTTCCGGTGCGGCGCGAGCAGCGCTTCCGCCGCCGTGCAGCCGAGCTTTTCGACGTGCGTGTCGGTCTGGTAGCCGGCGATTTCGAAAAAGAGTTTCCGGGCGAGGCTGTAGCCGTTTGTGTGAAGGCCGACCGAGGGCAGTCCGAGTAGTACGTCGCCGACCGCGATGCGCGAGCCGTCGATGACTTTCGACCGGTCAACCCAGCCGACGATGAAACCCGCCACGTCGTACTCACCATCGGCGTAGAACCCCGGCATTTCCGCCGTTTCGCCGCCGACGAGCGGACAGTCGGCTTCCTTGCAGCCGCGCGCCAGTCCTTCGATCAGGGATGCAATCACGTCGGGCGACAGCTTCCCGGTCGCGATGTAGTCCATGAAAAACAGCGGGCGGGCGCCCTGAACGAGAATGTCGTCCACGCAGTGCGCGACCAGATCGTAGCCGACGGTGTTGTGAACGCCCGTCATGAACGCCACCTTGAGCTTTGTCCCGACGCCGTCCGCGCTCGACACGAGAATCGGGTCCTCGGCGTTGCGGAAATCGGGCCGGAACATCGCGCCGAAGCTGCCGATCTGGGTCAAAACCTGGTTGTTGAAGGTTCCGCGCGCAAGGTCGCGGATGCGGCGGGTGGCCTCGTTGGCGGCGTCGATGTCAACGCCCGAGTCTTTGTAGGAAATCATCGGTTCGGCTTTCAGCGAAATGAAATTACAACTGGAACTCGGTCTGGGCGGGGTCGTTCCCGGCGGTGAGTTCCTTGAGCAGTTCCTTGGCCTTGGCGGCTTCGCGCAGACGCGCCTGCTCGTCGAAGGCGAACGAAAGGGTGAGATAGCTGCCTTCCTTCGTGTCGGGCGGCAGCAGCGCGAGCGGGAAGTCGAACGCCGTCGCGTCGTCGCCGTGACGGACGAGTCGGGCAAGCGTGCCTTCGATGGCGTCCACGACGAAAAGATGTTCGATGGGCGACGGGTTCGACATGGCGGTTTCCTTTATGAAAGTTTGGCCCGGACGAGGGCATTGACCGTCTTGCCGTCCACGCGCTGTCCGGCGAGCTTGGCCATGACGGCTTTCATCACGTTGCCCATGTCCTTGGCGGTCGTCGCGCCGGTTTCACGGACGGCCTCGTCCACGGCGGCGGCGATTTCATCATCGGTCAGCGCTTTTGGCAGATAGGCGTCGAGAATGACGATTTCGGCCTGCTCCTTAGCGGCCAGTTCGGCGCGTCCGCCCTTGGCGAACGATTCCGCCGATTCCTGCCGCTGTTTCAACAGTTTCGTGAGCAGGGCGATCATTCCGGCGTCGTCGAGCGGTTTCTGAATCTCGATTTCCTGCCGTTGAAGTTCGGTTTTGACCATGCGGAGCGTGTCGAGACGCGCCATTTCCTTGGCCTTCATCGCCGTTGTGATGTCGGCGAGCAACTGTTCGCGGATTCCCATTGATTCTCCTTGCGTACAGTCCGGTTCATTCCGGACCTCGTTCATTTTTAATACAGATTCGACATCAGGTAGGCGTTCACGCCCCCGGCAAGCACCCCGAAAATCAGAAACACGATTTTAAAGAGATCAAGTTTCTTGTCGCCGAGCGGCGGCGCGAAAAGCACCATATGAAATCCCGGCGGTACAAGAAACGGGCCGAAAAACGAGGCTTTCAGATAGTAGTAGCCGTTGTTGTAGGCGCTGTACCAGTTCCAGGCCGTCAGTCCGAGGCCGATGGCAATGATGAGCAGCCCGACCAGCCGCGATTTCAACTGTTCATTCACCGGAAGACGCCCCCTTGGGGAATTTTTGATTGAAGATTGAAGATTTTCGATTTCAGAAAACGGAAACCTGTCGTTCCGCCGTCAACTTAAAGATCTTCACAATCGAAAATCTTCAATCTTCAATCGAAAATCATGAAATTCGGTTGATGAGCGACGCGACGTAGCCCGCGCCGAATCCGTTGTCGATGTTTACGACAGTGACGTTCGAGGCGCAACTGTTGAGCATGGCGAGCAGGGCGGTGACGCCGCCGAAGGCCGCGCCGTAGCCGACGCTCGTCGGGACGCCGATCACCGGCGCGGAGACGAGTCCGCCGACGACCGAGGGCAGCGCGGCCTCCATTCCGGCGACGCAGATGACGACCCGCGCGGCGCGCAGGCGTTCGCGATGCTGAAAAAGCCGGTGGATGCCCGCCACGCCCACGTCGGCGACGAGTTCGACGCGATTTCCAAGGATTTCACAGGTGTTGAAGGCTTCGCGGGCGACCGGCAGGTCGGACGTCCCGGCGCAGACGACGAGAATGTTGCCTTCCCGATGAACGTCCGTGTTCCGGCGGATGACGATGGTGCGCGCGGCCTCGTCGTACATCGCGTCGGGCGCAATCTCAACCACGCGGGCGGCGGCGTCCGCGTTCGCGCGCGTGACGAGGACATTCCCGTTGCGATTCAGCAGGCGGGCGACGATTTCGGCAATCTGATCGGGCGTTTTCGACGCGCCGTAGACGACTTCGGGAAAGCCGTGGCGCGCGGCGCGGGCGTGGTCAAGCGTGGCGAAGTCGAGGTTTTCGAGCGGGAAACCTTCGAGCCGGGCCAGTGTTTCGTCGAGGCCGCGTTCGCCGCGCTGAAACGCCTGGAGAAGAAGTTCGAGATCAGTGCGGGTCATGAAGAGAAAGGATGAAGGATGAAGGATGAAGGATGAATGTGTTGAGGTCAGTCATCCTGGTCCTGAAACTGTAGCTTTACACGGCCGTTTCCCAAACTCGCCGGGCCGTGTTTTCATCCTTCATCCTTCCGCCTTCATCCTTCTAAAGCACCGTCACCGGTCCGTGGTCGTCGCAGTGATCGCCGTGGCGGTGGTGGAGGCGTCCGTTGACGAGGTAATCGAAGTGGTCGCCGTGCGGGACCTTTTCGTGGCCGCAGTCATCGTGGGCGCAGGCGCATTCGACCGGCGCGCAGGCGTTGGGGTTGGCGTCGCTGACTTCGATGGCGTGTTCGTCGAAGTGTCCGTCGTGGGCGTGATGAAGGTGCCCGTCGTGAAGGTAATCGACGTGGTCGCCGTGCTGGACGCGGGTGTGACCGCAGGCGTCGCTGTGAACGTGGGTGTGGTTTTCGTGCGTGGCGCAGGTGGACATGGCGGCGTTCCTTTCTGGTTCGGTCAATCGTGGAGAATGTGTTCGAGGCCCTGCCTGAACAGGTCGCGGACGTGGTCGTCGGCGAGGGTGTAAAACGCGTGCTTGCCGTCGCGCCGCACGGTGGCGACGCCGAGATTTCGCAAGAGCCGGAGCTGACTTGAAACGGCGGGTTGTGAAATGCCGAGGAGCAGGCTCAGCTCGCCGACGCATTTTTCCTCGTCGGCGATGAGGCCGATGATGCGGACGCGGGTCGGATCGGCGAATGCCTTGAACATTTCGGCGACCCGGTGCGCGAGACGGCCGTCGAGCAGCGTGTCCGTGGTGGCCGCGAGCGCGTCGGCGTGTTCGGATCGGCAGGAGTGAGCGTGCTTGGTCATCGGATTTACGATTTCAAATATAAGTAACTGTTTATATGTAATTTTGAAACGCCCTGTTCGTCAACCTTTTTTTCTGGCGAAGATAAAAAAAGGCGGCCTTTTGAAGGGCCGCCTGTCAAGGAAGAAGGGAAATGGATTACTTGACGATTTCCATCGTCGGGTCGCCGAGCAGAACCCACGACCGGCGGGCAAACGGATCGGCGGTCGCCGTTTTCGCCTGCCGGATGGCGTCGCCGAGTCTGGTTTGCCGAGCGCCGAAAATCGTCCGGGTAAATTCGAGATTCATTTCCTGCTGACCCGCGATGCCGGTCAACGAGGAGGACGCCCAGACTGCCGCCGCGCCGCGTCCGTTGGCGCGGATGAGCGATTTGCCCAGATTTTCCGAATAGACGTCGTGGAAGAAGCCGTTCAGACAGGCCATGCCGACCACCAAACCGGCGCGTCCCTGATTGCCGAGGCCGGCGACGTCGCCGCTCGTGAGGACGTTTTCTCCCGCCCAATTGGAAACCGATCCGTGGCCGGTGTAGTTGACGAAGCCCTTGCCTTCATTCAGCGCGCCCAGAATCTGGGTCCGGGCCGGGCCGCCGCCGATCTGACCGATGAAAACCGACGTTTTTACAAAGCTGGATGGAATCAGCCCCTCGATTTCCGCCGAGTTTTGCTCGAACGCGCCGCCTTCATCGTTATTGTCGGCCACGAGAAGCGCTTCCCGCTGCCACGCCTGACCTCTGGCCTGGTCGTAGGCGACGATTTTGGAAACCATCGCGTTGATTTCGGCCTGAGTACGACCGGGGAGGCGTCCGATGGCGATTTCGGACAGTCCGGCATCATTGAAGTCGCCGAACCAGTCGTCGGACGCGGTTTCAAGCGAGCCGAGTCCGAGCAGTTTGGTCGGAATCACATCCTGGTTGAAACCGAGGAAGTCGCGCGGGTCGAACGAGGCATCCCCGGCGAACATCGCGTAGCGGACCGGCGTCTGCCAGTTGTGGCTCGCGAGGTTGAGGAAATCCTTGATCGCCTGCGCGGATTTCACGCCGAAGCTGAATTCATCGTAAACATCGGCCACATCCACCACTTTGACGGTAAGCCCTTGCGACTGGCGCAGTTGAACGAGCGGCGTCAGCGCGGGGGCGAGTTCCGGTGTGGTGAGGATGACGAAATCGGCGGCGTTGGAACTGGCCGAAAGCGTCGAGGGCGTGTTTGAAGTGACCGTCGGAGTGAGGAAACGGCTGCTCGTGGCCGCGACCAGTTGACGGTTTGAACCCGCCGTTCCGGGAGCGACGAAGGAAGCCGAGACGTTGCCCGTACCCGCACCGTCCGCGCGGACGACAACTTCAACCGGGTTGGCCGGGTCGGTCACGTCAAAGACGCGCGGCGTTTGTGAGAAGCCGCGAACGGTCAACGTCTGTCCGGCGCGACCGCTCAATGAAAGCGCGTCGGCGTCGGCGACGAACGACCGGGCGTAGCTGATGCGGACCGCCGCGACGAGGTTGACGTCGCTGCCGTCGGCGGACTGGAGGGTGACGGTATTCTGGCCTTCCAGAAGCTGTGACTGGGCGACCGTCGTGGTGAAGGTCTGCTGGTCGCGGTTGGCGTAGGTGATTTCACCGATGGTCTGTCCGTTGAGTTTGACCGACACGCGATGACTGTTAAGCGACACACCCTGGAGCGTGACGGCGACCTGAGCCGGGAAGGAAGCTCCGGCATCGCGGTTCTTGAGCGTAACCGCTTGATCGACGGCCGTGTTGGTGACGACCGCGCCGAAGAAGTTGTCCTGATCGCCGTTTTGAAGTGCCGCGAAGTAGGTGGTGCGGTCGCGGCGTTCGACCAGCGAAGCGAAGCTGACCGCGCCGAGCCGACTTCCAGCACCGAACGGGGTGGTGGGAATGCGAAGACCGGCGCTTGAGCCTTCAACCAGCCAGTAGGTCTGTTCGCCCGACTGGAGCGTGTCGGCGGCGACGCCGTAAAACTCGACCGAATTGGCCGAAACGCGGATCGGAACTTCCGAGCCGTTGACGTACATCTTCAAATTCG
>JBDRAL010000092.1:0-61752 GCA_039793685.1 Blastocatellia bacterium NZW_1522
CCGTCACGCTCCAGGGCGTGTCGCTCAACAGTCATCGCGTGTCGGTCAAACTCAACGGACAGACCATCGGTGAAGTCACCTACGCCAACCGCGACCAGCAGACCTTCACCACGACGGTCGCCCAGTCGCAGATTCTGGAAGGCCAGAATACCGTCACCCTCCAGTCCGCCGACGGCAGCGACGTCAACCTCGTCGCGGCGGTCCGCATCAGCTACGCCCGGTCGTTCGTCGCCGACGCCGACGCTCTTTCATTGAGCGGTCGCGCCGGTCAGACGTTGACCGTTCGCGGCTTCTCACAAACGCCGCGCGTCTTTGACGTGACCGACCCGGCCAACCCGGTTGAAGTCTTCGTCCGGGCCGACGGTGCTGGTACGGGTAACGTTTCAGCTTCCTTCGTCGCTCCCGGAACGGCGGGTTCGAACCGTCTGCTGGTGGCTACCACCGCTGGCCGCTTCCTGACCCCGACGGTCACTTCAAACACCCCCTCGACGCTCTCGGCGACTTCAAACGCCGCCGATTTCGTCATCATCACCACACCGGAACTCGCGCCCGCGCTGACGCCGCTCGTTCAACTGCGTCAATCACAAGGACTGACCGTCAAGGTGGTGGATGTGGCTGATGTTTATGACGAATTCAGCTTCGGCGTGAAATCCGCCCAGGCGATCAAGGACTTCCTTAACCTCGCCAGCACGACGTGGCAAAGGCCGGTCCGCTACGCGATGTTCGCCGGGGACGCTTCTTTCGACCCGCGCGACTTCCTCGGCTTCAACCAGGATGTGATTCCGACCAAGCTGCTCGGACTCGGCTCGCTTGAAACCGCGTCCGACGACTGGTTCGGCGACTTCAACGATTCGGGACTGTCCGAAATCGCCATCGGTCGCCTGCCCGGTCGCTCGCAGGCCGAAATCACGGCGATGGTTTCCAAGATCGTCGCTTTCGATCAGGCCAACGGACAGGCGTGGCAGCGCGACGCCATCATCGTCGCCGACAACAACGACGACGGCGGCAATTTCGAATCCGCCGCCGACGGCGTGGAAGCAACACTGCCCGGTTCGTTCACCAAAACCTCGGTCAAGGTCGGACAAATCGGCGGCGCGGCGGCCAGAACCCAGCTTCTTTCCGCCCTCAATGAAGGAAAAGGCTTCGTCAACTACCTCGGTCACGGCTCGGTTTCCAACTGGGCGGCGGAAAACCTCCTCACCAGCGACGACGTCCCGAATCTCACCAGTAACAACCGGCCCGGCATCGTCGTCGGCATGGCCTGCCTCAACGCATTCTCCGACCTCTTCACCCAGCCGCTCGGAAAGGCGCTCATCCGCGCCAACGGACGCGGCCCCTCCGCCGTCTGGGCGTCCTCCTCACTCACCCTCAGCCCCGATCAGGAAATCATGAACCGCGCCCTGATTCAGGCACTCTACGGTGGAACGTCATCGGTTCGCCTCGGCGATGCCGTCCGGCAAGCCAAAACCACCGCCAACGACCCGAATGTCCGCCGCTCCTTCATCCTTTACGGAGATCCTGTGGCGCCCGTCCAGTAACCGCTTTTCCCTTCTTTCACCTCGGGCGGCGAGCCATCTCGCCGCCCTTTTTTTATTTCCGCCGGACCACATGTATTAAGGATCGCGCGCGTACGATGAATGAATCTTCAAAGTTCCGTGATCCGGAAAGGCGCATCGCCCCGGCGCGGAGGGAACCGAATGCGGCCAAACACGTCGGTTGACGGCATTCACCGACGCCGAAGGAGCATTTTTTCATGCCGAAATCGTTTGCCCGCCTTGCCCTTTTTGTGTTCCTGACCGGGACACTGCTCACCACGCCGGTTTTCAGCCGGACCACCCGACCGGACAAACCGGCGTCCGCCCCCGTCGTCGTTTCCTTCGGGAGCGAATGCTGCGGCATCAACCGGGCGGCCTTCGACAAACTCGAACGCTTCGTGAAGGCATTTGAAAAAGCCCACAGGGTCAAAATCGTTTCGGAGCGGCGTCACTGGGGCAAGGAAGGCGAATTTGACGTGACTTTTCCGCTCACCGGAATTGAAAAATCCCGGCAAAGCCTTTTCAGAAAAGAACTTGTCGAACTTTTAAAAAGTGAGCGACTGGTCACCGTCCGGTGAATCGCCCTGTTCAGGCTGGATAAAAGAGCGTAAATCATTGACTCTGAAGGACTTTTGATGCCCCCAAAGTTCCGAACGTGAGTCAGGTTCATTCATCACGCCAAAAACGTCTGAATGCTCGTGAAATTACTCAAACGCCCATTTCCAGGCGCCACGATACTGTTCCAAAGCATTCCCCTGAAAATGCCATGGTGAATTCACGACAATGCCACCGGTCTTTTCCAGTTCGTGTCTGGTTAATTTCCGATTCCCGATTTTCCAGAAACAGAAAGCAAAAAGGTTCGCAAGCCGCACACCGGTGATCGCCCCGGAGTAACCGTCGTATCGAGCGTGGGCGGCGGTAATTTCGCGAATCACTTCCGGCTGCCGGAAGTACTCCTTGGCAAGGTCCATTTCATCTTGCATCCGGTGATAGAGCCAACGTTCCACATGCGCCAGTGGGATGAGACTCGGTAGGGCGCTTTGCGGAGGGGGATTGCTGGTCGCCTGACGGGCAAGATCAAACATGAGTTCATTTGAACCACCCCATTTGGCGGCCACCGACACCAAAGCGGCGGCATAAGCCTGAAGATGTAGTGGCGATCTGCCCACCGCCTGATGAAAGAAATTGATTCGATCCTCAATCGAGTATTGCAATCCCCGCGCAACCGTCACCATGTACGACCACGGAATCGGGGTATTCGGATCAAGGGTAATTGCCCGATGAAATTCCCCCTCGGCCTGCCTTAGCCGTTCGAAAAAAACTTCGAAACTATCTCTCCCCACGGTACTTGCAACCCCGCCACCACGAGCTTCCCACGCCCAAATGACGCTATGCATGCCCCGCAATACCCAAGTCAATGATTGATCCGGATGGACTGCCGCTATTTCATCAAGCCACTCAGGACGACCTTTCCAGTCAGCGCAAAGGTCGATGTACTCATCCAGAAGAACCCAATCATCGATTTTCTGGAGCATTTCATAAACTTTTTGCCATTTGCCGTCTTTGAGTTGTGCGTGAAAAAAAGAACCACGCCCATCTCCACAGGCGACATCGCGTCGAATATTCACTGGTGGAAGTGGCGTTCCGGAGCCACCAGGCTTGAAGCGGTCGAAAAAACCCATGAAATGCTCCCGCAGAACGACGTTGGAAAGGAGATGTATCTACCAACAAACATAACATTCTGTCAATTTCTAGCGGAATGCAGAAAAAACATTCCCGGCAATCCACATTTCATGTTCTGCTCCACCCTCAGAGGTTCGTTATAATCCGGAACTCAAAACTGATCCTGATCAAGGCATTTTCTCCGAATGACGGAAACGCTCCGCCAACTGACCGCGCGGTATCACGAACGCCTCCCGCTTTACGCCGCGCTCGAAACGCGCCTGCGCGACGAACTCGCCTGCCCGCTCCTGCTCGAACAGAGCGGCGCGAACGTCTACCGCATCGCCACGCGGGTCAAGGCGCTCGACAGTTTTCTGGGAAAGTTCCGGACCAAGGGGATGGCCGCCGAGGACGCCTTCGACGCGATGACCGACATGGTCGGCGCGCGCATCGTGTGCCTTTTCCCCGAAGACCTCGAAAAAGTTCATCTGTTCCTGATGGAATGCGGCAGTTTCGTCTTTCAGGACCGTCCGATTGCCTACGTCTGGGATGACCTGCCGTGGATTTCGCCGGAAACCTTCACGATTTCGCGAAAAGCTTCAGGTTATGGATCGGTCCATTACCTCGCGCGGCTGAGTCCGAAGCTGGTCGCGCCGAATTCCGGCCTCGATTCGGTCACAGTCGAGATTCAGGTCCGGACGCTGATGCAGGAAGCGTGGGCGGCGCTGGAACACAGCGTCGGGTACAAAAACGACGTTCCCGAGCGAATCCGGGGCTATTTCGACTCGGCGGCGGACATGCTCGGCGTCCTCGACCGCGCCTTTCAACGTCTGAAAACCCAGAGCGACGCGCTCAAGGGCGAACTCGACGAGGAATCCTCGGTCACGCCCGAACATCTGACGCTGTTCAGCCTGAAAGCTTTTCTGCGGCGGCGGTTCGACGCCGACCTGGGCGGGTCGGAACTGACGCAACTGCTCGCCGACTACCGCCGCGAACGGCTCACCTTTTCGGAACTGGCGCGGCTTTCCAACGACGACGCGGTGTTTGCCGTGACGGATGAAACCTGCCGCGACCTGCTCGGACGCCCCGCCGCGCTCGGCGACACGCTCCGCTGGATCGGCTGCTTCCGGTTTTCCGAAACGCCCGCCGAGGCGCGCGACCGGCTCGCGGAGCGCATCCGCGCCGAGGCCGAATACCTCGCGCGACACGCCGGTTCGCTGCTGGTGGAGGCACTGAAACGGCTCGGCGATCTGGAACTGGCCGACTGCCTCGCCCGCGCGGCCTCGGTTGAACTCGACGGCCGCCAGATGCGCGTCCGGTTCGCCGGACCGTCCGCCGCCGATGACCTCGCCTTCGTCGAAGCCGCCAGCCACCGCGTCCTCGACGCCGGACGGATGCTGTTCGGACCGTTGAATCGCGTCATCGTTCTGAAACAATCGGAAGTACAAGAGATCGCAATGAAATTCCATGATTTGTTCGACGAACTCAAACGGCGCGATAATTGAACGATTCACTTTCAGGGCGGTTATTCACACGTCATTCAATACTTCGAAAACAAAGTTGTTTGTTCGTTCTTCATTTTGACCTCACCCTCTGCCCCCTCTCCCGTGGGGAGAGGGGGAATCCGGAGACGGTGAACGTATCGTTTTCCCCTTTTCCTCTCTCACTAAAGGAGAGGGGAGAAGGGGCTGGGGATGAGGGGTGAGGGAAACTTGATGGCATAAGAAAATTTTGTTTTTGAAGTATTCCACCCCGCATTGGAGAAAAACTGATGAACCGCCGTATTCTCCTGATTCTCAGCGCCTTACTGATTATTGGCTTCGCCTTTTGCAACGGCGGCGAAACCATCCGGAAACTCGGCAACAAAATCACCGGGAACGAACCCGATCCGGTCGAAAAGGTTCAAAACCTCTGCCCCGACTGCAAGGGCGAGGGCAAACTTCCCTGCCCGCGCTGCAAAGGGACGGGCACGGTCGAAGCCTACGGCGGAGTCCCCTGCGGTCAGTGCAACGGGACGGGCAAAATCCACTGTGAAAAATGCCGGGGACGCGGGAAATTGCTTCAATAAACCGTCCCGGACCCGCTATCATCCCTCACAGCCTTTCACTTGATCACATCAATCCCGACATAACGCTTCCGGGCGCCGTCGAGGGACCTGACGTTCACTTCCGGAAAACCGTCCGGCGGTTTTCAAAGTCCGCCGTTTGCCCCCGGCCCGAAAAAACCAGAGGTTTCAATGAAAAAAGCCACGACCGCTTTCGCTTTCGGACTCATTCTCGGACTCATCGGTGGCGTGTTCAGCTACCGCGCGTGGATCGGCCGTTTTCCCACCGGCAACCCGTTCGCCAAAACCGAACTGGCAACCGGCAAGAACGATCCCTTCGTGAACAACACGGAAGCGCCCACCGGTCTTCCCGGCGGCATTCCGGTGTACGAAAAGATGATGTTCCGGTCGAAGCAGTTCAATAACGGGAAAAGCGAGTTCGTCTTTTCGGCGGACGGCGCGGGCGAAGACGTCTACACGTTTTATCAGGAACATTTCACGCAGGCCGGCTGGCGCAAAACCAATTCACCTTCCCCGCGCTGGCTCAAGGATTTCACCATCTGCGAACTCGATGTACGGGGTTCGACCACCAACAGCCCGTCCGGGACGCCAATCGCCACCATTACGTTTCGATTCTCCGAGGTGAACCAGTAAAACCTTTCGGCAGGCGCGGATGCGCCGTCAGGAAATAGCCCCACCCGTGAGGGTGGGGTGGGGTGGGGTGAAGACAATTTCAAAGCGTCGAAGACGCGATACAGGTGGTGTCGCCGCGTTGCGGCTCGGCGTTTTACCCGTTGTGTCCCCCCCCTCACGGGTGGGGCTATTACCTACCGGCGCATCCGCGCCTTTCAATTACCGAAACAGTTCCTCAAAGACAACGTTGCAACTAACTTGTTTATTTTAAGTATTTTAGCTCCGTTTGCGCAGCTTCTGGGGGGATAGCCCGGTCCATTCGGGCCGAGTACTCCATGAATTTTTCCGTTGACATCTACTACAAATGTCGTTTTATTTCCGACATCAGCCATAGAAAATACGACAAACGCAGTGGAGTCAGCCGTGGCCAGCAACCCCCGTCTCACCAAGTTCGAACTCGAAATCATGGACGCTCTCTGGAAACTTGGCGGGACCGCCGCCATCCGGGAAATCCAGGAATCGCTGCCGGAGGAAAAACGTCCGGCTTACACGACCGTCCAGACGATCATTGCGCGGCTGGAGGAAAAAGGGGCCGTCGAGCGGACGAAGAAAATCGGCAACGCCTTCATTTTCAAGGCATTGGTCAGCCGTCAGTCGGCCCATCGCCGCCTCATCGACGAACTGCTCGATCTCTTCGGCGGTTCGGCCCAGCCGCTGATGTCGCACCTCGTCGAAACCGGAAAACTCACGCTTTCCGACCTTCGCGAAATGGAAAAAAGGGCCGCCGAACTGGCCCCCGAAACCGTAACTGACGAAAACACCGAATCGGAGGGCTGAAACCAATGTTCACCTTTCTGCGCGACCATTTCTGGCAGACGACGCTGTTCACGGTCGTGATCTGGAGTCTCGCCGTGTTTCTCGGCAACCGGTCGGCCCGTCTGCGGTACGTTTTGTGGATGACCGCCGGGGTGAAATTCGCCGTCCCGGCGGTGTTTGTCGCGTTTCTGGCGGTGCAGTTTGGTTTCAATCCGGCGTGGATGTACGCCCCCGAACCGCCGGTCCAGCCGGAAACCGCCGCCGTCACGATGACGGTTGAAGTTCCGGAAAGCGTCGAAATTGCCGCCGTTCAGCCGGAACCGGTTCAGCCAAGCCGACTTCCGGTCTTTCTTTTCGGTGGATTGTGGCTGTTCGGCGGCGCTGCGCTAGCGGCGCTCTGGCTGAAACGGTTGAACGCGGTCGCCCGCGTCGTCCGCTCAGGCGAGCGCGTGACCGACGGGCGCGAGGCGCGCATCCTCGCGGGCGTCCTTGCGCGGACGGGCCACGCCGCGCCCGTGCCGTTGATTTTCTGCGACGCCGACATCGAACCGGGTGCGTGGGGAATTGTCCGCCCGGCGGTCGTCCTTCCCCGCTCGCTCGCAAAACTCCTTACGGATGAAGAGCTTGAAGCGATTTTTCTGCACGAACTGACGCACATCATCCGCCGCGACAACCTGTTCGCGGTCGCCCAGACCCTACTGCGGTGCGTCTGGTGGTTTCACCCGCTGGTCTGGCTTGTGGACCGTCGGCTGTCCGAGGAACGCGAACTCATCTGCGATGAAGCCGTTTTGTGCCTCGGCGGACGCCCCGAAGCCTACGTTGCCGCAATGTACAAAGTCTGCCGGGCCGGTCTCGGCCTGCATCCGGTCGCGGGCGTTTCGATGCTCACCGGCCCAAACCTCCAGAAAAGGATAAAAACGATGATGAAATTTCGCTTTTCTTCGCCAACGAAGCTTTCGCTTGTCACGACGGTGTCGGCCATCGGGCTGATCGCCTTTTCAACCGCCGCCGGAATGGATCGCGAATGGATTCAGGATTCGCGGGCAATCATTCCAGTACCACCCTCTCCGCCACAGGCTCCGAAAACGCCGAAAGCGCCGCCCGCGCCGCCAAAGCCCGCGACTGCCCCGACCGGAGCGCCCGAAGCGCCGGCCGCCCCTCCCGCGCCACCCTCCGCCGATGCGCCGGTCATCGACCCGACGCCACTTTCTCCCGCGACTCCGCTTGCGCCGCTCGCCCCGGCGGATGTGGTTGACCCCATTGGCGTCGCCGCGCCCATTTCGGTGGCGGCTCCGGCGGTGGCGACATTTCCGGCGAGTCGGCCGACCCCGGACGCCTGGGCACCGGCACGCGCCGCCACCATCGGAAGTTCAAGCGGCTCAGGTACTTCCAGCGGACAGGGCGTTGCCATCGGTGGCGCGGCTTCACCCGCTGCGCCGCGCCCCGCAACCGCGGCAACCATTGCGGGCAGCGCCGATTCCCCCCGGTACGCTGCCGCCCGCCTTCCCCGACCGAGCGTCCGGGTCGTGAAGTACGTTCATCCGAAATATCCTGAAGCCGCCCGCAAACAGGGCATCACCGGACTCGTCCGGGTGGACGTGGTGATCGACAAGGACGGCAAGGTCATCGAAGCCCGCGCCACCGACGGTCCGGAAGCGCTCCGCGCCGCCTCCGTCGAAGCCGCGAAAAAATGCCGCTTTGAAAAGACGGGAACGCAGACCAAAGCCATACTGGCCTTTGATTTTGCGATGTACGAAACCGCGCCCGCCGCCGCCAGCGAGGACGTTCAGTAGTTGTAAGTGATTGAAAAGAAAGCGCGGGAAGACCGAAGGGTCCGCCCGCGCTTTTTTTATAAAACTTTGTGGGATTTGGTCTGGATGCGACGTTTCAACTCAGTGAAACGCGCCCGGTTTCCAGTTGGACGATAGCCCATAGTCGGAGCGCTTTGGCGAGGCTATGGGTTTCATGTTCAGCGTAAACCATTGAATCCGATTGATTTCCCACGTCCTCGCCAAAGCGCTCCGGACGTGGGCTAGATTCCACCGGTACCCCCTTCGGCGTGTCCTTTTTACTTCGCCTCCAGCCAGTTCGGGCCGATGTGGACTTCCGCCACCAGCGGGACCGTCAGTTCTGCTGTGGATCGTCGAACTTCACGCAGCAGCATTCAATTTCGAGCGGGATTGCGGCTCAAGGTAGGCTTCGACGATGTCTTCAGGCGCGACACCCGCCTCAATGAGGTCCGCCGCGATGCCGTACTCAATGCCGTCCTGTTCAATAAAAACCTTGCCGTCTTTCAGTTTCAGGTGAACGACCACATAGTGAACCCGCTCCTTGCCGGTCCACCCCACATCCATCAGAAGATAGTGGTCGTGAACCCGATCACACACGGCGATTGATTCAGGTTCCTCGGTTGGAGGAATCATGTTCGCGTGGCGTTCGATTGTTTCCTGAAGAATCTGGCGATAACGCTCATGTTTTCCTTCCGAATCCATCGCCTCCTCCTACTTTTACTTCGCCTCCAGCCAGTTCGGGCCGATGTGGACTTCCGCCACCAGCGGGACCGTCAGTTTTGCCGCGCTTTCCATCGCGGATTTGACCAGTTCGCCGATGACGGATTTGTAAAGACCACTTCCGCATTCCGGGGAAAGCAGATGACGATACCTACTCCCCGGAATTTTCGATAATTTCCCCGAACTCATTTCTGAGAATAGGTTCAATCCACGGGAAATATGCCTGAAAAAGTTCTCGGCAATGCTCGCGATTATTCTGGCAGTGATGTTCGGTCAAAGCCCGGATCCGGTCCTCGAATTCTTCGGGGGACACCCCCAGTGACACTAGGTTTCCAATACAGGTCGTCGCGTCGAAGGCAACCGAGTTAAAAAATGAATCGTTATCCCACAATTTCGGGTCCGCCCAGATTTCCTCAAGACAGATTCCGAGAACGGTTTTTCCCTCGGGATGTTTTGTATAGGCGATGGCATGTGTGAGATTGGCGGCTGACTCGTTGCCACGTCTTTTCAGGCATGATGCCAAAAGTTCAAACGCTTCGTCTTGAGGAAGTTGCACTGCCACTTGAATGGCAACCATCGACCAATCATCCGGACCGCCATTGGCAATGATGTATCGCAGCAGGTCCGGCCATCCAGCCTGCCCGGAAAGGTCGCACCCCATCGCTCCAAGATAAAAGTCGTTTCGTTCCTCCCAACTCCATTCAGGCAATTCCTGCTTCAATTTCTCAAATGAAAAATGAGCGGAACCATCCAAGAATCTTGAAATTGTGAAAAAACTTCTCTTCTCCGCCGAGCCATAGGTCCGATTGAACCGTGTCTCCCGATATAGAGGCGTTCGAATTCCATTCAAGTTGATCGCTGCCGGATATTCATCGCCATACATCTGCTTCAGCATTTCGGCGTCCATTCGCAGCCTCCCGGATGTTGAAAGAAGTTTCCTATTTCGCCTCCAGCCAGTTCGGGCCGATGTGGACTTCCGCCACCAGCGGGACCGTCAGTTTCGCCGCGCTTTCCATCGCCGATTTGACCAGTTCGCCGATGACGGATTTGTAAAGACCACTTCCGCATTCCGGGGAAAGCAGATGACGATACTTACTCCCCGGAATTTTCGATAATTTCCCCGAACTCATTTCCGTAAACGGGTTCAAACCAAGGGAAATACAACCGGAAAAATTCTCGCCAATATTCACGGCTCTTCTTGCCGGGATGTTTGGCCAAAGCCCGAACCTGTTCTTCGAACTCTTTCGGCGATACGCCCATTGAGATGAGGTGGCGAATACAGCCCAGCGTGTCGAAGGCGACCATATTCAAAGATAAATCTTCGTCCCACAATTTCGGATTCTCCCAATTTTCCTTAAACCAGGCTCTTAGAGTCTTTTCCGCCTCAGGGTGTTTCGTGCGCACGATGGCTTCCATGAGATTCTCAGCGGACATTTCGCCACGTTTTTTCAGACACGCCGCCAAAAGCTCAAAGGCTTCATTTTGAGAGAGTTGAATCACCAATTGATGGGCAACCATCACCCAATCATACTGAATGCCGTTCGCGACGATGTATCGGAGCATGTCCGGCCCATCGGCCTGCTCGTAGAAACTCACATCCATTGTTCCAAGGTGAAAGTCGCTTCGTTCCTCCAAACTCCAATTGGGCAATTCCCGTTTCAAGTCCTCAAATGAAAGATGAGCAGAACCGTCCAAAAATCTCGAAATCGATTTAAAACTATCTTCGTTGGCAATTTGGAAGAACCGCATGAACCGAGTCTCTTCACACAGAGGCATACGAATTCCATTCCACATAATCGCCGCCGGGTATTCATCGCCATACATCTGCTTCAGCGTTTCGGCGTCCATTCGCAACCTCCCGGATGCTGAAAGAAGTTTCCTACTTCGCCTCCAGCCAGTTCGGGCCGATGTGGACTTCCGCCACCAGCGGGACCGTCAGTTTCGCCGCGCTTTCCATCGCCGATTTGACCAGTTCGCCGACGCGGACGGCCTCGTCCGCCGGGGCTTCGAGCAGAAGTTCGTCGTGAACCTGAAGCAGAACCCGCGCCTTGAAGCGTTCGCGGGTCAGCCGGGCGGCAATCTCGATCATCGCCAGTTTCATGAGGTCCGCCGCCGCGCCCTGAATCGGCGCGTTGATGGCTTCGCGTTCGGCCCGCGCGCGGAGCGTGAAATTGCGGCTCGCGAGGTCGGGCAGACGGCGGATGCGTCCGAACATCGTCCGGACGTAGCCTTTTTCCCGCCCTTCGGCGGGGGTGTCGTCCATGTACTTCTTGATGCCGGGATAGGCCGCGAAGTAGTTGTCGATGGCCTGACGCGCTTCCTTGCGCCCGATGCCGACGTTGCGCGCGAGACCGAACGCGCCCACACCGTACGCGATGCCGAAATTCGTCGCCTTCGCCAGGCGCCGCGCTTCCCTGAGTTCCTCCGGCGTTTTCGCGCCGAACACCTCGCGGGCGGTGCGTTCGTGGATGTCTTCCCCGTTACGGAACGCCTCGGTCATCTTGGGGTCGGCGGTCACGTGGGCCAGCAGGCGAAGTTCAATCTGCGAGTAATCCACTGAAATCAAAACGTTTCCGGGTTCGGCGACGAACGCGAGGCGCGTCCGGCGACCGAGTTCGGTCCGGATCGGAATGTTTTGAAGATTCGGTTTGACCGACGACAGCCGCCCGGTCGAGGCAATCGTCTGGGCGAAGGTCGTGTGGAGGCGACCGGTGCGCGGGCTGACGAGCCGGGGCAGCACCGTGACGTAGGTGTTGAGGAGTTTTTCGTATTCGCGGTAGTCGAGAATGAGGCGCGGCAGGTCGTATTTTTCGGCCAGTTCCTCCAGCACCTCCGCGCTCGTCGAAATTTTCCCGGTCGCGGTCTTTTTCGAGACTTCGTAATTGAGCGATTCGAAAATCTCCGCCACCTGGGTCGGCGAGTTGATGTTGAACGTCCGGCCCGCGAGTTCGTGGATTTTCCCGGTCAAATCTTCAAGAAACGCCCGGATTTCGGTTTCAAGCTGGGTCAGCGGTTGCGGGTCGATTTTCACCCCGGCGCATTCCAGGTCGTACAGCACGGGCACGAGCGGAAGATCAATATCCTCGTAAACCTTTGTCAGTCCGTCGTTTTCGAGCTTCGGGCGAAGTTTCCGGACGAGTTGCGCGACGAGATCGGCGGGGTCGGCGTCCTTCGCGGAAGCGTCGTCAAGGCCGAGGTGCTGCTTTGCCAGCGCTTCGAGCGCGAACGCCTCCGCCCGCGCGCCGGGGTCGAGAACATAGGCCGCGAGCAGCGTGTCGTCGGTCAGTCCTTCGAAACGCAGACTGCCGTCGGCGACCGGATTCGGGTCGGGACCTTCCGAAAGCTGAAGCAGATCGGACGCCGCCTTGGGTGGTTCGACGTGCGGCGGGGCGTTCAACAGATAGAGCGCGCGCTTGGCGTCGTGGCACGCCTTGGTGACAAGGCCGTTTTCGAAAATTTCAATAAAAGCCGCGCGGGCATCGGCGTCGGCGTCGAGCAGGCCGCGTTCGAACCGCATCGCGTGGCCCGGTCCGAAGGAAATCGACCCGCCCGCGAGCGCGCCGCCCGCGTCGGTCAGGTTGAAGGAAAAGGTGTCGCGCGAGTAGATGTCCTCGAAAAACTTCTTCGCTTCCTTTGAGGTCGCCAGATGGCCGTAGGACCGCGCGACCTGCACCGTCACGACCGGTGCAGGGGCGTCGGTGGAAGTCCGCAACTTGCTGAATTCATTGACCAAAGCCTTGAATTCGAGTTCGGAGAACATCGCGTAGGCAATATCGGGATCGGGCGGACGCGAGGTAAATTTGTCGAGATCGAGCGGCGTCGGCGACTCGCGGCTGATCGTGACCAGTTGTTTTGCCCGCAGAATCTGTTCGCGGTGGTCGCGCAGCGATTCGCGGTAGGTCTTCCGGGTCACTTCCTCGTAGCGGTCGAGCGCGGCTTCGAGCGAGCCGAACTGCTGGATGATCTGCACCGCGCCTTTTTCGCCGATTCCGGGCGCGCCCGGCACGTTGTCGGACGTGTCGCCCCAGAGCGCGAGGATGTCCACGACCTTTTCGGGCGGTACGCCCATCCATTCCTCGACCCCGGCGGCGTCCACCGCGACGAAATTCCCGGTCTTGTTGTCCACCCGGAGAATCGTCACCCGGTCGGTCACGAGCTGCGACATGTCCTTGTCGTTGCTGACGATGACGGTGTCGATGTCGTGGTCCGCGGCGTAGTGGGCGAACGTCCCGATGATGTCGTCGGCCTCGAAACCGGGCATCCGCACAGTCGGGATGTTGAGCGCCTCGCACACCTTGAAGATGTAGGGAATCTGGTCCTGAAGGTCCTGCGGCATCTCGGCGCGGTTGGCCTTGTAGCCGTCGAAAATCTCTTTTCGAAACGACGGTTCGGGGCTGTCCATCGCGACCACGAAGTAGTCGGGTTTGTAGGACGTCTGGATTTTCCGGAGAATCGAGGTAAACCCGAAAATCGCGTTGGTCGGCTGTCCGGCGCTGGTGGCGAGTCCGCGAACGCCGAAATAGGCGCGGTAGATGTGCGCCATCCCGTCGACGATAAAGAGTTTTTTGGCCATGAAATCGGGGCGTCTTTCAAGAAAAAGGCCAGCGCGCCCGAGCCTACACGTCGCGCCAGGCGTTGTTGAACCGCGTGCAGTGTTTCATGAAGGAGAGTTCGATGGTCCCGGTCGGGCCGTTGCGCTGCTTCGCGATGATGAGTTCCGCCTTGCCGTCGTTTTCGTCGGTCTGATCGTACATTTCCTCGCGGAAAATGAACGCGACGACGTCCGCATCTTGCTCGATTGATCCGCTTTCGCGAAGGTCCGACAGCATCGGACGGTGGTCGGAACGGCTTTCGGAAGCGCGGCTCAACTGCGAGAGCGCAATCAGCGGAACGCCGAGTTCTTTCGCCAACCCCTTCAAATCACGGGAGATCTGGGAGACTTCCGTCTGCCGGTTCTCGATTTTGCCCTTCCCGCGAATGAGTTGAAGGTAATCCACGATGAGCAGGTCGAGGCCGTGCTGTGCCTTGAGACGGCGGGCCTTGGCACGCATTTCCATCACCGAAATGCCCGGCGTGTCGTCGATGAAAATCTTGGCTGACGACAGCGCCTGAAGCGCCTCGGCGAGCTTCGCCCATTCCTCCTTGCCGAGAAACCCGCCGCGCATCCGCTGGGAATCGACCATTCCTTCGGCGCAGAGCATGCGCAGGACGAGCGATTCCTTCGACATTTCGAGCGAGTAGACGCCGACCGTCTTGCCGCCCGCGACGGCGACGTTCTGGGCGATGTTGAGGCAGAACGCGGTTTTTCCCATCGAGGGACGGGCGGCGACGATGATGAGGTCGGACGGCTGGAGGCCGTTGGTCATCCGGTCGAGGTCGGTGAAACCGGTCCAGAGGCCGGTGAGCGAGTCGGGGCGGTTCTGGGCGTCCTCGACCTGGGCGAGCTGTTCGCGGGCGACTTCGGAAACGGCGACGAAACCGGAACGGATACGGTCTTCCCCAACCTCGAAAACGGCTTTTTCGAGATTGTCGATGATGGTTTCGGCGTCGTCGGCCTGTTCGAAGCAGGCGGCCATGCCGTCTTGGCAGATCTGGATCGCCCGGCGCAGCATCGCGCAATCTTTAATGATCCGGGCATAGGCCTCGATGTTCGACGGCAGCGCGTAGGTGTCGATGAGCGTCGAGAGGAACGTGACGCCGCCGACCAGTTCGAGCTGGTTGCGGCGGGCAAGGCCGTTGGAGAGAGTCGTCGTGTCGATGGGCTGGCCCGTGCCGGAAAGCTCGACCATCCGCTCGTAGATCAGGCGGTGGCTGTCACGGAAAAAATCTTCCGGCTTGAGCAGTTCGGTCGCCGTGTTGCAGACGCTTTCATCGAGCAGAATTGCCGCCAGCACGCTGCGCTCGGCTTCGAGGTCGTGCGGCAGGGCACGCTCGGCGGCGAGGTCGGACGGGGATGTCTGCGTTCCCGGACGAGGCGGCATAGGCAACAACGAAAACGGAGGATTCAGGGGAAAAATCGGACGCCAACTCTAAAGCGGCATCCCGGAAACGACAAGGGCGGAGCGTCGCGAACGGCAACGCTCCGCCTCTGGCGGATCCTGAACTTCCAGTCCGGACTAGGAAGCGGCAGGCGCTTCTTCCGGAGCGACCGTGACCTTCACGCTCGCGGTCACGTCGCGGTGCAACTTGACCGAAACCGTGAATTCGCCGGTTTCCTTGATCGGGTCCTTGAGGACGACCCGGCGGCGTTCGATTTCGATGCCCTGCGCGTTGAGCGCCTCGGCGATGTCGATCGAGGTCACCGAACCGTAGAGGTTGCCGTGATCGCCGACCTTGCGGGTGAACGTCAGCGCCGCCGCGGCGAGTTTTTCGGACAGCGACAGGGCCGCCGCCTTTTCTTCCGCCGCCTGCTTCTGCAAACGGGCGCGCTCACGTTCGATGAGCTTCAGGTTGGCGGTCGTGGCCGCCATCGCCAATCCCTTCGGAATCAGGTAGTTGCGGCCGTAACCGGCCTTCACCTTGACGATGTCGCCGCGGACGCCGAGATTGTCCACGTTTTCCTTCAACAGCAATTCCATCAACATGACTTCAGTCCTCTCCCCTTCGATTACTCTTCGGACGCGGCGGGCGCGGCGGCTTCCGCCCGACGGGCGGCGCGCAGTTCGGCGCGACGGGCGCGGCGATCCTGCATCTTCTTGGCGCGCTTGAGTTCTTCGTCCACCCGCACCGTCAGGTAGCGGATGACCGGATCGAGCACGCGCAGACGGCGTTCGGTTTCGGCGATTTCGCGGCCCGTGCCGTTGAGATGAAGCAGCACATAGTAACCGTCGCGGAACTTGCGGCTGCCCTTCTTGATTTCGTAGGCCAACTGGCGGCGGCCCCACTTGTCGATCTTGGCGACTTCACCGCCCTTGTCGGCGATGCCCTGCGACAACTGACCGACGATTTTATCGACTTCTTCCTCTTCGATGGTGGGTTCGAGAATGAACATCACCTCGTACATCCGGTTCTGGCTCAGATTCACTGCGGTTCTCCTTCCGGTTTTGGTCCCTTTTCGGAACCAAAGCCTCCGCGAACGATATGAAACGACGCGGAAGCAAGGTTTGCTTCAAGATTCCGGGACCGGCGCGAAGCCGACCGCGGCACGACTAGTTGAACTTCGCCATCGTCGGATCGACGCCCAGCGTCACCCACGATTCGATGGCTTCGACGGCGGTCTGCACCAGATCGGGCAGCGCCTGCCGTTCCTTCGGCGAAAACTTGGCGAGAACGAAATCCGCCAGATCGCCGATTTGATGATCGGGCTGAATGCCGAAGCGCAAACGCGCGTACTTTTCGGTTTTCAGCTTCTGGTTGAGCGATTTCAGACCGTTGTGACCACCCGCGCTGCCTTGGCCCCGAAGCCGCAGCTTCCCGAACGGGATGGCCACCTCGTCGAGAATGACCAGCAGGTCGGTGGTTGGGTCGCACCCGTGTTTGTCACACAGCGGCGCGACCGACTGACCGCTCAGGTTCATGTAGGTCTGCGGCTTGACGAGCAGCACCGGCTCGCCGCCAATCGTGACCCGGCCGGTCAGGGCCTCGCACTCGGCGAGTTTGATCGGCTTGGCCGCGGCCGCCGCGACGGCGTCCACCACCATAAAACCGATGTTGTGCCGGGTCAGCGCGTATTGCTCTCCCGGATTGCCCAATCCGACGACCAGCTTCACGAAAGAACCTACTTCTTGCCCTTCTTGGTTTCCGTCGCTTCGGCCTGCGCCGCCTGCGTGGACTGGCGCGTTCCGACCAGCGCGGCAATCAACTGATTGCCCGCCGAAAGCAGTTTCACGCCTTCCGGGAGTTCCACCTGGCTGGCCTGAATCCGCTCACCGATACCCAGGTTCTTGACGTTCACCGTAATTTCGGACGGCATCGAGGTCGGGATGCAGGAGAGCCGCAGATCGCGCACGCCCTTCTGGAGCACCGCACCCTGCTTGACGCCCGCCGGTTCGCCGACGAGACGGACCGGAATCCGGATGGCGGCCGGGGTGTTCGCGTCAACCCGAATGAGGTCGAGGTGCTGAATCTTGCCGGTGACCGGGTGAATCTGGATGTCCTTGACGACAACCTGCGTCGCCCCCTGTTCGGGGACGTTCACCGCGAACACCGTCGCCCGGCTGACGCCGGTACGCAGAAAAGCGTTGAACTCCTTGGCGTTGACCGTACCCGAGTAGGGGGTCTGCTTCGCGCCGTAGATGCTGACCGGGATGTGGCCGTCGCGACGCGAACGCCGCGATTCGCTCGAACCGGTGGTCGGGCGAGCCTGAACGGAAATGGTGACTTCAGAAATCATGACGAAACTCCAGCCTGTGCTCTCTCAAACTACGCTCATTAAACGAACAACTTGCTGACCGACGCCGAGGTGTGTATCGAGCGGATCGCTTCCGCCAACAACCCCGCCACGCTCAGCGATTTCACTTTCCGCGACACCGACTGGCGCGGCGGAATCGAATTGGTGACGACCAGTTCCTTGATCGTCGATTTCTCGATGCGCTCCATCGCCGGTCCCGACAGCACCGCGTGGGTGCAGCAAGCGTAGACCTCGCGAGCGCCGTTGGCCGAAATGCTCTGGGCGACCTGCGTCAGCGAACCGGCGGTATCCACCATGTCGTCCACGATCAGCGCCGTCCGGCCCTCGACGTTTCCGACGATGTTCATCACTTCGACCGTGTTCATCTTTTCCTTGTCGCGTCGCTTGTCGGCGAGGGCGAGGTCGCAGTCGAGCCGTTTGGCGTAGGCCCGCGCGCGCTCGACGCCTCCCGCGTCGGGGGCGACCACGACGAGGTCCGGCAGATTCAGCTTGGCGAAATAGTCCAGCATGACCGGCGCGGCGTAGAGATGATCCACCGGAATGTCGAAGAACCCCTGAATCTGTCCCGCGTGAAGGTCCATCGTCAGCACCCGGTTCGCCCCGGCGGTCGTGATGATGTTCGCCATCACCTTCGCCGAAATCGGCACCCGGGGCCGGTCCTTGCGGTCCTTGCGGGCATATCCGTAGTACGGAATCACCGCCGTCACCCGGTCCGCCGAAGAGCGCCGGAACGCATCCAGCATAATCAGAAGCTCGACGACGTTTTCATCCACCGGCGGGCAGGTCGGCTGTACGATGAAGACATCCGCGCCACGGACGTTTTCATTGATCTGGAAATTGAATTCGCCGTCGCTGAAGCGCGAAGTGTTCGCTTCCCCGAGTTGAATTCCGAGATACCGGCAGATTTCCTCCGCCAGAGGACGATTGGCGTTCCCGCTAAAAACGCGCATCCCGCTCATGACGTCCGACGCTCCTCTTCACGGCCCCGCCGGGGGCGAATCTTTCAGGGACGGCTCAAAATCCGGAGGACCGATTTTCGGCCAAAAATATGGCTGGCGAGCAGGGACTCGAACCCCGATTCTACGCTCCAAAGGCGCATGTCCTACCATTGGACGACTCGCCAGCAATCCGGCGCGACATCAGGAACGACCGTTACAGCCGACCGACCCGCTCCGCGTACTCCGCGCGACCGACGCTCCGACACGACCAGACTCTCCAGCCACGTTCGGCCAATGCTTTTTCGGCATCCGCGCCCGCCATCGCATTTTCAAAAAAACCGAATACCGTACTCCCGCTGCCCGACATCCGGGCGACCGTCGCACCGTGCGCGGCGAGTGTTTCGCGAACTTCCCCAACCACCGGAAAGTCCCGAAATACAGGCACTTCCAAGTCATTCACGAACGCACTACGGCCCTCGCCGTCCGGCGGGAAAGCGGTGAATATACGGCTCGGTTCGGGGCTTGTCAACGGCATATTCAAACTTCGAAAGACCGGCGCGGTCGGCACGGCGACGTTCGGATTGACCAGTAAAAGCACCGGAACCTCAACGTCCGGAAGGGGTTCGATGACATCGCCACGCCCGGTTCCGAGGGCTGTTCCGCCATACAAAAAGAACGGCACATCCGCTCCGAGCGAAGCGGCGATGGCGAGCAGTGCGTCGTCCGCGATTTCCGCCTGCCAGAGTCGCCGCAGGGCGAGCAGGGCCGCCCCGGCGTCGCTGCTGCCGCCGCCGAGCCCGGCTTCCATCGGAATGTTCTTTTCGAGCCGGATGGCGACGCCCCGGGTGACGCCCGCCGCCGCTTGCAGCGCGCGCGCCGCCCGGACGACCAGATTTCGCTCGTCGGTCGCCAGTTCGGGGCGGTTGCATTCAAGGCGAATATCGTCGGTTTCGAGAACTTCAAACGTCAGCGTGTCGGCCAGACTGACCGTCTGAAACACGGTCCGAAGTTCGTGATACCCGTCGGGACGCCGTCCGACGACTTCAAGTGACAGGTTGATCTTGGCGAACGCGGGCACGCTCGCGGAGGAAAGGGATTCGGTACTCACGGCTAAAACTTTTTAGCAGTTAGTCGTTAGCAGTTAGTGCATGTTTGCCGGCCGGAACCAACAAACCGATTACTAATCGCTAACTGCTAACGACTAACTGCTACTCGGTTTCAAAATCATCAGGCAGCAGCCACTTTCCGGCGGGCTTCGAAAATTCGACGCCGATGCGGAAGTGGTCGCCCTCGGGGGTCCGGCGGGCGTTGCGAACAGTCGCCTGGATCGTTTCATCGGCTTCCCCGCCCGTCCCGAACAGATGGATGGTTTCGCCGATGGCGACTTCGGACCGAACCGACAACTGGGCGCCTTTAATACTGGTGACTTCGACGACGGCGAGTTCGGCGAACACCTTCCGCCGCGTGTCGCCGGTGACGAGAATCACCGCCCGCGACAGCGGAAAGCGCGGCACTTCACGGCCGCCGGTCGCCTGACTCACCGGCGTGGCCGTTTTCGGGCGCGTGCCCCGCGAAAAGGCAACTTCCTCGACCGCGCCACGCAGAAGCGTGAGCTTGTTACGGTCGAGCCGTTGCGCCTCCAGCACTTCCCATAAAAGAAGATGGGCCTCCGGATCGCGCGTGTCGTTCCAGAGGACGCTGTACAGCTCGATCAGTGCTTCGTTGTAACGCCCGGTCATGAACAGTTCGCGGGCGCGGGCGCAAGGGGTCGCGGGTGCAATCGGCATGCGGCACTCAGTCGGGAAAAGATCGGCTCCAGCCGGAAAAGGCCGGAACTATACACGAAAACCCGCCGAAGGAAGAAAATCGTGCGAAAGGGATTGTGAAACGCGCGGAGCGGATGCTAGCATCGCCGTTTTCGGCGGAAACGCCGATGCGCATTCGTTTGTCCGGGAGAAGTACCTGTGAAGTCTGAAAACGTACCCGTCGCCGCCTCGTCGCCGATTCCGACGTACGTCATTTCCGGCTTCCTCGGAAGCGGAAAAACGACGCTGCTCCTTGAAATCCTGCGCTACATGCGGTCCATCGGACGCAAGGTGGCCGTTCTGATGAACGAATTCGGCGACATCAGCATCGACGGCGAACTCCTTTCGGGCGAAGGATTTACCGTCACCGAACTGAGCGACGGCTGCATCTGCTGCCAGATCGGCGAGGATTTCGTGCAGGCGTTTACCGACATCGCGACGCGCCACCCCGAAATGATTTTCGTCGAAGCGACCGGTCTCGCCGACCCGGTGGACCTCATCGATCAGGCGACCGCCCCGCACCTGCTCGAACGGGTCCGCATCGAACGGATGGTCACCGTCGCCGACCCCAAGAATTTCCCCCGGCTGTCGAAAGTGTTGAAAGCAATCGTGAAGCGGCAGACCCAATTCGCCGACGTGCTCGTCATCAGCAAGGCCGACGAAGCGCCCGCCGAACAGATCGCCCAGATTCGGGAATACGTCGCCGAACACAACCCCCATTCGCCGGTGCTGCTCGTCACCAACGGCGTCGTCTCGGGCGACGAGGAATTCCGCTGGCTGCTCGGCGAAACCGATCTGGCGGAACAGGAACGCAAGCGGGCGGCGATGCGCGCCGCGATGGAGACGCTGAGCGACGAGGAATACAAGGCGCACACGAGCTTTCACACGATGTCGTGCCAACTCGTGCGCCCGCTCGACCGGACGAAGTTTGAAACGTTCATGCGGACGCTTCCGCCGGAAATCCTTCGCGCCAAAGGGTTTGCGCGGTTTGAAGGTGACGAGGGGCTGTGGGTCGTGATGTACGTCAACGGTGACCTCTACATCCGTCCGGCGGTGCTGGCCCCCGCGCCCGACGAACATCTGGTTTTCATCGGTTCGCGCCTCGATCACGCGGCGCTCGCCGGCGGATTGACGTCCTGCGAGGCGAAACGTCGCTCGCTGGCGGTGCTGTAGGAAAAAAAGACGCGCGGCGGAAGTCCTCCGCGAAAACGATATGGCTCAAAAGAAACACAAGAACAAATCGCGCGACGCCGAACGTCGCGGCCCGAACTTCGAGGAATTGCTGCACCACGGCGAAGAAGCCATGGAGGAGGAAGATTTCGAGGAGGCCGAGGCGGCATTTCTGGCCGCGCTTGAACTCGCCCCCGATTCTCCCGAAGCGCACGTCCGGCTCGGCGCGCTGCTCCTTGAAACCGACGATTTCGAAATCGGCGTCAAACACCTGAAGGAAGCCGAACGGCTCGCTCCCGACGACGTCCGTCCGCTGCACCTGCTCGGCGCGTTCTACATGGAAGAGGGCGAACTCAAGACCTCCGAAGCCTATTTCCGCCGCGCGCTCGACATCGCGCCGGAGGATTCGCTGAGCCACCACAATTTCGGCAACCTGCTGGCCGAACTGGGACGCTTTTCGGAAGCCGAAGCGAGCTACCGCAAGGCCATCGCGCTGAACCCCGACGAGGCCCTGCATTTTCTCGGACTCGGCGGACTGTTCGCGGATCAGGAAAACTATGAAGCCGCGCTCGATCAGTTCAACCGCGCGCTCAAACTCAGCCCGGACGACTCGCGCATCCACCACGATCTGGCCGATCTTTTAATGACGCTGGAACGCCGCGCCGATGCCATTTCGCACTATCGCGAAGCCGTCGAAATCGACCCGAAGAACACGCTCGCCCGCTACGGCCTGGGCAACGCGCTGCTCATCGACGGCGACAGCGCCGGGGCCGAGTTCCAGATGAAAGAGGCCATCGCCGACGGTCTGGAAGTCCCGCTCGCGTTCATCAAGCTCGGCATCGCCCTGCTCGAACAGAAAAAGGCGGACGAATCGCGCGAAGCCTTCCAGCAGGCCATCGACCTGCTCGATGAAGAACACGAACACAACGGCGACACCATCGAGAGCCGCTACGAACAGATCGTCGCCGAACTCGGCGTCGGCAACGGCGCGGCGGCGATGGAAAGCGCCGAACTGCTGGTCGAGGAAGATCACGACCCGCACGCCGTGGCTGAATTGTCCATTGACCTGAAGAAGCTGGCCGCGCTCGGCGCGCCGGGGGCCGACGAAGTCCTCAAGCTGCTGAACCGCCAGCCGGAAGAATTCATTAACTAGTAGTGAGTGGTTAGCAGTTAGTAGTTAGTAAAGAAAAAACTTGCTAACTACTAACTGCTAGCTACTAACTGCTACTCACTTACTGCTCGAAAAGGATACGACGATGGAAGAACAGAACACCCGACCGGCCCCCGCGCCGTCTTCGTCCCCGGCCCCGCGCCGGAACTCGAATCAGCGTTCGCGGACGTCGCGCCGCAAGAAGCGCTGCCCGCTGCTCGAAGCCAAAATCGATTACATCGATTACAAGGATACCCGGATGCTTGAGCGCTTCCTGGGTGACAACAAGCGCATTCTGCCCCGCCGCCTGACCGGCGTGAACACGACCATGCAGCGCCGGCTGGCGACGGCCATCAAGCGCGCCAAGCAGATCGCGCTCCTGCCGTACGTTTAAACCGGACCTTCTCGCCATCGTCGGCGGGACGCGAACCGTCCGAAAAGCACACCGAGTCGCCCTTGCGCGTTTCGGTGTGCTTTTTCGCGTTTGAAAACAGGGATTTCAGCCAATCGGAGCCAGCAGGAACGCCAGAAGAATCGCCATCCCGGCCACGAGGCCGCCCCAGAGCAGTGCCGGATGCTGTTTCGTGGCCACCGTCCGGAGCCATTTCCAGTGAAGAACGAGGTGGGCGACGATCAGTGCAATGAAAACCACCGACAGCCAGGAATGAATGTCGCCCCATTCGTGGCGTCCGAGGCCGAACGCCTCCGGACGGGTCGGTCCGCCCTGGCGATGAGGCAACCGGAGCCAGAGCAGAAGCCCAGTTCCGGTGAGAATGCAGAAATTGATGTACAACAGAAGATTGAGCGCGCGATTGAGCCGGAGATTCCAGCTCGGCGCCCGGGTTTCGGTTTTGGCGGGTTTCGCGCGTGTAAGCGTGTTTTTTTCAGCCGTCACCATGGCGATACTCCTCCGTGGTTCGGGATTGGAGGCTGATTCCAGCGTAATTCGCCCGGATTTCGATTGGATGGAAATTTCGTAAAGGAATCGCTTCAGTCGCGAGAGAATTGTAAAGCCTTGATGAAGAACGACATTTCCGCCATCCCGGAATTCGCCGCGCGCGGCTTCGCCGTGATTGAAAACGTCTTTTCCGCCGCCGAATGCGACGGACTGCTCGATGTTTTACAGGCCCTTCCCCGCCCCGCGGGCCGCGCGGGAATGCGCCACCTGATGCGAGTCCCGGAAATCGCCGCCGCCGCACGCGATCCGCGCCTGCTCGCCATCGCGCGGGAAACGCTCGGACCGACCGCAATTCCCTACAAGGCAACCCTTTTCGAGAAAAATTCGAACGCCAACTGGTCCATCGTCTGGCATCAGGACACCGCCCTGCCCCTCGAAACCGCTTTTGAACATTCGGAATGGGGGCCGTGGTCGCGCAAGGACGGCCTCGCCTACGCGCACGCCCCCGCGTGGGCGCTTGCCCGCGTGGTCGCCCTCCGGCTGCACCTCGACGCCGCGACCGACGACAACGGACCGCTCCGCATCGTTGAAGGTTCGCATCAGGCGGGCGTTCTTTCCGACGACGCGGTTTTTGAACTCGCCCGGCAACTTCCCGCGACCACCTGCCACGCCGGACGCGGCGGCGTCTTGGCGATGCGTCCGCTGGTCGTTCATGCTTCGGCGAAAGCAAAAAACGACGCCCCCCGTCGCGTACTGCATTTCGAGTACGCCGAGCGGCTCGACCTCGCGCCCGGCATCCGGCTTGCGCTGGCGTAAATCATTTCAAAACAAGGTTTTAAAACTTCCTCCGAACGATGACCGAAACCACCGAACGCCCCTTCCGATATTTCCTGCGCGTCCGCTACAACGAATGCGACGCCCAGAAAGTGGTTTTCAACGCGCGCTACGGCGACTACATCGACCTCGCCGTGCTGGAATTTCTAAAAGCCGTCGGCTTCGGCGAAGCGGCGGTCACGAGCGAACTCGATTATCAGTTGGTCAAGCAGACGATTGAATGGAAAGCACCAGCGCGATTCGATGACGTGATTGAAGTTTCGGTACGGACGCTCCGCTGCGGGACGACCTCGTTCATCATCGCGACCGAGTTTCGCCGGGCAGGTTCGGACGCGCCGCTCGCGACGGGTGAAACGGTGTATGTACTCGTTGACGCCGAGACGCTGACGAAACGGCCTCTCCCCGACGACTTCCGCGCCGCCCTTGAACGCGGCGCGCCCGGCGCAACCGCGGACCACGCGGGGTATTTCAGTCGGTAATCTCCGACTACCAATGATTTGAGAAACCCGCGAAGCGGGTTGAAGCATAAAGCCCCGTCTGGAGCGAAGCGCAAGCGGGGACGAGGATCAGAGAAAAACGCCCTAAGCCCGTGAAACGGGCGACAGCAACCAATGGCTGTCACCCGCATTGCGGGTTTCGGTTTATTTCCGCGTGACTCCCCCGCCTTGCGCTTCGCTCCAGACGGGGCTTTACGCTTCCGCCCACATCCGTGGGCGTCATTCCGGTCAGAGCATTCAATCGTTTTTATCAGGAGTCAAAAATCGGTTCGGGCAAACCGCGATTTCAACAATACACACCGGCGGATTGTCGAACCGTAACTGGCGTCGCTATACTCGGCGATTGGTTTGAACGTTGTCGGAGGTAGGGTTTTCGCCATGACGGAACGAATCGCGGTCGCCATGTCGGGTGGCGTGGACAGTTCGACGGTCGCCGCCCTGCTCAAGGAACAGGGGCGCGACGTGGTCGGGCTGTCGATGCAGTTGTGGAATCAGCGGCGGATCAACGTCGACAAGGACGGTAATCCGCTGGCGTCGCGCTGCTGCTCGCTCGACGATCTCTACGACGCGCGGGCGGTCGCCGACCATCTCGGGATGCCGTTCTATGTGTTGAACTTCGAGGACGATTTCGAGGAAAACGTCGTCAAGCCGTTTGTCGCCAGCTATCTGAACGGCAACACGCCGAGTCCGTGCGTGGCCTGCAACAGCCGGTTGAAGTTCAAGACGCTGGTCAAGCTGGCGGAAGACATCGGGGCCGACAAGGTCGCGACCGGCCACTACGCGCAGGTACGCCGCAACGACGCGACCGGTCGCTGGGAACTCCACAAGGGCCTCGATCCGAACAAGGACCAGTCGTATTTCCTGTTCGAACTCACGCAGGACCAGCTCGCGGTGGCGATGTTTCCGCTCGGTGAAATGTCGAAGAAGGAAGTACGCGACATTGCACGGCGGCATGACCTCGCGACGGCGGAAAAGGCCGAAAGCCAGGAAATCTGCTTCATTCCGGACGGGAATTACGCGCGGTTCATCGAACGCTACGTCGCGGAGGCGGGCGGCGAAGTCGTCGCCGAGCCACAGTCGCCGGTCGCGCCCGCGCTCGTGCAACTCGGTCTGCGCCGGACGCTTCCCGGCCCCGGCGAGATCGTCACGACCGACGGACGCAAACTCGGTACGCACGAGGGGACGCACCGCTTCACCATCGGGCAGCGGCGCGGACTGGGCGTGTTTTCGGGTGACGGCACGCCGCTCTACGTCGTGGGCATCGACGCGACCACGCGCCGGGTCATCGTCGGTACGGAAGACGATCTACCCGGCAAGTCGCTCATCGCCACGCGGGTGAACTGGATTTCGATTCCGGAACTGGTTGAACCGCTGCGCTGCAAGGTCCGTATCCGCTACCGCCACACGGAAGCCGACGCGGTGTTGCATCCGCTGCCGAACGGCGACGTGCGGGTGATTTTCGACATCCCGCAACGCGCCATCACGCCGGGACAGGCGACAGTGTTTTATGACGGCGATTCCGTCATCGGCGGCGGCTGGATTCGGACGGGGGACGCGCCGCAATGCTGATGTTCCAGAATGAACGCCCCGAGGACCTGACCGTCATCATCGACCCGTGGGGCGGCGACTTCACGCTCGCGCCCGGCGAGGGTATCCGGATTCTGCCGCTGCCCGACGCCCGGACCTGCTGGTTTCAAATCACCGATTTCCCCGACCACGTTTCCATTTCAATCGAGGGGAAGGTCGATTTCTACGAGGTGTTCCACACGGGAACCGGCGAGATGCTGCCGACGGGCTATGGCCGGGAGCGGGCAGCCAATTAAACCAATTATGAATTATGAATTATGAATGGAGCCGTTGAACTGTTCCCCAATTCATAATTCATCATTCATAATTTCTTCAGTTGAGTCCGAGCCGGTCGGAGCATTTGAACAGGGCGATTCCGAGCAGGTAGCAGAGAACGAGCGAAAAGTAGACATCCAGCGGACTGATCAGGAACGTCGAGACGAAGCCCGGCGTCACCGCCCGGATGACCAGTCCCAGACCGCCGCCGATGACCGCCAGAACCACATACATCAAAAAGACCAGACCGTAGGTGCCGCCCATGCGCCGGATGGTGTCCAGGCCGACCAACGGATTCAGAACGGCCGGGAAGCTCTGGGTAAAACCCGCCACGAGAAGCGCCATCGGGTAGTACAAAAGGCCCCAGATGGCCCCGATACCGGCAACCAGCAATGCGACGGCCGTCTGCGCGCGTGCCTGCGCGGCCGCCCCGTCATCTTCGTAGACCCCACCCATGAAGGCCCGGATCATTCCGGTCCCGGCGTAGATCAACGCAATCGCAAACGGCCCGAAAGAAATCAGGAAGACGCCGACGCTCAGAAACATCGGGTGGATGAGGTCGTCGTAAAATGAACCGAACTCCGGCGTGTATCCCTCGGAAACCCGGCCGTCCGAAACCCGGCGAATGACCGTGGACATGGTGGCGAACAACATTCCGGTCGAAACGGCGGTCAGCAGCAAGCCGCCGAACAGACCGCCGAAGCTCGCGGCGACCCGAAGAATCGTATAGACGACACAGAAGGCGATCAGCGCCACAACGTCGGAAAACGGAAACCGGAACGCGTCGAACAGATCGGTGATGCCGAATCCCGACGACTGGTAGGCGGTGCGGGACATCTGCTCCGACAGGTTTCCGTATGGCTGACAAAGCTCGCCGCAGACCGTGCAGACCGGCATGCGATTCGCAACCATCTTCACGCAATTCTGACACAGCGGCGCGGCACAGGCGTTACAGACGTAATCCGGCGCAAGCTGGGGATGATTGCGGCACACCATCGTGTGCGCCGCGGCCGAGGATTGAACCGAGCCGTAAGCGGGAGCGACCGGCGGGGCGTACTTCACCGGAGCGGGCGGGGGCGGCTGGTAGGTCGGCGGGGGCACAACCGGCGGCGGTGAATAGGCCGGAACATTTGGACTTGAAGAAAACCCCGGATTCGACGGACTCGACGGAAGTCCGCCAGTCCCGAAAATCGGGCGCAAAACAGGGACGTTTCCAGCAGGCGTCCAGTTGAGACTCCCCTTTTTTACGAGGTCCTGCGGCAACAGATTCCCCTGCATCGCCCACTGCTTCAGGGTTTCGGTATCCGTTTCGTAAATGACGCCCTGAACCTGTACCTGCCAGACATCGTTCACCATGACCCGATGCTCCGAACCATAAAACCTCGGCTGACGGCCGGGAATGTTTCTGAAATCGGCGAATCATCCGATTCAAGCGGGAAACCGTCAAGAAAATCCAATTTCGGGAAAAAAAATTTCGGGTCGCCGGAAGCACCGGACGACCCGAAACCGTCTGAACGCGCCTTCCCGGATGGGAGGCGTTAACCGTCAAACCGCTTGAAGGCAAGTGAAACGTTGGTCCCGCCGAATCCGAAGGAATTGCTCAACGCATATTGCAACTCGGCCTGACGGGCCGTGTTGGGAACGTAGTCGAGATCGCATTCGGGATCAGGGTCGGTCAGGTTGATCGTGGGAGCGATGCGCTGATCGCGCAGCGTCAGCGCGGTGAAGCAGGCTTCGAGCGCACCCGCGGCACCGAGCAGATGCCCGGTCATGGATTTTGTCGAACTGATTGCGAGCGAGGCCGCATGTTCGCCGAACAACGACCGGACAGCCGCCGTTTCGGCACGGTCGCCCGCCGGTGTCGAGGTGCCGTGAGCGTTGAGATAACCGACTTCCGCCGGGGTGATTCCGGCGTCGGAGAGCGCGTGTTTCATTGCACGCCGTGCGCCGTCACCGACTTCGTCGGGTTGAGTCAGATGGAAAGCATCGGCGGACTGTCCGTAACCGACAACTTCCGCGTAAATCTTCGCCCCCCGCGCGAGCGCGTGGTCGAGACTTTCGAGCAGCAGAATGCCCGCGCCTTCGCCCATGACGAATCCGTCGCGTCCCTTGTCGAACGGACGGCTCGCCTCGGTCGGCACATCGTTGCGGGTGGACAGCGCGCGCATCGCGGCAAAGCCGCCGATACCCGTCACCGTCACCGCCGCCTCGCCGCCGCCGCACAGCATGGCGTCAACCTCGCCGCGCCGGATCATCCGGAAGGAATCTCCGATCGCATGCGCCCCCGACGCACAGGCCGTGGCGGGTGCGGTGTTGGGTCCCTTCGCGCCGAAGCGCATCGAAACCTGTCCGGCCGCAAGGTTGATGATGGTTGCCGGGATGAAGAAGGGCGAAATGCGGCCCGGTCCGGCGTTGAGCAGTTTTTCCTGCTCGCGCTCGATGACCGCAAGGCCCCCGAGCGCCGAACCGATGTCCACGCCGATGCGCTCGGCGTTGGCATCGGTGATGGTCAGCCCGCTGTCGTCCATCGCCTCCTGCGCGGCCGCGACCGCGTAGTGGATGAACGCATCCATCTTCTTGATTTCCTTCTTTTCGATGAATTTCGCCGGGTCGAAGTTTTTGACTTCCCCGGCGATGCGGCTGCTGAATTTTTCAGAGTCGAAACGGGTAATCGGCCCGATGCCGCTCCGGCCGGCCAGTACGGCTGACCAGGCTTCCTCGGCAGTGTTGCCGACCGGGCTGACGATCCCCATTCCGGTGATGACGACGCGACGCTTCACGGGAGCCTCCGTTGGAAGGTTACTTGCCGAGCTTCGCTTCGATGTAGGTGACGGCTTCGCGGACGCTCAGAATCTTCTCGGCATCTTCATCCGGGATTTCGATTCCGAAGTCCTCTTCAAAGCGCATGACGAGTTCCACCGTGTCGAGGGAATCCGCGCCGAGGTCGTCGATGAACCGCGCATTCGACGTGACTTCCGCTTCATCCACGCCGAGTTCCTCGACGATGATCTGTTTAACTTTCTCTTCGATTGACATGTCAGCCATGTGAAAACCGATCCTCTCTGGGGTAAGAATGATTGCCGCGGACACACGTTTCCGTCCGCAAAAGATAAAAGCGCACCATACCTTTCGAACGCGAACCGCGCAAGTATGTCGTCTCCGTTACGCCATCTTTACGACGCGGCGGAAGCCAGCGCCGCCTCGGTCGCTTCGAGCGTTTCCGGCGAGTCCACGCCAAGCGTCACGGCTTCGGGCGCAATCTGTCGGACCAAACCGCTCAACACGGTCTTCGGCCCGACTTCCACAAACGTGGTCACGCCCTGCGCGGTCAAAAGACGAACCGATTCGACCCAGCGGACCGGCGCGCAGACCTGCGCGACGAGGTTGCGGCGAATCTGCTCGCCATCCGTCACGACTTCCGCGGAGACATTCGCGACGACCGGAATCGCCGCGTCATGAAACGGCAGCGCCGCGAGATCGACGGCGAGTTTTTCCTCCGCCGGACGCATCAGCGCACAGTGGAAGGGCGCGCTTACGGGAAGCTCGATGGCCCGCGCCTTGCGCGTCTTGAACAGCGCCATGGCGCGCGTCACGGCTTCGCGGTGACCGGCAATGACGGTCTGCTCCGGCGCGTTGAAATTGGCCGGGCTGCACACCTGACCTTCGGCGGCCTCGGCGCAGACTTCGGCGACCACATCGGCGGTCGTCCGCAGCACGGCCGCCATCGCGCCGACGCCGACCGGGACGGCAGCCTGCATGTACTCGCCGCGCTTGCGGACCGTCCGCACGGCATCGGCGAAATCGAGGACGCCCGCCGCGACCAGCGCGCCGTACTCGCCGAGCGAGTGACCCGCCACGAACTTCGGTTCATGCCCACGCGCGCGCAGGACCCGCCACGCGGCGACCGCGTGCGTGAGGACCGCCGGCTGCGTGTTGGCCGTCAGATTCAAATCCGTGTCGGGACCTTCGAAACACAGGTTCGAAAGCGAAAACCCGAGCGCATCGTCGGCTTCCTGAAACGTCGCGCGGGCTTCGGGAAAGGCATCGCACAGCGCGCGGCCCATCCCGACATACTGGGAGGCTTGTCCGGGGAAAAGGAAGGCAATCATAGTGGTCAGTGGTCAGTTGCCAGTGGTCAGTTGCCAGTGGTCAGTGGTTTCGAGTGGAGGAGGCGCTGGTATCCAGTTTTCCCCACTGGCAACTGACTGCTGACGACTGGCCACTAGAATTTGTATTGCCCGAGGCCGCAGCCGTCGAGCAGGCCCTGCACATACTTGGCCTGGCCGTCGAAATAACTCCGGTTACGGGCGAAATCTCCGCCCTTGAGCAGCGGGTTGGCGCTGGTCGAGGAGAGCAGCGCCGCGCGGTCCATGTTTTCGGTGACGCGCCAGAGGGCAAGCTGAACCGGCGTCAGGTCATAGGGCTTGGCGTTCGGACCCGGTGGCGGACCGGCGTCCGGGCGGCGCTCCGAAAAACATTTTACAAACGCGTACGCGTCGCCCGTCATCAGGTTGCCCAGTTTGAAGGTCGCACCCCGCGTCACGGAAAATTTCCGGAAACTGATTGAGAAGACTTCGAGCGGCCGCTTCCAGACCTGTCCCGCCGGGATGACCGCCTCCTCACGCGTGGTCACGACCAGATCGGTCACGCGGTCCGCGTCGCTGCGCAGGAGGGTCCCCGGCTCTAGGACGATCGTCACCGGTTTGGCGGTCTTGTTGCGGACGGTGATATCGACGATGCGGCCGTAGACGGTCTGCTCCGGCTGGAGCGTCATCGAGATGTCGTCCACCGCGACCTCGCCCCGCTCGATTGATTCACTCAACAGCGCGCGCCGGGGGCTTTCGACCTTTCTGGCTTCGGGATCGCCGCAGGCCGCTCCCAGAAGCATCAGAAGAAACAGGGCCGCCGCCGTCCATCGCCCGGTCATGAATCCGGATTCATGCTTCATCCCGTTTTCCGCCTTACCAGCGCAGCGCCATCGCGCCCCACGTTGCGCCCGCGCCGAACGACGCGAACATCAGCAGGTTGCCCGGCTTGATCCGGCCTTCACGTACGCACTCGTCGAGTGCAATCGGAATCGAGGCCGAGGAAGTGTTGCCGGTGCGGTGGATGTTGGCGTAAATCCGGTCCGGTCCAAGGCCGAGGCGCTCGGAAACGGCGTCCGTAATGCGCTGGTTGGCCTGATGGGGAATGAACAGATCGACGTCGTTGGGCGTCAGTTTCAGTTCGTCGAGAATCTGCGTCGTCGCCTCGGTCATGTTGCGGACAGCGACCTTGAACAGTTCGTTGCCGCGCATCTTGATGTAGTGCAGCCGCTGTTCGACGCTTTCCGGACTCGCCGGATTCAGCGTGCCGCCCCCCGGCGTGAACAGCAGTTCGGCGTAGTCGCCGTCGCTCTGCATCCGCGACGCCAGCACCCCGCGTCCCGGTTCGACCCGCGTCAGCACCGCCGCGCCCGCGCCGTCGCCGAAAATGACGCAGGTCGAGCGGTCGGTGTAATCCACATACCGCGAGAGCAGTTCCGCGCCGATGACGAGGACATTCTTCGCCTGACCGGTTTCGATGAACGCCCGCGCCGTGGTCACTCCATAAACAAAGCCGGAACAGGCGGCGACGAGGTCGTAGGCGGCGGCCCGCTTTGCGCCGAGCTTCGACTGGATGATGCAGGCCGTCGAGGGAAGCATCATGTCCGGGCAGACCGTGGCGCACAGAATCAGGTCGAGATCCATCGCGGTGATGCCCGCCGCCTCAAGCGCGCGTTCGGCGGCGAGTGTGGCGTACTTCGAGGTCGGCTCGCCCGGCGCGGCGACGCGGCGCTCGCTGATTCCCGTGCGCGTCATGATCCAGTCGTGCGAGGTTTCGACCATCTTTTCAAGGTCACCGTTGGTCATCACGCGCTCGGGCAGCGCATGACCCGTTCCGACGATTCCGGCAGCGAAGGAAGCCATCCGTATCAAACTCCAGGGTGAAGATAGTAGTCAGTGGTCAGCAGTCAGTGGTCAGCGAGTGGAAGCGCCGAACCGGGATGAAAAAGGACTGACGACTGGAAACTGGCGACTGTCCACTGAGGGTAGCACAGTCGAATGTGCGTCCCCGTGCGTTTTCACCGGTCCGGCCGACGCAATTTCAGGGGACGGCCTTCGTCTTCGGTTTCGAGTCGGGCAGCGCGGCCAGTTCGGTTTCGATGAGGTGATTGACCTTGCGTTCGTGAAATTCCTTGGCGACGCGGATGGCGTTGAAAATCGCCTTCGCGTTCGAGCGTCCGTGGCAGACGATGACGGTGTTTTTCGCGCCGAGCAGCGGTGCGCCCCCGTATTCCGCATAGTCCAGCCGCTTCTTGAACGCCTGAAACGCCGGACGCACGAGAATCGCTCCGGCCTGCGTGTCGAGCCGCCGCATCATCTCCTGCCGCAACATCTTGGTGATGGATTCGATCAGGCCCTCGCTCGTCTTGAGAACCACATTGCCGGTGAAGCCGTCGCAGACGGCCACATCCACGTCGCCGGTGTAGAGGTCCTTGCCCTCCACATTGCCGATGAAGTGCGGCACGTTCTTCTTTAAAAGCTGGTGGGTTTCGCGGATGAGTTCATTGCCCTTCGACTCCTCCTCCCCGATGGAGAGCAGGCCGATGCGCGGCGTCCGGTGGCCGAGAATCTTCTGGGAATAGAGCGCGCCCATCACCGCGAACTGTTCGAGAAAGAAGGGCTTGCAGTCGGCGTTCGCGCCGACGTCGAGCAGGACCGTGCCGCGTCCGTTGACCGTCGGCAGCACCATCGTCAGCGCCGGGCGCTCCACGCCGGGCAGCGTCCCGAGAAAAAGCGCCGTCGTCATCACCACCGCGCCGGTGTTGCCCGCGCTGACGAAGCCGTCGGCTTTCCCTTCCTTGACGAGCTGAATGCCGACGCGAATCGAGGAATCCTTCTTGCGGCGCACGGCACGGGCGACGTCGTCACCCATCCCGATCACCTCGCTCGCATGAACGATGTCAATCGGTTCGTTGCGCCAGCCGTGCGCGCGCAACCCTTCCCGGACCGTTTCTTCCGGCCCGACAAGCGCGATGCGGACGCCGAGTTCCCGGGCGGCGCGCAACGCGCCATCCAGTTCGCTCGCGGGGGCACGGTCGCCCCCCATGGCATCCACCGCAATCCGGAGCATAAGAACTCGAAAAATCGGTCGGTCGGCGCGCGACGACCGGGCGGTCGCCGCAAGAAAACACGCCGCCGCGTCACTTGAGGGTACGCAGTGGCGTGCCTTGGCGTATTTCCGTTGAACCGGAACGAACTATTCCTGGTCGGAAGCGGCGGCGGCGGTCCGGACAGCAATCACCTGACGGCCCTTGTAGTAACCGCATTCCTTACAGGCACGGTGCGGCAGCGAATAGGCACCGCAGTTTTCGCAACGGATCATCATCTGGGTGGTCAGCGCATCATGGGCGCGACGCTTGCCGCGGCGGGAAGAAGAATGGCGTCGTTTCGGATTCGGCATTGGTGTGACCTCTCGTCAAAACTTCGAAAATCGGACTTCGCTGAGCCGACGACGCCGTTTGCGCCCCAAGGCGCCGTGAATAGTCGTCATCGTTCGGAAGAAAAGCGCGAATTATAGAGGGGGAATCGGCTTTGTCAACCGAATGAAAAAAGTTATGGGCCTTCGTCATCCCCGTCGTCTTCGTCGGATGCAGGCATCACGGGCGGATTCACTCCGTTTCGTTCGACCGGCCCCAGGTGAACCGGGGCCGCGCCGAACCGATAGACGAAATCCCCGTCGGGCATCGCGACCGGCTTGCCGCCATAGCCGCCCGCCGGAAAGTCATTCATTCTCAAAGGCTTTGTAGCGAGGTCATCATCCCGGTCAAATCCGACGAACCACACGACCGGACCGGCGGCATCGAGCCGGTAACGCACTGCCGCACCGGTCACCGCGTCTTGCGGAACGGAAATGCCGACCTCCCGGCAGGCAAGTTCGAGATCCGCCGGGAACGTTCCGTGGCGGGCCTTGAACGCCGCCACCGCCGACCACGCGACCAGCGCGCCGAGGTCGCATCGCTCGCGATAGAGCCGCGCGGCCACCCGCCCGGCGTCGTAACCGGCCATTTCAAACATTTCCGCATACCCCGCCTCGGGAAGAATCATCCACCACAAGGCCGTTCCCCGCTCCGGCGATGCCGTCGGCTGACCACAGCGGGAAAAAATCCACCCCTCACAGCAGGGGCGCATCCGTGCGAGCGCGGCGTTCGCGCTCAGGCGCGACTGTCCGAACACGCGCCCGCGCACCCCCGGGAACGTTTGCATTGCCCAGCTTTGTCGCCGGTCGCCCCCAACCGGCCCGATCCCCTCAGCCAGCCGCTGGTAATTGGCAATTCGCGCTTCCATCACCATCATCGGCAACGGCAGGAGCGCCAGTTCACGGTCGAGTTCGCGAGCCATGCGTGCCGCCATGTCGGCGTCGCATTTCGTCCATGAATCGGATTGAAGCCAGTTTTTCGTTACCGCCGCCTCTCTGTTGGAACTGAAGATCCCCGATCGGACTTCAATTTCCTCCAGATGGCGCGTAAACCGCGCGGCCAGCAGATAGCCGTCAAACGCCCCGCCATCACCGGCGGCCCGGTCGGCGTCACGAGCAATTCGCCAGAGCAGGCCGCGGATTTCGAGCAGTTCGCCGAAGAAACGAAACTGCGCATCCGCTTTCGGCGCCACACACCCCGGTTTTTTCGCGCCGGAACTCAGTTCGCCCTTGAACCGGTAAAACAGGCGCAGCCAGTCGCCGTCCGACCCCGTCACTTCGCCGGTCGTCGCGCGCGCCGTCAGTTCCTGAAGCCGTTTTTCGTCGAAACCGCCGTCCGGTTGCCTGAGTTTCGCGAACAGTTCAAGCGCGTTCCGGTAATCGTTCCAGGCATTGTCGGCGTCCCGAAGCGGCGCGGGGCCGGAAACCGGCGGCGGCAGTTCCCCGAACGGCGGGATGTACAAAAGATACCCGACCGAACCGACGACCAGCGCCACACAGGTCGCGAGCGGCACCCAGACCGCCTTGCGCCGCCAGAAACTTCGGGTCGAACGTTCCAGAAAGGCGGTTCGGGTCAGTCGCGACGCCGCCCAGACTTCCGCGACCAGCACCGCCGCCGCGAGCAGGCCGATTCCCGCGAGGACCGGCCACCGGCTCACGCCGTACAACAGGGTCAGCACCGTCATCACCACGATGTGCGCCAGCGCCGCCGCGATCGTCACGAAGTAGTTGATGATCCCGCCGAGCGGCGTGTTCGCGGTTTGAACGTCGCTTGACAGCGGCAGCGCGGGCTTCACGATGACACTCGCGGCGATGACCAGGCAGGCTTCGCAGACATAGGCCGCCAGGAGGAACGCGGCCAGTCCCGGACTTCCGTTCCGAATCGAAAGAATGAAGAACAGCAGCGCCGGAAGGGGAACAAAGCGCATCAGCAGCGCCCAGCGCGTTCCGCGCACGACCGCCATTCCATCAATCGGCGTCAGCCGCAACAGCCACGTCGCCTCGGCCTGCGACGACTGCCGGATGATGACCGAGGAATCCATGACATGAGTAAAGCCGAGAATGCCCACGATGAACGGCAGCGAGGAGTTCATCGGCATCAGCCACGCGGCGGCGAACGCGGCGAACAGCATCAGATTGAACATGAACATCCGCAGCCGGGCGACTTCCTCGCGGCTGATGACGGTCAGAATGAGAGCGGCCACGCCGTACGCCCGGGGCGACACCAGCGTTCTTCCAATGCCCGGCAACCGATGAATCATCCGCAGCGCGCGGACCGCGACGGGCATCCGGGCGCGCTCGCCCTGGACCGCCGAGAACCGCTCGGCGATTTTCGGGAGCCGCTCGTCGGCATCCACCCGCCAGCGCAATCCGAACGCCGCCACGGCCAGAACCAGCACCCCCAGCCGCTCATACCAGACGACGCGCGCCGTCCCGCCGAAGACCGCATCCACGCACCAGACCGGCGGCAACCACCGCGCGAACGGCAGGGCGTCGAGGGCGAGCGGCGCTTCGCGATCCCCGGTCAGCGACGCGACCGAAAACAGAATCGGCCCGATTAAAACCACCAGCAGCAAAAGCTGCGCGAATCGCCGCAACCGCGCCGCCGACAGCCACCGTGCCGCCACCGCCAGCGCTGTGGCCCAGAGGGTCGCCAACGTCAGCCCCGTTCCCCAGAACATCAGAAAAATCGGGACGACGGCCCACATCGGACAACCGAAATCACGCACGCCCACAAACAGCGGATACGCGATGTAACTGGCCTGAATCAGCGCGATGATGACGCCCAGTGCCGCCAGCGAGCCGAACGTCACCGTCCGGATGCTCACCGGACGCGAAAAGAAGATTTCGAGCGTCCGCTGGCGCGCCTCGACCGTTTCGGGCATCACGATGAACATCGCCAGCCCGCAGGCGCTCGCGGCGATGAATGCGAGGTACGTCCGCAGATCCGCGCTCCGCCCGCCCGCCCCCGACGCCAGAAACCCGGCCAGAAACATCGAGAAAATCATCCCGCGCATCGGCGACGCGCCCCGCTTGCCGTTCGCGTCCGCGTTCGGACGCATCCCCTGCCGCAGCGTCGCCGAAAAGACGGCCCGCGCCTGGCGGAAGTCGAAGGCAGGTGTCGGGTGTCGGGAGTCGGGCATCGGGTTCAAAACAAAGGTGTCGGGTGTCGAGTGTCGGGTTTCAGGTTCAAGACAAAGGTTTCGGGTGTCGGGTTTCAGGTTTCAGGTTCAAAACAAGAGTCGGGAGTCGGGTAAAGCGTTTTTTCTTTCAGGGCGGGTCAACTGTTTTTTGATCCCTGATCCCTGACCACTGATCCCTCTGGATTTGAACCTGAAACCCGACACCCGATACCCAACACCTATTCTCGCCAGAGCGTCTTCAACGCATACTCCAGCGTGTCAGCGCGGGTTTCGGCGACGAGTTCGGCGGGCGTACCGACGCGCAGCAGGCGTCCGTGGTTGAGAACTGCCACCCGCGAGCAGACTTTTTCGACCACGTCCACGAGATGCGACGAGTAGAAAACGGTCCGGCCCTGCGAGGCCATTTCCTTCATCAAATCCTTGGCGAGCGTGACGGCTTCGACGTCGAGGCCGTTGAGCGGTTCGTCGAGAATCAGCACCGCCGGGTCGTGCAAAACGGCGGCGATCCAGCAGATTTTCTGTTTCGTGCCTTTGGAAAAACCGTCCATGCGCTGGTCGAGCCGGTCTTGCAGCCCGAAGTAGAGCATCCAGCGGTTCATGTCGATGTCGATGACGTCGTCGGGCAGGCCGTACAGTTTCCCGACCATCGTGAGGTATTCGCGCGGCGAAAGTTTTTCGAACAGCGCGCCGGATTCCGGGACGTACCCGATGGTCGCCTTCACGGTGAGCGGCTCGGCCAGCACGCTGCGTCCGCACACGAACGCATCGCCCGCGTCGGGCGCGAGCAGCCCGCACAAAATCCGGATGGTGGTCGTCTTCCCCGCCCCGTTCGAGCCGAGATAGCCGAAAATCTCGCCCCGCCGGACGACGAGATCAATACCGTCGAGGGCGCGCGTCGGGCCGAAATTCTTGGCGAGGCCGTTCAGGACAATGGCGGGCGAGGCAGGAGCAGCGGAATCGGTCATCGAAATGACTTCACGAAAGGGGCATCAGATTTCGGGGAGATCCTGATTCAACTATCGAAACCGATGTTGAAGCAAGTGTTCCCGTCGAACTCGATGCCGCAGGTCTTTATCTGAATTCGTTTTTCCGGGATGGTGAACGATTGCCGATTGGAAATAGCCCATATCCGCAGCGCTTTGGCGAGGATATGGGAATTAAGGTGTTCACATTGCGCGTCGAAGTTCGCGTTTCGGATCGTGCGGCCACGACCAGCCGTCCCGCGTCAGTTTGTAGATTCTCCCGCGCCGGTCCACGACTTCGGCGACGCAGTCGTAAAAGCCGCCAACCCCGCCGAACCAGTGCCGCCGCAGGTCACCCGGTTTTTCGACTTCGAAGGTACAAATCACCGTCGCCGAGCGAATCCACACCGGAGGGATTCCCCGACGGTTCAGCATGCGCCAGTACCATCCGGCGTACCGGGAGGCCATTTTCGAACCGATTTCGGATTCCGGCGTGACGACGCCGTCCTGAAAATCCACCAGAATTTTCTTCTCAGGAAATGTCTCGACCGCCCGGTGGTACTGCCCGATAGCCCAGTAGCCGAAAAAATCGTGGTCTCGCGACATGAAGAAGTTGAGCATCGAACTTGCCAGCCCGCGCAGGGCATCCCGCCGCCCCAGCCGAGGCAACCGGCGAAACGACCGGTACTCATCCTGATACTCGCCAACGCACAGAATGACTTCTTCGTCGTTGACGCCAATCGCAAACGTCGGACTTTCATCCCAGCCCCAGCTAATTTTGTACGTTGCAAACGCGGCGGCGCATCCGGTCGGCGTCCCCGGCTGTCCCGGAGCGAGATGTACATCCTCCGCGCCCGGTTTTCCCTCCCATTTCAGGATCGCAACCGTGGCCCCCGGAAAAACCGGCTTCAATGCCGCTGTCAGCAACCGGCACTGACGCGGCGTCGGTTGGACGACTGTCAGTAACCGGCACTGGCGCGGCGTCGGTTGGACGGCGGCGCAGTTCACGCAGATGTATTCCCGCTCCGGTTCGCCAGCTTCACGAACCGCCACGACCGCAATTTGCGCGATTTCAACCCCTTCGACGCCTTCGATGGCGCGATACCCGAAATTTTCGCTGGCGTTATTCAGAATTCGCGCGTGGATGTCGAACATCGGTTGGTCGTTTCAGGAATGGGCGATTTCAAATGAATTGCCGAGTTTCGACTGCGGATTCGCCTTCCCGCCGGTCATCGTCCAGCGGAGCAGTTTGACCCACCACGACCACGGATGAACGTCGGGCGGCAGACCGAGATTGGTCTGGGCGAGCGCGAGGGCGTCTTCGACGAGCGCATCGTGGAGATGACGAAACGCGAGCGGCCACGTCACGCGCGCGAGGCCGTGCGCCTCCATTTCAAGCGTATGCCGGAGGATGGTCGTCCCGTCGGGTCGGGCGATGACGTCGAGCCGGTGCCCGCCGTCGAAGCCGCGCGGCCCTTTAAAGCGGAAGACGACGGAAACGCCGGGGTCGTACGCCGCGACGACATAGCGAATCGGCCCGTGTCCGCCGTCCGCGCCGACCCCGAGCGGACGGTCGAACGCCATGCGCGGCCACGCGGCTTTCGGCCAGAGCCGGTCGTTGGGCGATGCGAGCGTGTCGAGCAGTTCGCCGACGCGCGCGGGCGCAATTGGTAGATTACGTTCGTGAATGTTCAAAACGCGCATGGGGGGCCGTCCTTCAACCGGAAAGAATACGTTTCCAGCGAGCATCATACGCCGCACAACGTCGGGATTGCGCCCCGTCATGCCGAGTGGCGAAGACAGCCCTCCCTGACGGTCAGGCTGCCGTTTTCCGTGTTTGTTTGAAAACTATGCGCGCCGGATGGTTCGTCCGGCGGTGTCGATGTCGAGGAAGTAGGTCGTGGAGGAATGTCCGTGCGCGGTAAAGCACCGGCGGACGGCGTCGGCCACGGCGTCCGGGTCGGCGTCGTGCGCGGCGAGCGCGAGGACCGACGGTCCGGCCCCGCTCAGGGCGGTGGCGAGCAGTCCGGGATGTTCGAGCGCGAGAATTTCCGGCAGTCCCGGCACATAGGGCGCGCGGAACGGCTGGTGTAGGTGGTCGCGCATCGCTTCCCGCAACAGGTCGTAGCGGCCATGTTCGAGCGCGCCGACGAACATCATCACATGCTGCATCTGGAAAATCGCCTCGGCCCGCGCGATGGTGTCGGGCAGAACGGCGCGCATCTTCTCCGTCGGCAGCGCGAAGTCGGGCGTCACGATGATGATCCGCAGGTCCTTCGGAAAATCGCGATGAAAGAGGATCGGCGTGCCGCCGGTTCGTCCGCAGGAGGTAATCCAGCCGCCGAACCGCGCGGGCGCGAGATTGTCGGTGTAATTCTCGAACACCATCGCGTGGCGCAGGAATTCGTCCCGCGAAAATTCCATTCCGGTCACGGCTTCCACGAGCGAAACGCCCGCGACGATGGCCGCCGCGCTGCTGCCGAGGCCGCTCGCGAGCGGAATGTCGTTGTCGATGTCGAGCGCGAGGGGCGGCAGGTTGACGTAGGAATTTTCCGCCGCGTGCCGGGCGACGCGGCAGATGAGGTTTTCATCGGCGTCGAGCGGAATGCCCGCCGGATTGCGTCCGGAAGCGGTCAGCCGCCACGGTTCACCGGCGGGGAGAATCTGGCCGCGAATCGTGAGGTACAACCCGAGCGCGAGGCCCATCGTGTCGAAGCCCGGTCCGAGATTGGCGGTGGAAGCGGGCACGCGAATTTCAAATGTTGGATTGGTCATTGCAATCAAGGCTGGAAAAGGGATAGCTCTTTGTACGCGCGGGCCGCGTGCCCGGCAAGCCCGAACCGACCACGCGGGTTACCTTTTTCGTTCTGGAGCCAAACATCCATGCCGACTCCCCTTCCCCACCTGACCGCGTGGGACGCCCTCTCGCCCGACGCAGCGGAAACCATCGCCCGCGAACTCGTGCCGCATCTTCCCGCAGGCGTCACCTTCGACGGGATTCAACCGTTTCAAGCAGGTGAAAACACCCGCCACGTTGCATTTTTCAACTTTGAAGATGAACGGTTCGCGCTGATTCCCGGCGGCACCATCGAACTCGGCTATGACCGCGCCACGCCGTACGAATTCAGCCCCGCGATGATTGAAAACTGGGAAACCGAGACGCGCGAGGAATACGGTCTGCCCTACGCGCTGGCGGAATTTCTGGACATCGTGCTGACGCCGGGCCGGACCGTCGTGCTCAGGCCGTTTCTGATTTCGGCGGCCCCGAAGGAATACGATTTCGTCCCCTACAACTGGAGGATCACCGCCAAGGCGACCGCGAAATTCCGCAAGGCCAACCGACTCGACGGCGTCTGGCGAATCCCCACGGCGGACGAATGGGAACACGCCTGCGCGGCGGGTACGCGGACGCTCTTCCGCTGGGGCAACGACTGCCCGACGGACGAGATTTCATACGGGGCGAAACACTTCACCGCGCACAAATCGCCGAACGGCTTCGGGCTGACGTTCAACCCGAGTACCTATGAAGTTGAACTCTGCGACGGCGGCATCACCCGTGGCGGAGACGGCGGCGGGACGGTCTGCGGTGGCCTCGGCACGGTTGCGACATGGCTGCCCTTCGCCTCCGCTTATCAGGATCACCCGGAAGTGGTTGCGGAAGGCGATTACGACTCGGTCCACATCCGGCGGGTGTTTGAAATTCCAGAAAATTAAACGGAGTGGCCCTCGCTGACGCTCGGAGTTACATACCGGTGGCCGGATGGTGATGTTTATCCACCGGTATGGAACTCCGAGCGTCAGCGAGGACGGGAAAACCATGAAACCAGTCATCAGCCATCCCTGGAACGTCACGGAAGCGGAAGCGCGGCGCATCCAGCGGGAACTCGCGCAAAAGGTCGAACTCGCCGACCGGCTGACCGATCCGGTCCGGCTCGTCGCGGGCGTGGACGCCGCCTACGAAACCGACGGCGACCGGATGTTCGCCGTGGCGGTGCTGTTTGACGCGGACACGCTCGTCCAGCTCGAAACGGTTGGAGCCGAAGGCATTTCGCCGTTTCCCTATGTGCCGGGGCTGCTGTCGTTTCGTGAAATTCCGATTCTGGAGAAAGCGCTCGCGCAACTTTCGCAACGCCCGGACCTCATCATCTGCGACGGTCAGGGCATCGCCCATCCGAACCGGCTCGGGCTGGCGTCGCATCTCGGCGTCGTGTTCGACGTACCGACCATCGGCTGCGCGAAAACCCGCTTCGTCGGCGATCACGGCCCGGTCGGGATGAAGCGCGGCGATTTCGCGCCGCTGATGCTCGACGGCGACGAGGTCGGCGGCGCGCTGCGGACGCAGGACGACGTCAACGTGCTTTATGTCTCACCCGGCCACCGCGTCTCGCATGTGACCGCGCGCGACTGGATTCTGAAACTCGCGCCGAAATACCGACTGCCGGAAACCACGCGGGCCGCCGATCACGCCGTCAACGACCTGCGACGGCGGACACTCGCCGCAGAGTAGAACACTGCCGCTTCACGGACGCGCCGGAACGGGCTGCGCCAGCGCGCGTTCCAGTACGAGGTCGCGTCCGGCGAGAAAGGCGTCCGCCCGCAACGCGACGGGAATGTCGGGCATGAGCGATTCGCGGTCATCAGGGTCGGCTTTCAGAAATTTCGTCGAATAGAACACGGGCAGCTCGGAATACGGCAGGGTGAAGTTCCGGACCTCGCCGTAATGATTCGGGCGCTGTCCCGTCGGACCGCCGATCAGCGTCGCGCCCGCGCGCTGTTTCAGATCCACCGCCGCGAGATAGCCCGATGAAAACGTGGTCCGTCCGATGAGCGCCGTCACGCTTCCCGGCGCGCGGAAACGAGGACGGTCAATCAGCGCCTGAATCAGCGTAAGCATGACGCTCGAACTTCCGCCCTGATTCGCCCGCAAATCCACGATGAGACGGGCTTCGGGATGCTCGTCGGCCACGCTGAAAAGCTGCCGCGTGAATTCCTTGAACGACAAATCGGGCATGTCGCGGCAAACGCGGTAATTCACGTATATCGCCTTCGCGTCCGGCAGGTATTTGAACCAGTAAAAACGGTTTTCCTGCTCCTGACGCAGCGGCGGCGTGACGTTGAAATGCTTGTAGACCGTGACGTAGGCGAGTTTTTGCGCGTCCACCGCCGTCAGCGATTTGACCACGACGGTCGCGGGCTTGCCGTTCGGCCCGACGACTTCAAGGCGCGGGTCGGCGGAATCCGCGACCCCGGCGGCCATCAGCAGTTCGGGCGTCCGAAAAGCCGTTCCAAAGCGGTCGCTCAACGACGCCGCGTTTTCATGAACGAGAAACGGCGTGAGAAGGCGCAAAACGTCGGGCGTCGCGGTTTGTCCGACGCGGATGACGCGCGTTCCGATCAGGTCGAGGTACGGCTCGGCCGCCGCGACAATCAGAATTTCCCCGCCGATTTCGGTGAAAAACAGGGGCAGACGGCGGTACATCGGATCCGCGCCGAGCGAGGTGTGCCCGTCGCCGATTGAGGCCACGATCCGTTGCAGTTCGACGGCCACCGCCCAGTCGGGAAGGTCGTTCACCCGCCCTTTCAACCGTTCGACGGACGCCTCGAATTCCTTTCGACCGGTTTTGTGAAACGGCGCGATGTGGCGTTTCGGAAATTCGGCGCGGAAGTGGTCGAGGTCCGCCCGCCAGCGTTCGACGCGCGTCACGGACGGGTCCGGCAACGGACCGACCCGCCGGACCGACCACGGGAACGTGAACCCGGCGTAGGTCCCCTTTCCGCAGACTTCGCCGTCGGTCAACCGGCCTTCAAGCGGGACGTCCGTTCCCCGAAACCGGACAACCACCGTCACGACCTCACCCGCGACGGAAACCGACGCGACGCGGACTTCCCCGATTCTCGGCGTGACCGTCATTTTTCCGTTTTCATTTTTGAGAACGAACTCAAACGGATAGGGCGGCGTGCCGATCGAACCGGCCATACTTCCCGTGTAAAAGCCGTCGGGCAACGGCGGCGCATTCGGAGGCTCATCCGCGCGCGACGGATTCCCGCACACCGTCAGCATCAGCGCCAGAATCGTCGCCAGTATCCCACCGCACCGTCGGAACCGTCGCGTCATCTCCATTTCTCCATTCATTTCAACCTGCATCCACTTCAAAAACGATGCGTCCCGGGGGACATCCCCAGCGTCGCATCGTGGATACCCTCATTGTCTCAAACGTCGCCTTCCACAACCATCCGGCGAATTTTTCTGAAACGTTTCTCATCCCGAGACGTAAGCAATTTTTAATCTTTTTTTCGAAAGTCGAAACTTTTTCGCGGGAAGCGGCACTGACACCGCATTCGGCGTCGAAATTCCGCGAAAGGTCCGGTCCGACGGCATGAAGTTTTTTCTCTCATTCCTTTTGGTGTTTGTGTGTTCGCTTCCCCTGCATGCGCAGGTCGCGGGCAATCCTTCGGCCACGCCCGCGACGGTTGAGAAAGCCGCGGATAAAGCGGACGACGCACCCGCGACCGAGCCTCCCGCCATGCCCGGCGGGGCCGTCCCCGTCCCGGCGGAGCGGGCGAAACCGCTTTCGATTCCCCGTTTCGACACCGCGCCGACCATCGACGGCGATCTGAGCGACACCGTGTGGCAACAGGGCCTGCTGATGAAGGATTTCTTCCAGACCCAGCCGGGCTACAACATTCCCGCCTCGCGCAAAACCGAGGTTCGGGTCGGCTATGACGCAAAGTTTTTGTACTTCGCGTTTCACTGCTACGACGAACCGGACAAAATCCGAGCAACGGTCGCGCAACGCGATACGGTCTTCGGCGAAGACAACGTGCGGGTCTTTCTCGACACGTTCAACGACCAGCGCCGGGCCTATGTGCTGGGTTTCAATCCCTACGGCATCCAGCAGGACGGCATCCTCACCAACGGCGGCGGCACCGATTACACGGTGGACATCGTGATGGAGTCGAAGGGAAAGATCGTGAGCGACGGCTGGGTGGTCGAGGTCGCGGTGCCCTTCAAGTCGCTGCGTTATGAAGCGGGAAAAGGGAAATTCTGGGGATTTCACGTCTGGCGCAACATCGACCGGTTCAACGATGAAATCGATTCATGGATGCCGCTTTCGCGCGACATTTCGGGTTTTCTGAATCAGGAAGCCCGCCTGACCGGGCTGGAAGACCTCAACGTCGAGCGGACCTATGAAATCATCCCGACGCTCGCCTTCACGCAGGACAGCAAGCGCGCGCAGGACGGCCATTTCGTCAACAAGCCGATCAAGATCACGCCGGGGCTGACCGGCAAGGTCGTCATCACGCCGAACCTCACGCTCGACCTCGCCATCAATCCCGACTTCGCCGACGTTGAGGCTGATTCTCCGGTCGTCACGACCAACCAGCGCTTTCCGATTTTCTATCCCGAGCGGCGACCGTTCTTCCTCGAAGGCAAGGACATTTTCTCGACGCCGATTCAGGCGGTAAACACGCGGTCCATCATCGACCCGGACGTGGCAGTCAAACTCACCGGCAAGCGCGGAGCGACGCTGTTCGGCATCCTGCTCGCGAGCGACAACGCGCCGGGGAATTTCAGCGAGGAAGAACGCAACGACCCGACCGTCCGCCCCACGATTCAGAAATTTCTCGACAAGAACGCCTACATCGGGGCGTTGCGCGTCCGGCGCGACATCGGCGCCGACAGCAGCATCGGCTTCATCGCGACCACCTACAACTTCATCGAGAAACACAACCATCTCGCGGGCGTGGACGGCCGCTTCCGGCTCGACCCGCTGACGAATTTCACGTTTCAGGTCGTGGGGACCAACTCGCGGCGCAACTTTTACGACCCGAACCGCGACGCGTCGGAATACCGCACCGGCAACGGGCTGGCCTACCAGTACAATTTGAACCGCGACGGGCGATTCTGGGACTGGGGCCTTTACGGCAACGGCCGGACGCGCAACTACCGCGCCGACGTCGGATTCGTCCGCCGGACCAACGCCAACTCCAACGGCGCGTTCCTGAGCTACAACTCCGACCCGAAACCGAAGAACAAACTCATCGGCTGGAACGCCAGCACCAACGTTGAAATCGGGTACGACTTTTTCGGGCGTTCACAGTACTGGAACGTCAACGGCGAAGCCTCGGTCAACCTTCAGAAACAGACGTTTCTGGGCGCGGGCTTCAATCGCGGCTATGAACGGCTGGTTGAGGATGAATTCGGGCCGAAGCGCAACGCCCTCCAAAGCGGCGCGTTCTTCGGACCGAGCGGCGAACGCTCGACGCCGCAGGGTGAAATTTACTTTTTCGGCGGTTTCACCCCGTCGCGGAAGTTCCGGATCAACGGAAACTACGCCCACGGTTTCAACCAGTTCGACTTCGATTTCGGTGCCGGCCCGCGGTTTCCCCGCGTCAGCCCGGCGGCGCTCGCCAATCCGGACGCCGCGCTCGATCCCGGCCCGGCCCGTGCGCGCAACGCGAATCTCACGGTCGAATGGACGCCGGTCAGCAAGTTCACCTCATCGGTCAACTACAACTACAGCACCTTGAAGCGGAATGACACGGGGCGGACGGCCTTCACGACGCACATCATTTCCTACCGCGCGACGTACCAGTTCACCCGCGCCCTGTTCATCCGCGAACGGCTCGACTACGACACGCTCTCGCGGACGATCCGCAACCAGTCGCTGTTCGGCTGGAATCCGAGTCCGGGAACGGCGTTCTACGTCGGATACAACGATGTCGTCGGATACAACAGCTTCCAGAACGGCGACCGGTTCGAACCGGGGTTCTACCGCACCAACCGGACTTTCTTCATCAAGATGACCTACCTCATCCGGCGGAGCTTCGGCGGGAAATAAGTTTGGAGTCTGGAGTCTGAAGTCGTGAGTCTGGAGTCCGGAGAAATCCATTGCGTGCGACCATCCCGCCAAATGGCGAAAGAAAATAGCCCACGGCCGGACCGCAGGGAGGCCGTGGGAAAATGATAATGACGCCGCCATCCGGCGTTCATTTTGAAACCGCGGCATTTTTTCCCATACCCTCGCCCGAGCGCTCCGGGTATGGGCTATTTACTTCTTTCGTCGCCTGCAATCAAAAACCGCTCTCATCCTTTCCCTGCCTGCCCACCTGGCGCGGAATCCCTGGTTTTCGGAACTTTTCGGACAACCCCATCGTACGCGCGCGCGATCCTTAATATTTAGGGAAACGTCGCGCGTCATTCGGTCCGGAGTCCGAACCACTGGTGTTCATCCATCTCCCGTTTTGACTCCAGACTCACGACTCACGACTCCAGACTGATTCTCCAGACTTCATTTCCCCGTCGGCGGCGCATGCGCTACCGTGCGGGGAAGCAACCGTCTTTCAACTTTTTCAGGAGAAACGCAATGCGCCAGACTCCCTTCCGTCCCCTCGCGGCCGCCGCCTGCGCGGCGGCACTGCTGCTGTCGCCGACGCTGCTCGTCGCGAACCCGAAATCCATGTCCAATCCATTGAAATATCCGACGGCCCGCAAGGTCGAACACGTTGACGAATACCACGGGACGAAAGTCCCCGACCCGTACCGCTGGCTTGAAGACGCCGATTCCGCCGAAACGAAGGCGTGGGTCGAAGCCGAAAACGCGGTGACGTTCGATTATCTCAAGCAGATTCCGGCCCGCGAGACGATCAAGGCGCGGATTACCAAGCTGTGGAACTATGAAAAGTTCGGCACGCCGTTCAAGCAGGGCGGAAAGTACTTCTACTCGAAGAACGACGGCCTCCAGAACCAGAGCGTGCTCTACGTCGTGAACTCGCTCGACGACGCGAGTCCGCGCGTGCTGATGGACCCGAACAAGCTCTCGACCGACGGCACGGTCGCGCTTTCGGGCCTCGCCATCAGCGACGACGGCAAGCACATGGCCTACGGGCTGGCGGCGTCCGGTTCGGACTGGAACGAGTGGCACGTCCGCGACGTGGAAACCGGCCAGGACCTCCCCGACACGCTCAAGTGGGTGAAGTTTTCGGGCGCGTCGTGGACGAAGGACGGAAAAGGCTTTTTCTACAGCCGCTACGACGAGCCGAAGGACGGCAAGGAACTCCAGACGGCGAACTACTTCCAGAAGCTTTACTACCACAAGCTCGGCACGCCGCAGTCGGACGACGTCCTCGTCTATGAACGCAAGGATCAGCCGGAATGGGGCATCGGCGGCGGCGTCTCGGAAGACGGACGCTACCTGATGATCACCGTCACCAAGGGCACCAGCCCGATGAACCTGTTCTTTTACAAGGATTTGACCGATCCGAACGCGAAGGTGGTGGAAGTCGTCAACCAGTTCGAGGCGGATTTCTCGCCGGTCGGCAACGTCGGAACGACTTTCTACTTCCGGACCGACTTTCAGGCCCCGCGCGGTCGCGCCATCGCCATCGACGTGACGAAGCCGGAACGGGCCAACTGGAAGGAAGTGATTCCCCAGACGCCCGAAAAGCTCAATTCGGTCAACATTCTCAACAACCAGCTTGTCGGCGAATACCTCAAGGACGCCCGCTCGCAGGTGAAGATTTTCAACCTCGACGGGAAATTCGTCCGCGAAGTCGAACTGCCCGGCATCGGCACGGCGGGCGGTTTCGGCGGCAAGGCGACCGACACGGAAACCTTTTACTCGTTCTCCGGCTTCACCACGCCGGGCGCCGTCTACCGCTACGACATGAAGACCGGCAAGAGCACGATCTTCCGTCAGCCGAAGGTGGATTTCGACCCGGCGGCCTATGAGACGAAGCAGGTGTTCTACACCAGCAAGGACGGCACCAAGGTGCCGATGTTCATCGTCCACAAGAAGGGCATCAAGCTCGACGGCCAGAATCCGACGCTGCTCTACGGCTACGGCGGGTTCAGCATTTCCCTCACGCCGGGCTTTTCGCCGAGCCGGCTGGTGTGGATGGAAATGGGCGGCGTGTTCGCCATGCCGAACCTGCGGGGCGGCGGCGAGTACGGCGAAGACTGGCACATCGCGGGCACGAAGCTGCGGAAACAGAACGTCTTCGATGACTTCATCGGCGCGGCGGAATGGCTCATCAAGAACAAGTACACCTCGACGCCCAAGCTCGCGATTCAGGGCGGCAGCAACGGCGGCCTGCTCGTCGGGGCCTGCATGACGCAGCGGCCCGACCTGTTCGGCGCCTGCCTGCCCGCCGTGGGCGTGATGGACATGCTGCGCTTCAACCAGTTCACCATCGGCTGGGCGTGGGAATCGGACTACGGCTCGCCGAAGAACGCCGACGAGTTCAAGGCGCTGTTCGCCTACTCGCCGTACCACAACCTCAAGCCGGGCACGAAGTACCCGGCAACGATGGTGACGACCGCCGACCACGACGACCGGGTCGTCCCGGCGCACAGCTTCAAGTTCGCGGCCCGGTTGCAGGAAGCCCACGCTGGCGACGCGCCGGTGCTGATCCGGATTGAAACGAAAGCGGGCCACGGCGCGGGCAAACCGACCGCCAAGGTCATCGAGGAAGTCGCCGACCAGTGGGGCTTCCTGACCAAGGTGCTGGGGATGAACATGAAGTAGTAGCCAGTGGCCAGCCGTCAGTGGTCAGTAGTTAGCGGTTAGTAGTTAGCAGTTAGCAGTTTAGTGAAGCGGGTCGATCCGGAAGGGTCGGCCCGTTTTTCCGTATTACTTTTAGGGCAGTGCTCAAATGAGCGCGGCGCTTGAGGCACGCCGAAGGTGTGCCGGGAACTTAGCCGGTGGTGAAGCGGAGCGAAACCACCGGAAGACGACGGGAAAAATGAACCGCACGCCGAAGGTGTGCGAGGAAAGACCAGGCCGGCCTGACCCAATTGATAAAGACCCATTCAAATCTTCAACGAATATAAAGTTCTATAAAGTTACATAACGTTATGTAACTTTATAGAACTTTATATTCCTTCAGTTTCATCGTTTTTTTCAGTCAAACGGACGCTTTTTCACAAGCCGGGGCCGATTTCGTCGTGGCACGACGATTGCCCTTCTGTCTGTCGAGACAAACACTTCTTCCGCCGTCGAAAAAGGAAACCACCGGGTCGCCTTGGCGTGGAGGAAGGCAATCCAAACAGATGACTGAAAGGAATCCCAAGTGAAGAAACGTACCCTTTTTCTGTCGGTTTTGACCGCCGCCCTCGCGCTTGGCGTCACGGCCGCCGGATTCGGCCTGCGCGGAACGATTTCCGCCGCCAAAAACGATCCGCGACAGGCCAGCGTGGCCGGAGTCCGGCGGGTCTTTACTGAATCCGCGTCCCGGCTGACACTCGCCGACTCGCTCGAAACCGCCCAACGAAACACCCAGACGGTCAACGCCATCGTCTCCCACCGGGCCGGTTTGAAGTTTAGCGACGACGCGCTGGCCCTGCTGAATCAGGCCGAAGCGCGTTATGCCGCCGGAGGAAAAGCCACTGTCACGGCGGCGGACCTCTCCGTTTTTCTGACTGAAATCGCCATCGAGCGGGTGGCGGGGATGAACGACGCCGAAATCGAGGCGACACTGAACACGATGCGCGGATTGCGGACCGAGCAGACCCCGAACGGCACCCTTCCGGAAGGCCAGATCCTGCTTCGCCCGTGGGGGCCGACGGCCTCGCTGGAAAAGGCCCGCGCCTACTTCCGCAAGGTGAAATCGCCCTCGGAACGCGCCTTCGTCGCCGATTTTGCCCGCCTCGCCATCACGAACGAAGTCGAAAACCGGATCAAACTCTTCGAGGCGGCCCAGCCGGAAGTCTGGTCGGCCAAGCGCATCACCCCGACACAGGCGGCGCTGCTGACTTACTCCGTTCTGAGCGGCGACCAGTTCATTTTGAACTCGGACGAACTCGACCAGCAGATGCGCGGACTTCAACGCCGTTACGCGGAGAAGTGGAATCTCGCCGTGTCTGTCGAGGGACGCCAGCCCTACGGCGTCAACGGCGTCATCTACAGCAGTCCGCTCAATCTGTTCGACGACCAAACGCTCAAGGCGCTGGTCAGCCGCCTTGGCTAGTTGAAACCCAAGAAAGGAAAGGATGCCTCAAATGAAAAATACACTTCAAAAAATGGTTTCAGGATTTGTCGTGGTCCTGTCGCTGGCTTCACTGATGGCCTGTGGTGGCGGATGCTCCCAGTGCGGTCTCAGGCCGGGCAAAATCTACATCGTGCAATACGAGGGTACGCACTACGAACTCGCCGCCGATGACTCGGGTTGCATCGCCTTCGATCCCGCCGGCGCGCAATGCGCCCAATTCCAGGTCAATCCCGTCGTCTGACAGGGATTGCGACCGGAAAAGCGAACCGCGCCGCCGATCTTCTTCATCGGCGGCGCGGTTTTTTCATTCCGTCTCGATTTTGATGATGCGCGGACGCGGCGTTGGGGGTGACGGCGGCTCCGGAGGATCGAAACTCCCCGCGACCACGATGTGCATCGGGCCGGTCCGGACGAGCGCGTGACTTGGACCTTCCGCCTGCGCGGCGAAATTCTCGCGGACGAAGTTGACCAGCGCCTGAAACTGCCGCTGCATTTCGTCCATCCGGGCGCGCATGTCCATGATGATCTGGACGCCCGCCAGATTGACGCCCATCTCGCGCGTCAGGTTGAGAATCGCCTGAAGCCGTTCGAGGTCCTCGTCGGTGTAGTAACGCGTGTTCTTCTCGGAACGCGACGGGACGAGCAATCCCTCGCGTTCGTAGAGACGGAGCGTCTGTTCATGAATGCCGAAGGTTTCGGCGACGGCACCAATCGAATACCGGCGCGGTTTCTGCTTGCGGTTCCGAATCATCGTCCGTCCCTCCCGCTATTGCAGGCCGAGGTCGGCCCGCGGGTTTTCCGGGTTCAGGCGCGCGAATTCGCGCAGAATCTCCTTGGTTTCCTCGCTGATGACTTTCGGCAGTGCAATCCGGACCTCGACGAACTGGTCGCCGCGACTGCCGGGACTCCGCAGTACCGGGAAACCCTTTTCGCGCAACCGGAACTTCTGCCCCGACTGCGTCCCCGGCGGAATCCGCAACTGCGCCTTCCCGCCGACCGTCGGTACCTCGATTTTGGCCCCGAGCGCGGCTTCCGCCACGCTGACCGGAATCGTGCAGTAGAGATTGTCGCCCTTGCGGGTGAAAAACGGGTGTTCGCCGACGTTGGTCACGATGTAGAGGTCGCCCGAAGGCGCGCCGTTCGTGCCCGGCTGTCCCTTCCCCGCCACGCGGACCTTCGAGCCGGTGTCCACTCCGGCGGGGATTTTGACCTTGACGGTTTCCGACGACTGTCCCGGCCCGCCCGGAAGCGTAATCGTCGCCGTCAGTCCCTCCATCGCCTGGTCAAAACTGATTGAAAGCGGATATTCCACGTCACGCCCCGGCTGGGCCGCCGGACGCGCGGTTCGGACATTGTTGAACAGATCGGCGAACATGTCGCGGAAAGAGCCGCCACCGGGACCGCCGCCGCCGAAATCGAAATCGACAGGCGTAAAACCGCCGCCGGGCATGCCGCCCGCCTTCGCCGCCTGCGCGTGCGCCTCGGAATAGACCCCGAACCGGTCATACACCTTGCGCTTCTCCGGATCGCCCAGAATGTCGAACGCCTCGGAAATCTTCTTGAACTTTTCCTCGGCCGCCTTGTCGCCCGGATTCACGTCGGGATGGTACTTCCGCGCCTGCCGCCGATAGGCTTTCTTGATGTCTTCAGCCGAAGCAGTCTTCGAAACGCCCAAAATCGCGTAGTAATCATCCTTCGCCATAACGCCCTCAAAGGGATCAGGGGTCAGGAATCAGGGATCAGGTGAAAACTGCCTCTTCCTGATCCCTGGCCCCTGTTGCCTGATCCCTGTTCCCTACTTCTTCTCGTCCACATCCACGTATTCGGCGTCGATGACGTTGTCATCCGCCGGTTTCGCGCCGCCGCCCGCACCCGCGCCGGCCCCCGCGCTGGCGGCGTTGGCCGCTTCCGCGCCGGGCTGCGAGTAGAGCGATTCGGACAGCTTGTAGGTGGCCTTCGTCAGTCGGTCATAGAGGTCGTTCAGTTCCGCGAGCGTGCCCGTTTCGAGCTTGCCCTTGGCTTCCGTGATGACCGCCTCGATTTCCGACACCACCGCCGCGTCGGCCTTTTCGCGGTTGTCCGCAATCAGCTTTTCCGTGGCGTAGATGGTCGAATCGAGCTTGTTCTTGGTTTCGATCCGTTCGCGCAGCTCCTTGTCCTGGCTGGCGTTGGAATCCGCGTCGCGAACCATCCGGTCGATGTCTTCCTTGCTCAGACCGGAGCTGGAGGTCACCGTGATGCGCTGTTCGCGGCCCGTGCCGAGGTCCTTGGCCGACACGTTGACGATGCCGTTGGCGTCGATGTCGAAGGTGACTTCGATCTGCGGCACGCCGCGCGGCGCCGGCGGAATTTCGACGAGATGGAACTTGCCGAGCGTCCGGTTGTCACGCGCCATCGGGCGTTCGCCCTGAAGAACGTGCACTTCCACCGAGGTCTGACTGTCGGACGCAGTCGAGAAGACTTCGCTCTTCTTGGTCGGGATCGTCGTGTTGCGCGGAATCATCACCGTGTTGACGCCGCCGAGCGTTTCAATGCCGAGCGAAAGCGGGGTCACGTCGAGCAGGAGCAAATCCTTCACGTCGCCCGCGAGAACGCCCGCCTGCACGGCGGCACCGACCGCGACGACTTCATCCGGGTTCACCGACTTGTTCGGCTCTTTCCCGAAGAACTCCTTGACCATCTGCTGAACCTTCGGAATCCGGGTCGAACCGCCGACGAGCACGACTTCATCAATCTGCGTCGTCTTCAGCCCCGCGTCTTCCATCGCCTTGCGGCAGGGTTCGAGCGTCCGCTTGAGAATCGGCTCGACGAGTTGCTCGAACTTCGCCCGCGTCAGCTTCAGTACGAGGTGCTTCGGTCCGGAGGCGTCGGCCGTGATGAACGGCAGGTTGATTTCGGTTTCCATCGCCGACGAAAGCTCGATCTTGGCCTTTTCGGCGGCTTCCTTCAGACGCTGGAGCGCCATCTTGTCGGCGGTCAGGTCAATGCCCTGATCCTTTTTGAACTCGTCCACGATCCACTTGATGAGGCATTCGTCCACATCGTCGCCACCGAGGTGGGTGTCGCCGTTGGTGGACTTCACTTCCACAACGCCTTCGCCGACTTCCAGAATCGAGATGTCGAAGGTCCCGCCCCCGAAGTCGAATACGGCGATGACTTCTTCCTTCTTCTTGTCCAGTCCGTAAGCCAGCGCGGCCGCGGTCGGCTCGTTGACGATGCGCTTCACGTCGAGACCGGCAATCTTGCCCGCGTCCTTGGTCGCCTGCCGCTGCGCGTCGTTGAAGTAGGCCGGAACCGTGATGACGGCTTCCGTCACCGGATGACCGAGGTAATCCTCGGCGGCGGCCTTCAGTTTCTGAAGCACCATCGCGGAAATTTCCGGCGGCGCCCAGTCCTTCCCGCCGCCCTCGATCCGGACATCGCCGTTCGACCCGCCCTTGACCGTGTAGGGAACCTGTCTCGTTTCGCCTTCAACCTCGTTGAACCGACGCCCGATGAACCGTTTGATTGAATAGAACGTGTTTTCGGGATTGGTCACCGCCTGGCGCTTGGCGACCTGTCCGACCAACCGATTCCCGTCCTTGGTAAATGCCACGACCGACGGTGTCGTGCGTGCGCCTTCGGAATTCGTAATGACGACCGGTTCGCCGCCTTCCATGACCGCGACGACCGAGTTCGTCGTTCCCAAGTCGATGCCAATGATCTTGCCCATGACTGTTGTACTCCACGCTTGCGGAAATTCAGTTCAAATCGCAGCGGACGCACGCGAACGCTGCCGCAGGTGAACTCACGGGCAGGAGAATAAAACCTGAGCGTACTACTGTCAACTTTTCTTTATAAAAGGCTCAGAAGGGAAAGTGGCCAGTGGTGAGCGGCTAGCGGCTAGCAGTTAGCAGTTAGCAGTTAGCAGTTAGCGGTTGGAGATTGACGAAAGAGCGTTCGGGAAACGGCGATGGCTTTTTTCCGGTCACTTACTGCTGACTACTAACTACTAACTGCTAGCTGCTAACCGCCCGCCGCCCAGACATTTCCGAAGTTCCGGACCTCAGCCAGCAACTCTCCGCACTCGGATTGGAGCGTCGGGTTCACCCGCAACGCCGATTCGAGCGCCTCGGTCGCGGCCTTTGCCGTTCGCACCCGGTCCGGCCCCTGCTGGGTTCGCGCCCGCAGACACAAAAGTACGCCATGCATGGCCGTCAACTCGGGTGTCGCCGTGCCGCTCGACCGGGCCTTCGCGATGACGCCCAAGCCGCGCATGATCTCCGAATCCGCGGAACGCCGGTTGGTCATCCGCCATTCCGCCTTCCAGCGATACAACTCCGCCACCGTTTCCAGCGTGCCGGGATCGGCCATGCCCTGCGACTGGACACGCGCCAGCGCACCTTCGGCGGCAAGGAAATGCGCCTCGGGCGACGTTCCGGAGCGGAGCGCGGCCTCCGCCGCCATCGTTTCAAGCCGCCCCATGACCACCAGCCGATACCGGTCGCGCTTATCATCCAGTTGAACAACGTCAACCTGATTGAGAAACCGGCGTCCGGCTTCCAGATAGGGCGTCGCGTCCTGGCCGGTCCGCAGAGCGTACTTGGCGTACTGTCCCTGAATATCCGCCAGCGCGACCGGAACCTCGACGCGACGGGGATTCAACGCAGCCAGCCGCTCAAAATGGGCCCGAGCCTGTTCAAGACTAGCCCGCGGGTCCCTCCCGAACCGGATTTCGCCACGCCCCTTATCGACATAGGCCGAGGCGATGTTGTTCATAAGAATGAGGTTATCCGGACTCAGCTCGAAAACCCGCCGATAATTCGAAATCGCCCCCGCGAACGCCTGTTCGGGGTCTTCTCCGTGATCGACCCGAAATTCGGCCATCGCCGCATAGGCCACGGCGAGATTGTTGGCGTAGGCGAACGACTCCGGACTCAACTTGACCGACTGCTCGCAGACGGCAATCGCCCGCTGAATCGTTTCGCGCGGATCACGGCCGCGATGACCGTCACACCGCGCTTTCGCCAGATAGGCCATTCCGAGATTGCTGTAGGCATAGGCGTTCGCCGGATTGAACCGGATGGCCTGCTCTCCGAACGTCACCGCTGCATCGCCTTCGGCGACCTCATCCCCGCCCGGCGGCGTCATCCCGTCCGACTTGCCGCCGAGAATCAGCCACCCGGCGCGGCATTTCATGGTGTAGGCCAGTGAATTTTCGGGATCGGCGTCCAGAATCCGGTCCGCCGCCTCGACCAGTTTTGCCCGTTCGGCCAGAAACGGCTTTCCGTCGAACCGCCGCGCGTCGAGCGTATTGGCCCAGCGGCGCGCCAGCCCTTCAAAAATTGCCACGTCGCTGCGGCTGATGTCGCTCCCCTCGCGAAAGGCGACTTCCGCCCGGTCATAAAGGTCGATTGCGCCCGAGTAATCCGCCTTCAGATAAAGCTGGAATCCCTTCGCCAGAAAAATGTCGCCTTCGAGTTTCTTGGCTTCGGCATACCACGGAAGCTGCCGACTCGCCTCCCGCGCCTTTTCCAGCGCTTCGTCGTAATCCATCCGGTAAAAGGCGATAAGCCCATTGACGTAAAGGGTTTCGCCGTACTGAGTCGAGACGCCCGACTGGCAGTACGCATTGAGTTGCTTGAGCGCGGGTCTGAGAAATTCCTGTTCCAGTTCGCGCACGCAGGCTTCCCGCGCCGCCTTGTCGGGTAGGGCATCGGCATCGCGCATCCGCCGCCGGAAAAACTCGCCCGCAACCCGGCCGAGCGCGAAATCCAGCCCCGGCGCGGAAAATCCGGCGGCCTGCGCCTTTTCAAGATGAAGTTTGGCGTTGTCGTAGTCATATAGCGCGAGATAGCCCCGTCCGAGCGCGTAATTCCCCGCTCCGTCGGCCACCCGCCCGACCTGTTCCATCCGCTTGCGAATATCCTCCATCTGCTTCTTTGCCCGTTCCCGCTGCGGGCGGATGTCGTGGGTCGGCGACATGTACGCAAACCGCAGTTCCGACTCGATGCGGTAGGCGTCTTCGCCGAACTGCTGCGCGTAGCGTTCCTTTTCGCGGCTGATGTACTGGCCGTACATCGCGAACCCGCCGATGGCGAGCATCCCGGCCAGCGCCGCCGCGCCGACCGCGACCAGCGCCTTGTGCTTGCGGGCCTTTTTCACCAGCCGATGCCGCCAGGTGACGTGCTGCGCGGAGATCGGCTCGCCGTCAAGGTAGCGCTGGAGGTCGGTGGCGAGCGCCTGGGCCGAGTCGTACCGGCGGGAAAGATCCTTTTCCAGACACTTCATCGCGATGGCGTCGAGGTCCGCCGGAATTTCCGGCGCGAGCCGCCGCGGAGGAACCGGCTCCTCCTGAACCACCTTCAAAATGACCTGCAAGCCGGTTTCCGCCTCGAACGGCGGCCGCCCGACGAGCAGTTCATAAAGCATGGCCCCGAGACTGTAGACGTCCGACCGGCGGTCGAGGTGCTTCATCCTCCCCTCGGCCTGTTCCGGCGACATGTAGGACGGCGTTCCCAGAATCATCCCGGTTTCGGTCAGTCCGTCGCACGATTTCAGATCGCGGGCGAGGCCGAAATCCATGACGATCGGCTTCAACTCGCCCGTTTCGGTCTTTTCCATCAACACGTTGCCGGGTTTCAGGTCGCGGTGAATGATTCCCAGCCGATGCGCCGCGTGGACCGCTTCGGCCACGTCGCGCATGACCCGCACGCGTTCTTCGAGATTGAGCTTGAACCGCGCCGCCTTGAGTGATTCGCCGGGGATGTACTGCATCGCGATGTACGGCATCCCCTCGACCTCGCCGACTTCATGCACCTTGCAGACGTTTGGATGGTCGATCCGGCTCTGCGCCCGCGCTTCCTGAAGGAACCGCTGGGTCATCTGTTCATCGTCGCCACGCAGAAACTTGAGGGCGACCGTCCGGTTGAGCCGCCGGTCGCGCGCCTTGTAGACCAGCCCCATCCCGCCCTGTCCAAGCAGGGACTCGAACTCGTAACGGTCCCAATCGCCAACCGGGAACAGCCGGTCGCGGCTGCCGGTCGGGCGCGCCGGGCCGTTGGGCGAGGTGCTGCCCGCCGGGCGCGCCTGAAACACCTCGGTACGAACTTCCCGAATCAGGCTTTCAACCGTCTGCTCGTTCAGCAGTCCGTGCTGCATCAGGTAGCGCAGCCGCTCGCCCCACGCCCCCTCGGGACCGTCCGGCGGCGTGACGGCCGGAGTCGGCATTTCTGAAACTGGACTGTCCGCCGACAGCCCGGGACGTGGTGCGGTCGGCTTCATCGACTCGGGACGTGGTTCCTGCATGGCGAAAGCTCCGGGGACATCCGCAAGGGAAAGCGGGTTTTTCGGAAACGAATCCGCGGATTCGGGAAGGGTTGAATCGGATGAAGAATTTCACTCCCCTACGACGCCGTGGTTCCAAAGGTTTGCCCGACCTTGCGTTTTTTCCCTCGGAAGGTGAAAAAGCCGTCAAATATCGACATTCCATTTGGTAAATTCCCGAAGCACGCCTCGACATCCTTTCAAGAAAGACGAGTGCTCCGCCCATGACCAAACGTCACGTTCTGGCGGCCGGGGTTCTTCTCTGCGCGACCGCCTTCGGCGGCTGTTCGGCGGGCGGCGCGAAACCCGCCGCGCCGACACCGGATACCGCGCCGGTCACCGTTTCCAAAACGGCGCCGGACACGCAGTCAAAACCCACCGCGCTGGTCACCGATTACTACTTCACCCGCGAAATCACGAAAGCCGACCTTGAGGGACGCACCCTCCGGGAACTCAACCTCATCCGCAACACGATCTTCGCCCGCGCGGGCAACCCGTTCCGCAAGAAGTGGTTACGGGATTATTTCAGCGCCCAGCCGTGGTACAAACCGGCGGACAAAACCGACGAATCGAAGCTGACCGCGCTCGACCGGAAAAACGCCGAGTTCGTCGCCACCTTCGAAGCCGAAATCCCGCGCGGCGAACTCGAACGCCGCCGCAAGGCCCTCGCCGACAAGCCGAAGGACGCGCGCACGCCCGAGGACCTCGTCGAACTTCAACTGCTCGCCCGGTCGCTCGGCAAGTCATCGGACGTGGAAGGCGTGGAAAAAACGCCGCTCGACACGCCCGAAATGCTCGACAAGCTGCTGACCGTCGAACAGTTGAACAATTTCTCCCGCCGCGACCTGCGCCTGCTGCGCAACATGGTCTACGCCCGGCGCGGACGGGTCTTCAAATCCCCCGTCTTGCAGGATTTCTTCCTGCGCACCGAGTGGTATCAGGCCGACGAGGCGTATAGCGAAGCCAAGCTGACCGACATCGACCGCCGCAACATCAAGATCATCGCGGGCGTCGAGCAGGAACTCGGCGGCGCGGTTTCCGACAAGGAGATGGGCGCCGAGTGGTTCGGCGCGGCCTGATAAACCACCCCACGCGACCGGTCCGGTTGCGCTAAACCCTGAAATGACGAAGGCCCGCCGGGATTCCGGCGGGCCTTTTCAATGTAACGTAAATGTAAAAACGCATATATTTAACTAGAAAAATATCTACCAATGCTGCAATAAATTCACAACATGTTTTTGAAAATTATAATCGTTTCATTTTAGGACACCCCCGCACGAGTTCTCACCCATTCAATAAGGACGCCCCCGGAGAATGACTTTTCGATTCCAGACACTTTTGTCCGACGCCAGACTCGCCAGGTTCAATTCGTTCTCGACTCTCAAGGAAACTTTTCTCCAGTCGGAATTTCTTCGAAGAACGCTCCTCGTATTTTTGCTTGCGGTCGTCGGAGTCGTACTCGGCGCCCCGGCCCTCGCTCAAAGCGGGCAGTGTTATGTGTCGTCCGACGCCAACGACCGTCTTCAACAGGTCACGTTCTCCGCAGGTGCCATTACCACTCGCACCGACATCGGATCATTTGCCGCAACGGCGGTGAACATCGAATGTATTGCCTGGCAACGGGGCGCGACCCCGGGTGTGGGGGTACTATTCGGCGGCGATCAGGACACCGCCGCCGCCGCCGGCTCCCAAGGGAGAATCGGAACGTTCAATCTGACCACCGGTGTTTTTACCCGCCTCCCCAATCCGCTCGGAACCGGCAACGGCGCTCTCGGAACATTGAACCTGGACGATGTCGACTGCCTGACCTTCAACCCGACACCCGATCCGATTTTGCCCGGAAATCCGACCAACGTTTTGTGGGCAGGCATCCGGCGCACAGGAACGGGGAACGACGTTCTGGTCAAGGTCAACACCACGACCGGCCAGCGCATCGCCAACGCCTTCGGCGCGGGGGTCGACTATCTGGTGGTCAACTCAGTGGCCCTCGACGGAACGATCGGCGGCGGCGGCTCGCTTGAAGACACTGACGACATCACCTTCGCCTCCGACCCCACCACGCCGACGACGCTTCGGCTTTACGCCATCGTCAACACCAGCACCGCCGTCGCGGGGAACAAGCCCGACCAGCTCGTCATCATCAATACCTCCACCGGCGCCTGCACACTGGTCGGCACGTCGCTGCGCCGTCCGGACGGAACGACCATCGTCCGCGACATGGAAGGACTGACGACATCAAATGACGGAACGCTTTACGGTTCTACAGGGAATGACGCGGGCGGCGGCGCCAACACCGGCGCCATCAACCGGCTCTGGAGAATCAACAAAACGGTGGAAGCCGGAGGATTCACCATTGCCACCGAAATCGGCACGATTCCGACCGGCGGCAGCGGCGACTTTGAAGGCGTCGCCTTTTTCGACGTCAATCCGACCGAAGTCAAACTTCAAAACTTCGAAGCGGTTTCCTACGCGAACGGCGAAGTCGGACTGACGTGGAACACCGGTTTTGAAGCCGACAACCTCGGCTTCCGCGTCTGGCGCGAGTCCAAGGGCAAGCGCGAACTCGTCACCGGCAACGGACTCGTCGCCGGCAGCGCCCTCTTGGCCGGAACGACGCTCACCGCCGGAAACCGCTACGCCTGGCGCGACACGGCGGTTTCGACCGCTCCGGCACGCGGCGCGCGGCGCGGCAAAATCGTCACCGAAACCGACACTCCGACGGGCGGCGCTTCCTACTGGCTGGAAGACATTGATTTGAACGGCAAGAGTTCGTGGAACGGGCCGTTTGAACTCAAATCCTCAAAAGAACCGATGCCGGAATCGCTCCGCAACGCGCCCCTGCTCGGTCGCAACAACCCGGTTTTCGGTTCGCAGACCACAAAATCGCTCATTTCCGCCGATCCGATGGAACTGAACCGTTACCTTGCCGAAAGCGCGACGGTTCAAACCGCCGCCAAATCGGAAAAATCGAGTGCGTTCCAGCAGACGCTCGCCGCCGGACCGGCGGTCAAACTCGGCCTCCGTACGACCGGCTGGCAGAGCGTTTCCCGCTCGGCGCTTGTCGGTGCCGGTTTGAACCCGAGCGCGGTTGACGCGAATTTGAAGATGTACGTCAACGGCTCGGAAGTTCCGATCCGCGTTTCGGCCAATTCGGTCGAGTTTTACGGC
>JBDRAL010000093.1:0-6435 GCA_039793685.1 Blastocatellia bacterium NZW_1522
GCAACGAACACGACCGGCGGATCGTGGTTGCGTCCGTTGCGACGCTCGCGCTCCCCAAGCGGCTGCAACAGATTTCCGAGCCGTGGGACACGGTCGTGATCGACGAGTGTCACCACGCCGTGACCGATAGCTATCAGCGGATCGTGGCGGCGGCTCGCGCGGCCAATCCGGAGACCCTCGTCGTCGGCGTCACGGCCACGCCCGACCGCCTCGACGGGAAGCCCCTCGTTGGTGAGAAGGGCGTTTTCGAGGAGTGCGTTTACGAGCGGCATATCGCGGATTTTCTGCCTCACAAGCGGCCCGATGGACTGAGCGACATCGTCACGCTTCAGGTCGCCATCGACAACCTGCACCTCGAAGACTGCACCCGCAACAAGGGCGATTTCACGACCGCTTCCCTTGCCCGCGTCATGAGCGCTGCCGACGCCCTGCCGCGTATCGTCGCCGCGTGGAAGCTTCACGCGCACGACCGGAAGACCATCGGGTTTTTTCCGAGCGTGCCGCTCGCGCGCGCCGCGGCGAAGCATTTCGATGAAGCCGGAATTGCCGCCGCCTGCATCGACGGAACGCAGGACTCCGACACGCGCCGACGAATCCTGCGGGAATACGCGGACGACAAGTTTCAGGTCCTCACCAACTGCGCCGTCGCCACGGAAGGTTTCGACGAACCGTCGATTTCCTGCGTCCTGATGGCGCGCCCAACGCAGTCACGAGCGCTCTACGTCCAGTGCATCGGTCGAGGCCTCCGGCTGTTTCCCGGCAAGCGCGACTGCCTCGTCCTTGATGTCGTCGGTGACAGCCTGAAGCACAAGCTCGTCGGCGTCGCCGAAGTGTTCGGCCTCGCCGCCTCCGACCTGCGCAGCCGGAAGCCGGTGTCGCTTGCCCTGAAGGCGAAGGACGAAAAGAAAATCAACCTGCGTGACGTTTCCATGGCCGTGGCCAGTGGGAAAACGCGGCCGGTCGATGCGTTCGGCACGCTCAACTGGGTCCGGACCAACCACGGCAACTACGTCCTGTCGATGGGCGAGACGATCCTGCGCGTCGAACGTCACGGCGACGACGTGTGGCGCGTCGTGCGCAATTCCTACGACATTCTCGCCGACAACCTGCCGATGAGTTACGCGATCACGGTCGCCGAAACCGAGGCCCGCAAGCTCGCGACCGACAGCTCTACCAAAGCCCTGATCGAACCCAAGGCCCGCTGGCGCCGCGAACCTGCCAGCGAGAAGCAGCTCGCCGCCCTGCGCCGCTGGCGCGTACCCATTCCGCCTGGTTGCACGAAGGGCGAAGCCGCCGACCTTTTGACCCGCGCCGCCGAGCGCGTGAAAGCGAGGTGAGTCGTGTCGAAACCCCAACTTGCTCCCGTTCCGATCCCGAAAAAACCGCCCCGCTTTCGATTCAAGCTGACTGACGCCGAACGCTCACGAGTCCGTATCGCCACCCTTCGAGAAGGGACGAACGGAATCTACTACCCACCCGAACTCCTGAAACGGCTGCTCGAAAAATGACGAAACCGATCTCAGCGATTGTCGAAGACGTTGCCCGCCTGTCGCGGATTCGCCGCACGCACGTCTCGTGGACGGACGAGTTGTCCGTCGCCGGCGACGCGCTCGTGAAGGCGTGGAAGCATCTGACGCTCCCCGGCGCGAACGCAAACGGCGCCGTCGGCGAAACCGAGGCCTCGCTGCGCGCGTTCTGGGAGGAGCACTGCGCCAAGCCGTTCCTGCTCCCGAACCACGCCGCCCAGCTCGCCGCGTCGGGAATCGCGCCGGAGGTGATCGAGGCGCGCGGATACCGCACGGCCGTCTCGAAGAAAGACCTCGCCGCGCTTGGATTTGGCCCGCAGCAGTCCCGCGTTCCCGCGCTCGTCGTGCCCGTGTGCGGCCTCGACGGCGTGCCCGTGACGTACCAGGCGCGGCCCGACGAGCCGAGGAAATTCTTCGACAAGACGAAGGACAAGGAAAAGGAGATCAAGTACGAGACGCCCGGCAAATCGCGGGTCCGGCTCGATTTCCCGCCAGCCGTGCCGACCGCCGCGTGGCGCACTCCGGACATTCCGCTCTGGATCACCGAGGGCGTGAAAAAAGCCGATGCCGCCGCGTCCCACAAACTCGTCTGCATGGCCCTGATGGGCGTGTGGAATTTTCGGGGGACGAACGAATTCGGCGGAAAGACGTTTCTTTCCGATTGGGACGGCGTGGCCCTCAACGACCGCACGGTTTATATCGTTTTCGACAGCGACGTGATGACGAAAGTCGAGGTTCACAAAGCCCTTGACGCCTTGACGGAATTCCTCGAATCGAAGGAAGCCATCGTCCGGTACGTCCTTCTCCCGAGTGCGGACGGCAAAAAGGTCGGCCTCGACGACTACCTCGTCGCCGGCCACACGACCGAGGAGCTGGTCGCCCTTGCCGTCGAGAAACTTCCTCCCTTGCCCTCGCGCGAGCAGGCCGAAGAGCAGGAAAAGGCGAACTCTTACGAACGACGCGGCAACCGTATCTATGTGCTTTCCTACGACAGCAACGGCGTGCCCCGTGAAAAACTCGTCTCGGATTTTTCATTCCGCTTCAGCCGGGAAATTCTCGTCGAAGACGGACCGGCGCTTCGGACCGTCAAGGGCGAAACCGTCGACGGACGGCACTTCGAATTCGATGTCGAAGCCAGCCAGTGCGCGGACGCGAAAACGTTCCGCTCTCTTCTCGAAAACCATATCGGCCCCAAAGCCCGCGTTTTCACGGGGATGGAGAAGCATCTTCCGGAGGCCGTCAAGCAATTCACCAACGGCGACATCGTTCAGGTCAATCGGTTTGGACGAACCGGTTGGCGTGACTCCGGATGCGAGGAATTTCTTCTTCCCAATCGGAACGAAGTCGAAGTTTCGCTTCCAAAAATTCTCCCCTATTCGGCTGTCCCTGACGCCGACCTTGGGCGCGGAATGACCGCTCTCGACAACCTGCTGACCTGCTTCGATGTGTTCACCGGAATTCCGGTGATGGCGATGTTCGTGCCGACGCTCGCCCGTGTCGCCCCGTGGGCGCGCGAGAAGTACATGACCTTCGTCCGGGGCCGCACGGGTGCGCTCAAGACGTCCTACTCGCAAACACTGATGTGCCTCTGGGGGCCGGAGTTTTTGTACGACGACCGGATTCTGCGCTGGGGCGAAGGCGCAACCCGCAACGCCATCATGCACCTCGCCTCGTCAGCCTCGGACGTTCCGATCCTCATCGACAACTACAAACCCAACACCGGCGGCGGTTCGCGCGATTTTGTAGCCCTGACACACGCGATTCTCGAAGGCGGCGAAAAAGCCCGATTGACCCGTTCCAGCGCACTGCGAAACCCGAAAGAAATTCACGCCTGGCCGTACTGCACCGGCGAAGACATCCCGGACACCGATGCCGCCACGCTCGCCCGCTCCCTCGTCGTCGAATTTGCCTGGCAACGCGCGAGCATGAATGACCGATTGTCGGAAGCGCAGGAGAAATCCGGCGATCTTCCCGCCGTGATGAGCGCTTGGCTTGACTGGCTGTCGGGCGAGGACGGACGTAAGGAAGCCGTAAACCTCAAAAACCATCATGCCTCTTTGCGAAATCACTGGATGCGCTCCATCAGGAGCACTGCCCCCAATGCGGTCAATGTCGGACGCACGGCTTCAAATCTTGCCACCTGCCACACGACATGGACGCTCCTCGAACGTCACCCCGAAATCGGCGAACTGTTCATCCGGTACCGCGACCGGTTTCTCGAAGAATTGAATCGTTGCGCGGACAAGATGGGCAACCTGACCGCCGAGTCCCTTGAGGCGTCCCGCTTCCTCGATGCCCTGCAATCCTTGCTGTCCACGCGGCGCGCCATTTGCCTCGACATTCGCGACACCGCCCCCCTGAACGTCGAGGCCGACCGGATGATCGGCTGGACCGACGAGGACGGCAATTTGCTCATTCTCCCCGGAATCGCGATGGCGATGATCCTGAAATTTTTCAACCATGATTACCTGAACCGAATTTCAAATCCTGTCCTGTATTCGCAACTCAACGACTTGAATGTTTTGGCATCTCACGACCCGGGGCGGCATACCAAAAGCAAGAAAATCAACGGCAAGAAATATGACCTCCTGCACATCAAGTTTTCCGATCAGGAAACGGGCCTGGGATTTTGAGGATGGATGAATGGCGACGATGAACGAACCAAATCATTTTTTTGACGTTGATTACCACCCGCTGAATGAACCTGACCGCCGTTGGGAAGTACAACTGCAAATCGCATTTGTCGATTGCGAGGACAGCGCCGGCGCGTGGGCAAATCTTGGAGCGCAGACTTTTGCCGCGAACCGCGAGACCGCCCTCGAAAAAATGTCCCGTGTCCTTGAAGTTATCGGCGAGCGGATGGCGAAACTGAAACGTTAAACGTCGAATTCCGCAACGTCGCGGAATTCGAGTCGAAATTATTTCTTGATTCCGGGCGAGATTTCCCTATGATTCCCCTCGGTGCTCAAAACACCTACAAGCGGTACATCACGCCCGTCAGCCGTGGCTTTTTTATGCCTGAAAAACTCGGGCATGCCCTCATTTGTCGGGAGTGGGCCGAATACAACACGCGCAAGCGGAATAAGCCCGCGGTTCTTGTAGCCGTTTTGAGCCCCCGACACCCCTTTCTCGGGGTCCGGAACTTTTTTCCGTCCGGGGGCTTCCCAGTGAAACATTCATCTTCTCTCGTCAGGCGATCCCGTCGCCAAGCTCAAACGCTTTTCGTCCGCGCCGTTGGAAACTCGATGCTTGGAGACGGCATCCGCCACGGCGAAACACTCTCCGCCCTTCCCGTCGATACTGTCGAGGAAGGGCGGATTGCCGTTTTCAGTACCCCGCACGGCCTCACGCTCAAGCGAGGGTACGCCGGGGCCGACGGCACCGTCATCCTCCGCGCTTCCAACCCCACCTACCCCGATCAGCGATGGCTTGCCAATCAGGTGCGCGTCGTCGCCGTCATTGACCACGCCGGCCTTTCCGCCAAGTGGAACTGATGCCAGTTCAAACCATCAATCTCACGGCGCATTTTTGCGCCGCGAAAAAGTTTCAGAAAGGAAACAGCCATGACCGAACTCACCAAAACCGAAATCCATCTTGAACGCAAAGATCGGAACATTTACGCAAGCAGCCTCGAAATCGCCGAACGATTCGGGAAACAGCACAAGGACGTTTTACGCAAAATCGAAAGCCTTCTAGCCGAACTTGCCGAAGTCGAACCCGAAATCAAACGATTTGGAGAGATCGAATCATGGGATCAGCGCAATTTTGCGCCGATTACCTACATTGATGATCGAAACAGGCCGCAAACAATGTACCTCGTGACGGAGCAAGGCTTTGCGCTCCTTGCCCTTTCCTTCACCGGAAAGGAGGCTCTTGTCTGGAAAATAAAGTACATCCAAGCCTTCGAAGATATGAGAAACCTGTTGGGACTCGAACTCGAAAAACAACAAAATCAGGAATGGGAAGAGTTCAAGCGGTTGGCCGTAATTGCTTATGAAGAAAAACTTTACGGTCGCAAGCCGCCGGAGATTCCCCGGTCGAGCGCACCCGAAGGCTACTACACGCTCCGCCAGTGGATCACCAAGCATAACCTTGCCGTTTACCACGGCAGCATTGTTCCCAAGGCCAAGCGGGAGGCCATACGACTCAGCAAGTACTACAGACACCCCGTGATGCTAGTCGTCGACGAGGACGAGCGAACCGACAAAGCCTTTCACCAAGTCATTCTGGAAGAAGTATTTAAGTACCCTGGATGGTTCAAGAATCCTTCTCCTTTGCCCCTCGAATAAGGCTTCTCTCTGTTTGGTTTCCCTGACTCACCCTCGGCCCTTGCGAGGGTGTCATTTTTTGCGCGAACCGCAAGCTAAACAATAGAAAACAAAACATTTAGCCTATCTTTCCGTCTTCCCCTTAAAACGACTCGGCAAACCGGCAAGAGCCAATAACTCTAAAACTATCAATGAGATACAAAGAAGTTCGCGCAGTACGCGCCTTTGAGAATTGAACGATCCACCTTTTGACCCTTGTTTCGTCTCTCCTTAGGGGGAAGAGAGAGATAGAGCCTCGTCATGACCGGTTCTATTTTTAAAATGCGCGAACTGCGCGAACCAAAGTAGAAAGTATTGATTCCAAAAGGTTTAAATACACTTCGCAGAATATCAAAGATCGAAAACAACTCGTTTTAAACCAAAGACAAACTATGCTTAAAGTCAATAAAATGAGTTATTTGCGTTTCGGTTCGCGCAAGAAAAAAGACCCGGTTCGCGATGTCCGACCGACCCGGCTTGGGTCCTTCCCCCGGCCCCCCGTCAATGCGGGTGTCGCGCGACCCCATGAAGGGTCTAGTTAGTGCATTTTTGACACTTTCATCATAAAAAGGGCTGGCGTCGGCGAGGCCTCGACCGTAGAA
>JBDRAL010000094.1:0-286908 GCA_039793685.1 Blastocatellia bacterium NZW_1522
CTCCCGGTTCGATTCCGGGACGGGCGGGAAACCGCCTGTAGCTCAGAGGTAGAGCGCCGGATGGGTTCGATCCCTGACTTTTCGGGATCATCCGTCGTGTCCGTGGTCCCGCCGCGGGGGAGGTCAAAAACAGAAACGCTCCCTCGCCGCGAGACCACGCACACCAATGAAAAAACGATGAACGCGGAACGATGAACGATGAAGTTTCGGGGCCGTAGCTCAATCTGGCTGAGCGTCTGACTTGCAATCAGAAGGGTAGGGGTTCGAATCCCCTCGGTTCCATCGGGTAGTAAGGCAAAGAGTACGCCGCTCGGTCGTGGCCCGAGTGTTACGCGGTGCAAGTCCGCGACTACCCTCCATTTTTCGCCTGTGTAGCTCAACGGCCAGAGCGTTCGCTTCGTAAGCGATTGGTTGCGGGTTCAAATCCCGCCTCAGGCTCCACGATTTGAAAAAAGGCCGAATGCCGTCGGGACTACATCCAAAAAACCTGTCTCGGAAATTCTTGTCGGCCCTTTTTTTGAAACACATCCAATCCCCATATCCTCGCCAAAGTGCTCCGGATATGGGCTATTTTCTTGGTTTTTTTAGAAATTAGCCCACAGCCGGACCGAAGGGAGGCTGTGGGAAAAAGGGTGGACAAAACGAAACCGCCGCCCCCGGTACGAGAGGCGGCGGTCCGTGACGTGACGGGGAGGAACACCCGTTACGAAGCCTTGATGGACGTCAGCATGGTGACCGTCTGGTTGATTTCCTTCTCGGACACCCCGATGTAGTTGTTGATGTAGAACATTCCGTAATTCTTCTGGTCGGGCGTGAAGATGACGAACTGGAAGGCGATCTTGCGGTTGTCCTGCGGCCAGAGACCGGTGCCGCCCGCCTGGATGGCTTTGACGCCGGGGCCGAGGTTGATGGTCCGCCACGAGCCGCCGTTGTCGCCCTTGGTGTTGATGTCGGCGTTCTTGACGTCGCGCTTCATGATGCCGATGGCGTCCTGTTCGAGCTGGTTGATGGTGTTGTCGCCGTTTCCTTCGCGCATGTTGAGCGACGCGAAAACTTCCTTGCTCGGCGAGTAGAAGGCGAAGTGCGTGGCGTCGCGTTTTTCGACCGTCCAGCCTTTCGGTACGGTGAAGCTGAAGGTCGGATTTTGTTTGTCGGGATAATAAAAGGATTGTTCTTCGTCAGTGGTGACGCGGGTTTTGTCACCGGACGAATTTGAATCGTTTGATTTTGAATCGGATTTCGAATCGGTCTTGCCCACGTTGAGGGAGCAGGCCGAGAAGCCGAAGGTAATGCTCACAAGCAGGAGGGCGATGGCGAATGACGAACGGATTTTCATATGAACCTCTCGAATCGGATGACGGTCAGTCGGGATTTGGGTGGGTTGTTGCCAACCCCTTCTGCTTTGGTAAGCGGAAAACCGATGCCGAATTGATCATCGAAAAAAAATATTTTTTCCGTGATCGGAGAAAGCACGCATCGAAATGGGCAAGAAGCACATGAAGGAAGAACCGCGCGTCAAGCGCCGGAAACTGTCTCCGGGCGAGATCGCGAGGATTCAACGGTTTGAAGAAGGCGACGGATTCGTCTCGCCTTCAAAACGCAAGCGCAGGGAAAAGGAGCCGCCGACCTTTACCGGCATTCACGCCGGACGGGTGCGGCCAGCGGAGGAAACCGACATGACGGAATACGGCTACAAGGTGATTGCTCCCGAAAAAGGAGTGCCGATCAAGGCGTGGATTCACGGCGTTCAACTGGAATCGGCGGCGGAGTCGCAGTTGAAGAACATCGCGAGCCTGCCGTTCGTGTACAAGTGGGTCGCCGCCATGCCGGACGTCCACTGGGGCATGGGCGCGACCGTCGGCAGCGTCATCGCCACCAAGGGCGCGGTCATTCCGGCGGCTGTTGGAGTGGATTTGGGTTGCGGGATGGCCGCCGTGCGGACTTCGCTCACGGCCAATGATCTGCCCGACAACCTCAAGAACATCCGGACCGCGATTGAAGCCTCCGTGCCGCATGGCCGGACCGACAACGGCGGACGCAACGACAAGGGCGCGTGGCAGGGGGCGTTGCCCAAGCGCGTCGAGGATGTCTGGACGGTGATGGAAGACGGCTACAAGTCCATCCTCGAAAAGCATCCGAAGCTCGGTCGCGGCAACGACGTGAACCACCTCGGTACGCTCGGCACGGGCAATCACTTCATTGAAGTGTGTCTCGACGAGGAAGACCGGGTCTGGATCATGCTCCACAGCGGTTCGCGGGGCGTCGGCAATCGCATCGGGTCGTATTTCATCGAACTCGCCAAGCAGGACATGCGGCGGTTCTTCATCAACCTGCCGGACATCAACCTCGCGTACCTGCCGCAGGGGACCGACAACTTCAAGGACTATGTGAAGGCGGTCGCCTGGGCGCAGGAATACGCGATGTGGAACCGGACGGTGATGATGGAAAACGTGATTCTCGCGTTGCGGGGCACGGGTGAGTTGCCGGAATTCGAAGCCGACGCGGAAGTGGTGAACTGCCACCACAACTACGTCGCGCACGAATCGCACTACGGCGAAAACGTCATCGTAACGCGCAAAGGCGCGGTCCGCGCACGCGGGGGCGACCTCGGCATCATTCCGGGCAGCATGGGCGCGCGGTCGTACATCGTGCGCGGCAAGGGCCATCCGGAAAGCTTCAATTCGTGTTCGCACGGCGCGGGCCGGGCGATGTCGCGGGCGGAAGCGAAGCGCCGCTTCACGATTGAAGATCACAAGGCGGCGACCGAAGGCGTCGAATGCCGCAAGGACGCCGACGTCATCGACGAAACGCCGATGGCCTACAAGGACATCGACGCCGTCATGGCCGCCCAGCGCGATCTGGTTGATGTTTTACACACGCTCCGTCAGGTTGTTTGTGTAAAAGGGTAGCCTTGGGAGTCAAAAGTAGATTTTCGATTGAAGATTGAAGATTTCGGATGGTTTTCCAATCGAAAATCTTCAATCTTCATTCTGAAATCAAAAATAAAGAGGTTTTCCGATGCACGAAGGCTGGATCTGGCTCGCCGCGCTGGTGTTGATCGGAATTTCCCTGTGGGCCGTGGCGGGGGAGTTCACGCGCAAGCAAAAGCGGACCGTCGAGGAATACGAGGCCGACGTCGAGGCGAACAAGTCCGACGTCGGCAACGCCTTGATGCGCGCCGGTCTGCTCGATCTTGAAAAACGTCTCAACCAGAAAATTGAAAAGTCCGCTGCCTATCTTGAAGACGAGAACAGCGGACGCACCCGTGTCCGGCGGTCCGAGGACGGGGAAGATTAAAGTGATTTTTTGTGGGTGCGACCGGGCCACCGAACGGTGAATGGCGCACATATTGGATGTAGCCCACGTCCGGAGAGCGCTTTGGCGAGGACGTGGGAAATCAAATGGATTCAACGGTTTTTATCGAACCTGAAACCCATAGCCTCGCCCGAGCGCTCCGGCTATGGGCTATGCCCAATCATTTACCCGCCCGTGTGGATGTGGCTTGGTCGCATCCAGGCGAAACTGCTCCAGGTCACGGCGATGCTCGGGCCATCTCAACGGCGGCCCTGACCAGTTCAGCGTTGTCTTGAGCGGGCGAGCCGTCGGGTAAAACCGTGACGTCTTCCAGGCCGGTGCGTATCCCGTGTCCTCTGGTCAGGGCACGGCGGTTTACCGCCCAGCAGGCCGGGCCATAGCCGTGGTGTACTTGCTGGAGCGTGATCCCGGCGGTCAGCAGGACATTTTCCATCGCCGCTGCGTTGCTCAGAGACACATCCACGTCGAGTTCAAGCGGTTCGATCAGGACGCGGCGGCAACGGGGTGCCAGTCCGGAAGCCACGAAAGCCTCGGCATCGCTGACCGTGAGCAAACCGGCTTCAATGTCCACGCCCCGAGCGAGCAGCAACTCACAAAGTTCAATGATGCCTTCCTCGCCCTGATTGGCGGTCACGAGGTCGGGAAGATCATTCCAGGCCGCCACGACGCGCAGGCGCTCGCTCGGATCGGGAACAATCGTGGCGGAAGTGGTCAGCGAAATCGGCGTGTCGGGACAGAAACGGCGGATTTCGCGCAGCGCTTCTCCACACACCGCGCCATCCAGCGTTTCCTGGCCGTCACGGTCGAATACATGGATGTGTACCGACTTGGCCCCGACCTGTATGGCGGCCCTTGCCGCTTCCGCGATGTCCCGCGGTGTGCGCGGGGCGGCCGGGTGAATCCGGTCGCCGTTGAGCGCAACCTGGATGAAGGTGGATGAGGGCATGTCGTGTATCTCCCTGTCGGCGGTGGGCTGGTTCCGAGGGCTAGAGCGTTTATCAATTGCCAGCGACCATTAATTTCTTCTGGACGATGCTCTGATGGAATCTATCCCACGTCCGGAGCGCTTTGGCGAGGACGTGGGAAATCAAATGGATTCAATGGTTTTTTATCGAACATGAAACCCATAGCCTCGCCCGAGCGCTCCGGCTATGGGCTATCCACCAATCGGAAACCCGGCATGTTTCCCTGACCTGAAAAGCCACAACCCGTACATAACCTTTCACTGACTACTAACTACTAACTGCTAACTGCTAACTACTGACCACTGACCACTGACCACTGACTGCTAGATGGTCGTCACCGCTTCTTCATCGCTTGAGTTCGGAATGAAGCGCCGGTCGAGGACGGCCTCCGGAATTTTCGTGAACAGTTCTTCGAGTTGATCGGCCAGTTGGGCGGCGGTGGGACGTTCCGAGGGTACTTTTTCGAGCGTCCGGTGAATGAGCGCCGCAACGGATTCGGGGATATTTGGATTCAGTTCGCGCAATGGCGGCGGGGCCTTGTGGATGTGCGCCAGAATCATTCCGACGATTCCGCTGGTCCCTTTTTCGAAGGGCGGACGACCGGCCAGCATTTCGTAAAGAACAATTCCCACGCTGTAGACATCCGCCCGGCCGTCGTAGTTGATGCCGGACAACCGTTCCGGCGACATGTAGGCGGGCGTCCCGATCAGGCTGTCGGTCGCCGTGAGTTTGCTCCAGTCCTCGCCCGTGTCGGACGCGGTCATCTTGGCGATGCCGAAATCCACTACCTTGACCGTTTCACCCTCGGGCGAACGGTTGATGAAGATGTTGTCCGGCTTGATGTCGCGGTGGATGACGCCGAGGCGGTGCGCTTCGGCCAGCGCGCGACAGACCGGAATGATTCGTCCGAGACATTCCCGCAACGTGGTCGCGGCCCCGCTGCGAAGTTCCTCAGCCAGCGATTTTCCTGAAAGAAGTTCCATCACCAGATAGGCGATGCCCTGGTCGGAGACGCCCGAATCGAGGACGGCGATGATGTTCGGGTGTGACAGGCGCGAGATCGAAATTCCTTCGCGTTTAAAGCGTTCGATGGCTTCCGCGTTGTCGTTGCCGTGGCGCGGCTTGAAGACCTTGACCGCAATCGGACGGGTGAGCGCGAGGTGGGTCGAGCGGAAGACGATCCCGAAGCCGCCTTCACCGATTTTTTCATCCAGCCGGTACTTCCCGTCGAGGATCGTTCCCGGAAGGGCGAGGCCGAGCGCGGAGAAAATCCGGTCCGCCTGCTGATGGGTTTTCACCAGTTCCTGATTCTTGACGTTGAGTTCGGAAATCTTGCGGTCAAGCTCCAGGTTTTTTCGTTCGGTTTCAGCCTGGGCTTCTTCGAGGCGTACGACCGTGTCGGCGAGTTCCACGTTTGCCTGCGCCAGTTCTTCAGTGCGTTCGACGACCTTGTGTTCGAGGTCCCGGTTGAGGGTATCGAGTTCGGTGAAGGCCCGGTTGAACCGATCCGAAATTGAAACCGCCATCCCGAGAATGACCACGCCCAGCCCCCAGTGGGCGATGAACGGCATGTCGTAAATGCCCGTTTCCCGGAGAATCGTTGATGTCTGGGTAATCGGAAAGAACAGCAGCGAAATGAGATACGGCTTCGCTTCCGGATTCCCGCGCCGGATTTCACGGAAGATGACCCATCCGACATACAGCAATGCCGGCGTCATTCCGATCAGGAGCGCGGTATTTGCCTTGGTGAGTGAAATCCAGGGGAATAACGCCAGTGCCACATCGTAAGCAAGCAACCCAAGGAAGGTCGCGCGCAGCCAGCGTGGCTCTTCCCTCTGGAAGAAAATCCGGATGAACGTCGCCAGTGTGAACAGGGCGACCGGTCGCAAGGCCATCCAGATGACATAGGCAGGGAAGGCCGGAAGAATTTCGAGCGACCACGCGCAATTGCAGAACGTCATCACGCCCGCGCAGAGCGTGCCCGCGCCGAACCAGACGTACTCCACCCGATCGCGTCGCGCGGTGAACATGAACAGGTGATAGCCGCAAATCAGAAGAAAGAGGCAGGCCAGAACCAGTCGGTTCAAATCCTCCCGCAGTTTTTCCTGTCGGCCTAGTTGAACCCGGTCCCGGAGTAATTCGACGTTGCCGATTTCGAAGGTCTTGCGAAATGGCGGATAGCGTCCGACCAGAAAGGCGTTCGGAAGCGACCGGTCGGCAGGTTTCCAGAGACGGATTGAAAGTTGAAGTTTGCCTTCCGGGCCGATTGCCTCGGGCGGGATGGCAAGAACCGGCGGCAGGCGCATTTCCCTTGGTGAATCAGGTGGAAACGCGCCGATGGTGGCGATGTTGCGGCCGTTGGCGAAAACCTGAATCCCGGCAAATTCGATCTGGCCGAAAACGAAACCGACCGGCTGGTTCAATTCGGACGGTGCGAGGCGGAACGATTTTCTGAACCAGGTGAATCCGTCGGTCCGGGAGGACTGCCAGATTTCCGAGAGGTCGGCATCGGTCCAGTTCCCGGTATCGAGATCGGGCTTCGCATTGGCCGGATCGTCACCGGCCTTCATCTTCCAGCCCTTGGATACATCCACCGGGGCGAGCAGGGTGGTCACCGGCTGTTCCTGGGCGCCCGCTGTTGCAACGGGCAGCACCAGCCAGACCAGCGCCAGCCAGAAACGGCGCGGACCGGGAGCAACTCCTGAAAAAAACCTTTTCAAGAAGGGCGACATGGAAGCGGGAAACGAAACGGGTGGTGGATGAAGTCACGAAATGACGGCGTTTTCCGCATCATACCGCCTGAAGGTGATTTTCAAAGCCGGACTTTTCAGTTGTCGTCACCGCGCTCCTTTGTTTTAGGATGCGCTGACTCCTTCCCGACAACCGAACGGCACACACTTTTTATTTCCGAAGCAACAGGACTCGTACGCCCATGCTGAAACATGAACTCGACAGCCTCTATCCGCAGACCGAAATGTCGCGGCGCAACTTCTTCGTGACTTCGCTTGCCGCCGGGTTCGCCCTTGCGGTGCAGCCCATCAGCGCCCAGACGGCCATCACGACCGACACGACCGGCCTCATTGCCGGCGAAGTCAAAATTCCGACCAAGGATGGGGAAGTCCCCGCCTACCGCGCGATGCCCGCCAAGGGAAAGAACTTTCCGGTGGTGCTGGTGGTGCAGGAGATTTTCGGCGTTCATGAACACATCAAGGACGTCTGCCGCCGGTTCGCGAAACTCGGCCACATCGCCATCGCGACCGAACTCTATGCCCGGCAGGGCGACGTTTCGAAAATCAAGGAAATCCAGAACGTCATCAAGGATGTGGTGGCGAAGGTGCCTGACGCGCAGGTCATGAGCGACCTCGACGCCACCGTCGCGTGGGCCGACAAAAACGGCGGAAACTCGAAAAAGCTCGCCGTCACCGGTTTCTGCTGGGGCGGACGGATTACCTGGCTTTATGCCGCGCACAATCCGAAGGTGAAGGCGGGCGGCGCATGGTACGGCCGTCTCGTCGGGCAGGGAACGGAACTTCAACCGAAAAACCCGATTGAATTTGCCCCGACGTTGAAAGTGCCAGTTCTTGGCCTCTACGGCGGGAAAGACGGCGGCATCCCGGTCGAAAGCGTCGAAAAGATGCGCGAAGCGCTCAAACAGGGCAAATCCGGTTCCGAAATCATCGTCTACCCGGAGGCTCCGCACGGGTTCCATGCCGATTATCGCCCGTCCTACCGCAAGGTTGACGCCGAGGACGCCTGGAAGAAGTTGAACGAGTGGTTCAAGAAGCATGGCGCCGCGTAGTGGGAAGTCTGGAGTCTGGACTGGAGAAGTCTGGAGTCTGGAGTCGAGAGTCTGGAGTCAAATCCGGGCCTCAAGACTCAAAGATAAAGGGAAAAAGAAACGTTCCGTCGGCCAATCGCCAAGTTCAGACTTTTTCCCCGGTTTTCAAGTCTCACTGTCTTGGTATTTGGCTTTGACTCCAGACTCTCGACTCCAGACTCCAGACTTCTTTCCCCATGCGTTTCCCCCTCCTCCTCCTTTTTCTCCTCGGTTTTACGGGAGTGGCCTTTGCTCAGCGGCAATCGCTGTATGTGCCGCCGCGCGATACCGATCCGGCGATTTCGACCAATCTTCAATCGCACTACTGTGTGTTGAACCCGGCGGTTCCGCCCAAGAACCGCCTGTTCGTTTTTCTGCCGGGGACCGGCGGGACGCCCGCCGGCTACAACCTCGTGTGCGACGCGGCGGCGGATCAGGGATTTCACGTCGTGGGTTTGAACTACCCGAACGACGAGGCGGTGAATTCGCTGTGCGGGGGTGGAACCGACCTCGATTGTTACGGGAACGTCCGGCTGGAAACGCTCGACGGGACGGACCGGACGAGTCTGGTGAGCGTTGATCGGCCCAATTCGATTGAAAACCGGTTGGCGAAGGTCATTGCCTACCTTCACGGACGGTTTCCCAACGGCGGATGGGGACAGTTTCTGGAAACTGACGGCTCGGTGAAGTGGCCGCTCATCGTGATTGCCGGGCATTCGCAGGGCGGCGGGCACGCGGGGATCATCGGGCGGTATCGTCCGGTGGATCGCGTCATCATGTATGCCGCGCTGGACTACAACGTTCGCGTCGGACGACTCGCCAACTGGATCGCCTTTCCGCAAAACACGCCGAATGCGACCCCTCCGGAAAAGTTTTGGGGTTTTATTCATCAGCGGGATGAACTGGTGAACCCGACGCTGACCACGGGGATCGGCTGGACGGCCTACGGCATGTCCGCGTTCGGACCGGTGGTGAATGTCGATTCGGCGTTTGTGCCGTTTTCCGGAACCCATTCGCTGACGAGCAATCTCGATCTTCCCGACCCGAACAGCAATTTCCACGGAATGATCGTGGTGGATGCCCGGACGCCCAGATTCGGCGATGGGACTCCGGTGTACAAACCCGTCTGGGACTACCTTCTGACCGGCAAACCCGCCACGACCGTAGGGGCTTTCAGGCCCGCCAACGGCTTCACCTATTTGAGAAATTCAAACACGGGCGGTTTTGCTGATCGCGAGTTTTTCTACGGTACGGCGGGCGACATTCCGGTGGCCGGTGATTGGGACGGCGACGGGCGCGACAGCATCGGCATTTATCGCAACGGAACGTTTTTTCTGAGAAATTCCAACAACACCGGATTCGCCGACCTTCAATTCGTGTTCGGGCAGCCCGGCGACGTGCCGGTCGCGGGCGACTGGGACGGCGACGGCGTGGATACCATCGGCGTATTTCGCGGGGGAAGATTTTTCCTTCGAAATTCGAATTCCTCGGGCGTGCCGGACCTCGACTTTTTCTTCGGGACACCGACCGATATTCCCATCGTCGGCGATTGGGACGGGAACGGGACCGACACGGTCGGCGCGTTTCGCCCCACGAATGGGTTTGTGTACCTCCGATACACCAACACGCAGGGATTCGCCGACGTGGAATTCTTTTACGGACAGGCCGGTGACCGTCCCGTCGTGGGCGACTGGAACGGCGACGGCGTGGATACCATCGCCATCTATCGAGCCGTCGAGGGAACGCCCTTTTTCTATCTGCGAAATTCGAATGCCACCGGTTTTGCCGACGTCACGTTTCCATACGGTTCATCGGGCGACCTGCCCATTGCAGGGTATTGGGGAAACTGAACGGGGCAGTTGAAATCAAAAAATCGTTTAGTGAACGGCCCGGTCCTGTCCTTCCCAGAAAGGCTTGCGGAGTTCGCTTTTGAGAACTTTCCCCGCGCCAGTCGTGGGCAAAGCCTCCCGAAACTCGACGGTTCGCGGGCACTTGTAACGCGCGATCAGTTCCTGGCAATGCGAAATCAGTTCCTCCGCCGTGGCTGCCGCGCCGGGCTTGATGACGACGACCGCATGAACCGACTCGCCCCATTGCTCGCTGGGAATGCCGATGACGGCGCTGGTTGCGACCGCCGGGTGCTTGGCCAGCGCGTTTTCCACCTCGGCTGAGAAAACATTTTCCCCGCCGGAAACGATCATGTCCTTCAACCGGTCCACGATGTAGAGGACGCCGTCCTCATCCATCCGGCCTCCGTCGCCGGTGTGCATCCAGCCATTGCGAATGGCCGCCGCCGTCAGTTCCGGCTTGTTCCAGTAGCCGAGCATCACGCCCGGCCCACGCACCACGACTTCACCGACCGTCCCGCGCGGAACTTCATTCCCGTCGCCATCGACAACCTTTACTTCGCTGGAGATGTTGGCCCGTCCCGCCGCGCGCAACAATTCGGGATGCGTCGTGCAACCGGCCTGGTGATCCTTCCAGTCGAGAAACGTGGCCACCGGAGAAAGCTCGGTCATGCCGTACGCCTGAAAAAAGCGGGCATTCGGGAAAAGTCCCATCGCTCGTTCAAGTAGGGCCGCGCTGATGACCGATCCGCCGTACCCGAAAAACTTCACGCTGTCGAGTTTGAACGCATTGGCGGAAGGGTGATCCACCAGCATTTGAACCATCGTCGGCACGAGGAACATGTGCGTGGGAAGGTGAGTTTGGATGGCCTCCAGCGCGGCGGACGCGACAAAGGACGGCACGATAACAAAGGTCCCGCCGATCATCGTCTGCGCGTGCGCCATCACGCCGATGGCGATATGAAACATCGGAGAAATGACCAGCAGGCGACCGGGTTCGGGGCCGAGCACTCCGGCCAGCATCGCCATCGCATTACTGCCGAGGTTTTGATGACTGAGCATGACCCCTTTCGGGAAACCGGTCGTTCCGCCGGTGTACATGACGGCGGCCAGATCGTCGCCGCTCCGGCGTACGTCATCCATTGGAACCGCGCCGGAGATCAAATCCTCATACCCCAGCATGTCGGGCGGCGTCGGGCCTTCACCCGCGTAGACCACGGTATGAAGCGATGTGCTGCGTTGCCGCAATTCCTCGACGTGATGAACGAAGTTGTCGTCAACCAAAAGAATGCGGGTGTCGCAGTCGTCGAGCGAGTAGGCAATCTCGGCCACGCTCCAGCGGGTGTTCACCGGATTGACCGCGCCGCCGCCCCACCACGTCCCGTGAAAGTATTCAAGAAAGCGGTCGGAGTTGAGCGCCAGCATCCCGACGCGGTCCCCGGCAGCCATGCCCAATCCGCGCAGGGCAGATGCAAGACGGGCGATCCGTTCGCCGTATTGCCGATAGGTGTGGGTGCGCCCGGCGAAGATGGTGGCTGGATGATCCGGCTGACGTTGAAGGGAACGGTGCAGACCTTGCGTAAGGTAGAGCGCCACGCGGCAACCTCTCGAATGAATGAAATTTTGAAATTCTTTGGTCAGTGCAGGTCGAAAAACCAGAATTTACTGGTCCGAGCGTTTGTCGGCGTAGTCGGCCCAAACCGTGTCCCACCAACACCGCTCCGAGTCGTCACCACCGTCACGTATCCAGTTGACCCATAAAAGATACCATTCAAGAAAGTCACGGGCGGGCGCGCAGGGCTGCGCGCCCTGACCTTCGATGTTCCAGACTTGTCCTCGTTCCGAGCCGGTAACGATAAGTCCCCAATTCATGCCACAACCTTCAGTCCCGAGAAAAATCCAACCGTTTCCACAGTCTTCGATCATCGCCTGGTCGGGGTCCGGATCGTCATCCCAAACCCAGGCTGCGGTTAAAGGGAAAGGCAAGCCGACCTTTTCGAGTAAAACATCAGGATCGAATGTTTCGAGGCCGTCTCCAGGGCCGTCGCCTCCGTTACCGATACGCAAGAGAAATTCGCGATAGCCGGTCGGAAGACGAACGCCATTCCGTTGCTCGAATCGGGCCAGTGCGGATTCCTCGACACAAGGCCCGAGACAAATATCGGTTTCCTTCAACTGTTCAACAATTTCGGCGATAAGGCGGTCGGTTCTTTCATCCGTCATGTCGTCCTCCTCGCGTTTGATTTGAATGAAACCGGCAATTCGCGGAGCGCGCGTGAGAGCATCTCCACAATCCGGTCGGCATCGGAAAGCGTTAGAACCATCGGACCGCGAAGCTTGATGACGTTGTGGAACGGCCCGTCGGTTCCAACCAGGACACCGTAATGACGCATGCGGTTGACAACAAAGCTTGCTTCTTCCGCAGCGGGTTCAAGCGTATCCCGGTCGCGGACCAGTTCAACGCCGAGAAAAAGTCCCGATCCGCGCACATCGCCGACAATCTCGAATTCGTTTTTTAAAGAATTCAATCCGTTCAGCAACCGCTCGCCGACGATGAGCGCGTTTTGTTGAAGTTCCTCGTCGAGCGTGACCTGCAACGTCGCGCGGCCCGCCACGCAGGCGGCCGTGCTACCGCCGAAGGTACTAAAGAATTCCATCCCGTTGTTGAAGCTTTCCGCGATGTCGCGCGTCGTGATGACCGCGCCCATTGGATAGCCGTTCGCAATCGGCTTGCCCAGAACCACGATGTCGGGCGTGACGTCGTGGGCTTCAAAGGCCCAGAAATGCGTGCCCAGACGACCGAACCCGGTTTGTACTTCATCGGCAATACAAAGTCCGCCCGCCGCGCGAACCCGTTGGTAAACGTCGGCCAGAAATCCTTTCGGCAGCATGATCTGTCCGCCCACGCTCGGGCAGGTTTCCGCGATGTAGGCCGCGAGGCGACGGCCTTTGCTCGTCATTGCGTCAATCACGTCGCCGACCCGCGCGGCAAACCACGCACCCGGATCGGCCTGCCGTTCGCGCATTCGATAAACATCGGGAATCGGCGATGTGTGAGCCCAGTCGGGCGCGCCTTCACCGCCCGGTCCGGCATGTTTGTACGGGCTGATGTCGATCAGCGTCGTCGTATGGCCGTGATAGGCCGCGTCCATGACGATCAGGTCTCGCGCGCCGGTTCGTGCGCGGGCGAGGCGCAGCGCGAGTTCGTTCGCTTCGCTGCCCGAGGCGGTGAAATAGCAGACGTTCAGCGATTCCGGCAGCAACGCGGTCAACTGCTCGGCGTATTGCGTGAGTTGTTCCTGAAGATAGCGCGTGTTGGTGTTGAGCAGCGCCAGTTGTTCGCTCACGGCGCGGACTACGCGCGGATGGCAATGGCCGACGTGGGCGACGTTGTTGTACCCGTCGATGAAACGGTGGGCATTGTCGTCATACAGATATTGTTTGTAACCCCGGACGATATTGAGCGGGTTCGCGCCGTAGGAAACACTGACGTTGCCGCCGATGTGCGCCTGACGCGCCGCCGCAATCGCCGGCTTCGATTCATGACGCGGCAGCGAATCGGGCGGAATTCCGAGCATCAGATTCGGATCAAGGCAGATGCTTTTCCAGACCTCGCGTCGGCTTGCGCGGACGACGCCATCCACATTGCACGCAACATCGAGCATGTCGGTGATGAGCTGGACGTGGGTGTGTGTCCACCAGTCGCCGTTCTCCGGCGCGCTGCCGACACTGGCGAACCGTTCGCCCTTCGCGATGGTTTTCCCGATATACAGTCCTTCGAGGGAGTCGGGCGAAAGATGGCCGTACAGTGAATAAAACTCCACCGGATCGGGTCCGTCGGTTTGATGGCGCAGGACGATGACGGGGCCGTAGTCGTGACGGGCGGCGGCGTTCTCGAAGCCATGCACCACACCGTCGAGCGGGGCATACAGCGGCGTACCGGCGGGAAGCGAAAGGTCGAGACCGATATGAATCGTGCGCGGTTCATCACTGGTCGGATTTTTCGTCCAGTCGTAAATCAGGCGGGCTTCGTCGTATCCACCCGCGCCGATTGTCGCGCCGTACGCTTTGAGCTTTTCCTGAATGCGCCGATCGAGTTCCGCCGGATTGTTTTCCGGGGATTCACTTGAGACGAGCGGGCTGCCGACGCTGAGGTCGATAGGCGCGACCGGAGTTGTACGCAAATCATGACCGGTCAACGGCGCGAAACTTTCCGATTGTTCCTTTAACCAGGCCGTGACGCGGGGAGCATGCGGGACCGGCGGGAGTCCGCAGGCGTGGCGATAGGTGTAGTGCGCGAACCGGGGATGGATTGCCGCGAGGATTGGCAAGGTTTTTGTGAGCGGTCCCTGACTGATGCGGAGGTAGTCGTCCTCCGGGCGTTCCGCAATCTGCTTCGCGGCCACGCAGGCGCTCACGCACAGGCGCATGCACATGAGGCTGAACAGCGCCTCCATTTCCGGCTCGGTCAGCGGGTACGTCTCGTGAAAACCGGCGACTACCGCGGCCGTCGCACCCAGCGGGTCGGCGGCACTGAGGGCGACGTACGCCATCGCAATCGCCACGTCGTTGACGATGTGGCTGTGCACCATGTCGCCGAAGTCGAAAATTCCCGTGACGGTCTGGCTCGTTTCATCAACCAGTACATTGTAATCGTTGGCGTCGTTATGAATGACGCCGCGCCGGAAGTCCGCCAGCATCGGGACGACGTGAGCACGATGGTGAGCGGTGAATGTTTGAATGTGTTCCACCAGCGCGGTATCCGCGACGAGCGGCAGGTACTGTTCGACCACTTGCCCGGCATTCGCGAGGTCCCAATGAAAATCGCGGTGAAACGCCGGGTGGTCGAAGGTTGAAAGCGCCCGGTTCAAACGACCGAGTTTGTCGCCGAGATCGCGCCGCAAGGCGTCGGTGTGGAGCGGGGCGGTTCCGAGCGTCGTTCCCGGCAGGGCAGAGATGAGCCGTACGAATTGGGACCCGTGCGTGCCGATGGTCGCGCCTTCGACGGTCGGGATCAGTCGTGGCGTGATGCCGCACGGTTCGAGGTGGCGCATGACGTCACACTCGGCCTCGATCACCTCGGGGCGTTCGGCGGGATTGGCAAGTTTGAGGATGAAACGCTCGCCCGACTCGGCGTACAGAAGGAGATTCCGGTCGCGTTCGGACGGAAGTTCGAACGCGGTCGCCCGAACACCGTACAGCCGCTCGGCAAGGGCGCTGGCTTCGGACAGCGAGAGGTATGGCATGTCGCGATGCGACATCGGATGCGTCGTATCCATGGCGCCTTTCAATCGGGTTGCGAAGATCCACTGAACCCTGAATGTGAAAAGCGCCTAGATAGACGTGAATGAAATCGAAGTCAACGAGGAAGGCTTTGCCGACCGCCCTATCCCTGAATCGATCCGAACGTGGCGGTCCGTTCTTCACCGGCAGGTTCGGGTTTGAGCAGGGAGGTCACCTCGCCGGACCGGTCGAGCAGGGTCGGTTCCTCGGCGGCGGTGGAATTTCTCGGGAATGAGCCGGAAACCGTCGCTCCGGCGTCCATCAGCTTTGAAACCGCATTCAGAAATTCGTCGGCAAACTGTTCCGCCGTTGGTCGGACGTCCGGGTTTCGGGAAATCGCCCGCAGCACGATGGATTCCACTTCCAATGGAACATTCGGCAGAAATTCGTGCAGCGGCGGCGGATCGTTTTTGAGCATTTCAAGCACGAACTGAAGGTTGTTGGTCGGTCCGGCAAAGGGTTTCCGCCCGGCGATCATTTCGTAGGCGACGATTCCCATCGCGTAGACGTCGGCTTTTTCCCCGTAGGTTTCGCCGGTCAGCCGTTCGGGCGACATATAACTCGGCGTGCCGATGATGAGGCCGGTTTCCGTCAGTTTTCCGCTGCCGTCGTTGGTTTCAAGCCGGGCGATGCCGAAATCGAGAACCTTGACCGTTTCGCCAAGGGTCGAGCGGTGAAGGAAGATGTTGTCCGGCTTGATGTCCCGGTGAACGACCCCCGCCGCGTGCGCCGCCGCGAGCGCGTGGCAGGCGGGCACGAGAATGTCCGCGCAGCGTGCGAGTGGAAATCTTCCGTACTGCTTGAGTTCCTGCGTCAGCGTCGTCCCTTCCAGCAGTTCCATCACGAGGTAGGGAATTCCCGTTTCAGAAACGCCCGAATCCAGCACGGCGATGGCGTTCGGGTGGGAAATCCGCGAGGTGGTGACGCCTTCCCGGCGGAAGCGTTCGACGGCGGCGGCTGAATCGTTGCCGGGCGACGGACGGAAAACCTTCACCGCGACCGGGCGGTTGAGGTTGAGCTGGGTCGCGGCGAAGACCGCCCCGAACCCACCCGCGCCAATGCTCCGGTCGAGGCGGTATTTTTCATCGAGGACGGTGCCGGGAAGAGCCTGGGCGAGGGCCGAAAAAATGCGGTCGGCCCGCTGGTGCGAGGCTTCGAGTTCGGTGATCTTCTCGGCGAGGTCCTTGTTCGCCGTTTCGGTTTCACGCTTCGCCTGGGCGAGCGCGAGGTTGGTTTTCCGTGAAACTTCAATTGCTTCAGTGAGTTGTGAGTTGGCGGATTCGAGTTCGGATTCGTACCGCTTGGCCGCCCAGCGGGTCGCGAACGTTCCAAGGCCGACCAGGACGAGCAGCGAGGGCAGCAGCGTTCCGAGGATGACCAGCCGCAACTGGGCAACGCGGCCTTCGATGACGGCGAAATCCGTGTGGACGTTGACCTGCCACGACGTGCCTTTGACCGGCTGGGAAAAGACGATCTGGGTTTTTCCGCCCGCCGTCTGGTGTTCGAGCAGGCCGCCGCCGCCTTTCTGGTTGGTCACGAGGTCGTTGAAACTGATGACCGAATCGCCGTTGTGAAGTTGCTCGCCGCCTTTTTCCGCGCCCAGCGCCTGTGGATTCGGGTGGCAGAGCAGTTTCCCGCCGTTTCCGAACACGCAGTAAAAGCCGGAATCGTCGCGCGGAAGCGTTTCAAGTCCGCGTTGAAGGTCCTTGATGACGGTTTCCGCCGGTACGCCCTGCGCCAGCCGGTTTTCGAGCAGGTTGGCGAGCCGAATCGCCTGCTGGGCGTTGGCTTCCATTTGAAGATCGACGTAGGTCTTTTGAACTTTCGAAAGCAAAATCCAGCCGCCGGTCAGTCCGACCAGCGCGGCGACGATGGCGAGGGCAAGAAAAGTCCGGAACGTGGTGGTGGTGGCGCGACGGGTGGGCATGGCTTCCTTGAACTTCGGGGGGAATCGGTCAGTACCGGCGATAATCCGGCCGTACCGGAAAAATCACGGTCAGGAAACCTTTTATTCCGGGCATTTTTCCCGCCCGGCAAAATTTCCCGTATCTTTCGGGAACAAAGCCGGTTCCGCGGCGTCAAAGACACCATCTCCCAAACCGCATTTTGCTTCACATTCCGGAACGGGTCGGTTCACTCCCCGTTCCGGACTTTTTCTTCACGGAGGACACGATGACGCGACGCCTCGACGAACTGGACGGACTGCGGGTGAAAACCTCATGCGCGACGGATTGGTCGGCGATGACCGGTGATGACCGGAGTCGCCACTGCGAGATCTGTGACAAACAGGTTTACGACCTGAGCCGGATGACCCGGCCCGAAATCGAGCGGCTGGTTCGAGTCACTGGAGGAAATTTTTGCGGCCGGATGACCCGCCATGCCGATGGTCGGGTATTTTCGGCGGAGGATTTGCCCGTTGTATCGCCGCCTTCGAACGGATTGGTGCGTTTGCGGCGAGCTTCACCGGTCGCCGCCGCCGCGCTCGGATTGGCGGTCGGGCTGACGAGCGTTTCATCCGCGAAGGGGCAGGAGGGGCCGCGCCCTGTCGGGAAGGTGGAAGGGAAAATCGTTCCCCCGGAGACTGATTCCGTGACGGAAACCGGAAACGCGACCGGCGTGATTCAGGGGACCTGTGTGGACAGAGAAGGAAAAGCAAAATCAGGAGTTTCTTTGTCTCTGATTGAAGGAGAAACCGGCGAGTTTCGGCGCGCGGCCGTCGGACCGGACGGGAAATTCCTTTTTGAAAACCTTCCGGCGGGGAACTACCGGCTGTTCGGACAAGCCGAGGGATTTTATCTCGCGTCAAAAAGGGTCGACCTCGGCGCGGGCCAATTCATCAAGACCTCTTTACCGGTTGACCGGCAGGAGGTCATCGTTATGGGCGACATGGGGTACGGAAGCCGGTTCGGAGAAGGTGTGCTCAGCCGTTTCAGCCGTGCCGACCTCATTGTGGACGCCAAACTCGCCCGGATTTCCGCCGTCGGAGATCGGGAGAACGGCTGGCAGCGTTACGCCGCGCATTTTCTCGTCAACGAGTCCATCAAGGGAAACACCCACGGGAAACTGGTGACGGTCCTGTTCGACGCCCAGGATGACCCGAATGAACATTACCAGGTTTCGAAGCGATACCTGCTTTTCCTCGCCTATTCCGAATATCACAACGGTTATGGGGCGCAGGATGCCGTCCTCGAATCAAGTACCGAGTTCGAGCCGCTTCGGCAGGGGATGGCCGATCTGAGAAAACTTGAAGAATCAAAGGCTTCGCCCGCCGAAATCACCGAATGGCTGGTCAGGCAGGTTGAATCGCCCGGTCTGCGTGGCTCGGCGTCGGCCAATCTGCTCGATTTGGTCTGGGGGGCTGAAATCCGCCGGGAGTCCGAAAAAAGGGACCAACCAGCGGAAGAATCGGTGAAAAAGGAAGATCCCGAATCGGCTGAAGAAACCGAGTCTTCCGAACCCGAAACGGCGGAAGCCCGTCAAAGTCCGCTGGATTTCCAGTTTCCTGATCCGGATTTTCTGACCACTGATCAGAAAGGACGACTCGCCTCGGTTTTATTCGGGCTTGATACCGTCGGGAAGGAAGACCGGGCGCTGGTTGACCTGGTTCGCCGGTTCGATGATTCACGGTTCGCGCCGTTCCTGCTGGCGAACCTGAAGCGGATGCGGGTAGGGCCAAACGAAGCGACCGACGATCTGGTGTACCAGATTTCTCAACTTCCCGAGTTCAAGAATCTCGAATCGCTGGTCGAATTGTATGGCGCAGCGACCTATGGGAGTTCCGGGCTGGCGCTTCAAACGCTTGACGTCAGGTGGGATGAAAAGAAGGACTCGGAAGAAGATCGAACCCGTCGCGTGATCGTGAAGCAAACGCTTTCCGACCAGCATGCCTTTATTTTGAGCGCGATTCTGAGGGAAGCCGAAAAGTCGCGTTCGGAGAAATCGGAAAACGCCGAACAGACGGCTGAGCGGTAAAAAAACTCCGGCCGCGCGAGGGGGAGAAGCCGGGAGGCTATGAAGCGCGACGGCCGGAGGAGAACGAAGGGTGGGAAATGGCGAACGGGGAATCGTCCGGAATGGGCGGTTCGGAGTCGTCGGTGAGCGCGAGTTCGTCCAGTCCGACCGGGGGAAGGCTGTCGGACCGTTCGATGCGGAAACCTTCAATATCGTCGAAGCGACGGATGAGGCGGGGAAATTCGAAGTCGGCCAGTTCCGCCTGTTCCGCTTCGCGTTCCTGGAAGAACTTGCGCGCCGGACGCCAGTCGCGGTCGTCAAGTTTCAGAAGTTCTTCAAGGTCGAGCAGCCAGAGTTTTTCACGATCCGGAAGCTGGCCGCGAATGACGGCCGTTTCGGCCAGCCGCAGCATTTTTTCCCGAATCTGGTCGATGGCCCGCATGGCGTGGTCGCGCAGGTCTTCGCGGGCGCGCATGGCGCGACTGGTCGGCCACCACACCGGCAGCAGCGGCATGGCTTTGAGCGACGGCAGCCAGCTTCGTTTCGGAGGTTCGGGAAGGGCGAGAAGGGCGTCGAGGATGGGTTCCGGCTGTTCGTGGTAGCGCGGGCGGGCGATGTCGCACTCGAACACGCCGCGGTGTCCGTGGGAATCCAGAAAACGCTGCCAGGCGTCACGAAACGTCCGGTCGGCGGGAAGCTCCCCACGCCGCAGCATCGGAACAAATTCGGGATTTTGCCGGACGAGGGCGGCGATCGGTTCCAGATCGGTCTGCATGCGCGTCGCCTCGCGCTGACGGCGGGCGATAAATTCGGCCAGCACCTCAAACCGTCGCAGGAGGGCCACCGGACCGCTGATGAACACGTCGAGAAGGGCGGTGGCGGATACGAGTCCGGTCTGAATGTTCTTCAGCGCGGAAACGCAGCTTTCAAAAGAGTTTCCCGCGTTCCGGCTCACTTCTTCAAAATCGGCGACGCGTGCCCGGGCATTTTGTACCGCGCCGAGTTGTGCCCGGAACAGCCGTTTCAATACTGAAACGCTGCGGAGGGCGCGTCCGGCCACGAACGGAACATCGGGTTCCGCGCTTTCACCGAGCGGTCCGGTGGCGTAGCGGGTCGGAAGACCGACCCGGCGCAGGGCTTCGGTCAGCAACGACAGATTGAGGTAGGGGCGCCCTTTGAACACTTCGACCAGCAGACGGTTTTCAGGAAAATCCGGGTCGAAGCCGCGCAAAAAATCGGTCAGTCCCTTACCGGTGGCAATCGCGAGGTCGGCAGCGAGTCGTGACGGCAGGGGCGGGAGAAGTTCCGTGAGTTCGGCGGCGGTAAAGGTTTCGTTGCGCGGGCTGGTTGCCGCCATCGGTGACAAACGAAGCAGCCAGCACGCACGTCCGTCATCGGCCCATTCGATGTCCCAGCCGGTATCGCCAAAGACTCGCCGAATGTCACGGAGCAGGTTTTGCAGGCGTCCGATGGGCGCTCCGGGGTTGGCCTTTTCGAAGCGTTTCACTTTCGGCAAGGCCCGGACGTCGGTCGGAAGGGCGTCCGGAGCGAACCACGCATCGTCCTCGAACGCCGGATCGGTCACGGCGCGTCCCGCGAGACGGGGAACGATCATTTCCTGAATGAGAATGTCGCGCCGGGAGCGTCCGGGGAGTCGGGAAGCGGCGTTCCAGAGTTCCCGGATGGCTTCGCCGAAAAGCGGCGGCTTGTGACTGTCGATGTCAAGGATGGCGGGGACCGGCGATCCCGCCTCGCCGGTTTCAAACGCGGGCCGGACGGCCACCGGGCGTTCGAAATTTGGCAGCCGGAGCGAGGAAAACAGCAGCGGAAGGTCCTGGATGACGTACTCCCGATTTTTGAAGGCGACGTATCCGGCCGCGGTCAGCGCACCGATGCCTTCATCCAGCAGGATGACCCCGAACGGGACCGACAACCCCGCCGCCGCCGCACGGTCGAGCAGGGTTGCCTTTGAACCGACGCCGTATTTCGGGGCGTCGTTCGCGCCGATTTTGATGAATGCCGGTTTCGCCATGCCGGACACCTTACCCGGCGAATGGAATTTTCGACACCGGATTCGGCTGTGATTTTTACGCCTTCACCTGAACTCAACCGCGCGATGGAGCAACTTTCCAGCCTGACGAAAAATTTTCCCGGACGGGTACGGAACGATACGCCACGGCGTGCATTTTCAAGGGGGTTTTCGTTGACTGGAGAAAACGGTTTGGACAATGATTTATCCGGCAAGGCAAATGTACGGATAGTTACGAAATGAATTTTCTATAATCAGAAATGTTAAAACTTTACAAAAAAGTCTTGTTTTGATATTTCAAGCTCGCGTTGATTTTTTGAAGTGGATCGACGCGAAACCGAGCCGGAATCCGGCCACCATCCTGGCGGATTCCATTTCCACGAGATTCCCAACCACGTCAGCAAGGAGCAGCAGACATGAAAAGAATCCAGGCCACCGAGAAAAATCGTTTTTCGACGTTCGTCAAAAGCCGAAATTCCGAGCAGTATCGTGACCTTGAAAAATGGCAGAAGTGGTTTACCGGTCGGGGCATTCCCTCGGTCATCATCTGCACCCGTAGCGGCTATGCCCTCTATCGCGAGGGACTGACCGAAATCGACATCCACGATGACGAAACGCCGATCTACGAAATGAACCAGCCCAAGAGCTTTTTCGGAAATTCAGTGGTGAGTGGACCGTCAGGCATCCCGGCTGGCGATTTTGCCGCTCCCAATCGCAAAGGTTCGACACGGCATGTTTGAGAAACGGACGGCGGCGAGGAGCATCGTCGTCGGCTGAAAGAAGAAAGCGCGGGGAGATTTCTCCCCGCGCTTTTTCCATTTGAGGCTGGTGAATATGGTTATCCGAACATTGGCTGGCCGCGATAGATGACCCGCCAGCCGCGCTCGATGCTGGTGTCCACTGCTTTCCGGTAGCTCCGCACCGCCTCGCGATGGGTGTCAAATTCCTTCACGAAGGGCTGCGAGTCGCGCGGATCGAGCTTGATGACGGCATTCATCGGTTCGAAATCGAAATCGTCCTCCTCGTCGGCTTCCGTCTGGACCACGCCGAGGAAGGAAAACATGTCGTTTTTGCTGAGAAGTGTTAAATGGGTCGAGGAAATTTCACTCATCTTCGTCACTGGTCCGGCCGGGGCCGGAAAGAATAAAAATCGGACCGTCGCCATTGAACTTCCACCTTTCTCGGCGGTTTGGCAAGTCCTGACCGCAAAAAAAAGCCATACCGCCAAAAAAACCGCTTCGGACCGCCGGAAAAAGTGATTCCGGCGTCTTCGCCGGACGGTCCCGCCAACCATCATCCACGCCATGCCGAAAAAGCGGAAACCGGTTTCCACTGCCCTCGTCACCGTTGCGAAATCCGTCCGGCGGACCACGCCGCCCCTGTCCGACGAGGTTGCGGTCGCGGCGGCCGTCGAAGCGTGGGCCGAGCGAACGACCAACCCGCTCTCCCGTCGCCGCGACGAGCTGATGCACGACAAAAGGCGCGCCGTCGCCGACCTGCTCGCCTTTTCGAAAAAACACCCCTTCGCCATCCGTCCGAAGGACTGCCTCGCGTGGCGCGCGGCGATGGAGGCCCGCGGCCTCAAGCCGAACACCGTCTACGCCCGGCTTTCCCGCGTGTCGTCCTTTTTCGAATGGCTGCGCTCCGATCCCGTCCTTGGAAAGTTCGTCAAAACCAACCCGGTGCTGCTGGCGCGTCCGAAATGCCCCGCGCCGTACCAGACGGAATCCGGCAAGTCATTGACCGACGGGCAGATGAATGCGCTTCTGGCCCTGGTGAAACGGAAGGCCGACGCCGGATCGGTGACCGCCAAGCGCGATTACGCGCTGTTGTTGCTCTACTTTTTATCGGGATTGCGCCGGACCGAGGCCATTTCGCTGACCGGGAAGGACGTCGAATTTACCGAAACGGGCGGCGTCATCATCAAATACAAACAGAAGGGCGGAAAGTACCTCGGGCGGGAACTGGCCGATCCGGAAATTCGGACCGCCATTGACGATTACCTCGCGGCGAGCGGACGAAAGAACGTGTGGAAGTCCATTCGCCCGCTCTGGACGCGCCACGATCGGGCGGGGAAGCCGGGATTGCCGCTCACGTCGCACGGATTCGTCTTCAACCTTAAAAAGTATGCCCTTGAAGCCGGACTCGACGGGTTTCACCTTCACCAGACTCGCCACACCTTCGCCCGCATTTTTGCCGAGGAGTCGGGCAGCCTGCTCGAAACGCAGGAAGCGCTCGACCACGCGAATCTGGCGACGACGCGGGCCTACGTTCAGCGTATCGGCGTGAAGAAGGACAAGGCGAGCGGCATCATCCGGCGGCGAATGCAGTAGGCAGTGGTCAGTCGCCAGCAGTCAGTCGTTCGCGGCCGAAAGTTCGGGGGACCTTCGATGAAAGTCGTACTTGCGCCGTTCGGAAGCCGGGGTGACGTCGAACCGATGATTGCGCTGGGCGAGGTTCTGCGCGGACGCGGTCACGAGGTCGTTTTTTGCGTTCTGGCAGAATTCGTGGAGCGGATTCGAAACATCGGTTTTGAATGTCACCGGGGCGGACCGGCGTTCGGCAAATTTTTCGACGGGACACAGAACGAATTCAAAACCCTCTGGCAGGTGTTCAAAACGGTCCCGGAGCAGTTTTCAGCCTTGAAATCCGCCTGCGTCGGGGCCGACGCGGTGGTCGGGGCAATGCTTCAATTCGCCGCGCCGTCGGTGGCCGAAATTTTGGGCATTCCCTACTTTTACGCGGTTTTCAGCCCCGCCTATTTCCGGACCACGGCCTTGCCGCCACTCGGCCTGGCCGTGCGCAGCTTTCCCGCGTGGGCGCACCGGGCGCTCTGGGGATTTCAGGACGCCCTGACCCCGGTTCTCGGCGGTATCCTGAATCGGGAACGGCGGGCGCTCGGACTTGGCGGGATAAAGAGCCTGTACCACTACCTTTTGCGTCCGGAAACGGCCCTTCCGGCATTCGATCCGGAATTGACCCCGGTTCCGGAGGACATTGAGCTTTCCCTGTCGCCGGGTGTCTGGCGGGGGCGTGAATGTCCGCCGCTTGAACCTGACCTGGACGCCTTCCTGAACGCAGGGCCACCGCCGGTATTTGTCGGTTTTGGAAGCATGAATCACCGAAATCCGCGTCAACTTATGGAACTTGGCGCGGTCGCCGCGCGCCGGGCTGGTTTCCGCGCGCTTCTGGCTTCACCGTGCCGGACGAAGGTACCGGAAGGTTGTTTTCTACTCGACGAAGTTCCGCATGCGGCGTTGTTTCCGAGGGTCGCGGCGGTCGTTCACCACGGGGGCGTCGGGACCACCGTTTCCGCCGCCCTCGCGGGCGTGCCGCAACTCGTGGTTCCGCATCTGGCCGACCAGTTTTACCACGCCTTTCGGGTTGCGGACCTCGGACTTGGCCCGGAGCCGATCCGCTTCCGTCGCCTGAACCTCGCTACACTGGCTCACCGTCTCCAGGACATCGCCGAAAATAAAGGTTACACCGCACGGGCGCGTGACTTCGCGCTTCGGATGCGGCCCTTCGACGGCGTGGAACGGGCGGCGGACGCCGTGGTCAGTGGCCCGTCGGACAAGCCATATAAGAAATAGGATCGCGCGCGTACGATGGGAAATTCGTCAAAGTTCCCCAAAGAGGCGGCGCGGATGCGCCACCCCAATCCATCCTGCCTATTGAACATTGGCGGCTGATGGCTGACCACCGGCGACTGCCACCACCCTCGGCGGTGCGGTTTTTCCTCCGCGATTTTCGCCTTTTCGGGAAAGCGCTTTTTTCGCGGAGGAAACCTGTGACCGGCAATGCCTTGGTTGAAACAAACGGGGCCGAACGGCCCGGCGCGGCGGCGGTACCGCAATTCGGCGTGATGGCCGCTCTTTCCCGGACGACAATCCGGTTCGTCACGACCTACCTCGTGATTTACCACCTGCCGTTTCCGCTGAACGCCTTTCCGGCGTCAATCGGCGAAACGGTCATCGCCGCGTATGCCGGGTTCTGGCATGCGGTTGGGTCGTTCGCGGCGTGGTGGGTGTTTTCCATCCGGTTGACCGGCTTCGAAAATGGAAGCGGCGACACGACCTACAATCTCGTCCAGATTTTCTGTTTTGTGGTTCTCGCGGCGCTTTTGACCTGCGTCTTCACGTTCGCGCTCCGGAAGCGGGCCGCGCCGGAGTCCCTCCGGCGGTGGGTTTTTGCCTATCTGAGCTTTTCGCTGGCGTATGAAATGGCGTTGTACGGCGCGGTCAAGGTTTTTCCCGGCCAGTTTCCGCCGCTGACGCTCGACCGGTTGGTTCAACCCATCGGGAACGCCTCGCCGATGGGGCTGTTGTGGACGTTCATGGGGGCGTCCCGCGGTTTTACCGTGCTGACCGGGACGGTTGAAATGGTCGGCGGTATTCTTTTGACGGTTCGGCGGACGCGCCTGCTCGGAGCGCTCGTCTGCGTCGTGGCGATGACCCTCGTTTTCGCCCTCAACCTTTGCTACGACGTACCAGTGAAGCTCTTTTCAGGTCATCTTCTCCTGACCGCCGGTTTCATCGCGCTTCCGCATCTGCGGAGAATGCTCGATTTCTTCATTTTCAACCGTCCGGCGGCGGCGGCCCCGGAACCGCCCCCGATCTCGTGTCCGCGTATCCGCCGCGCGGCCTGTGCGCTGCACATACTGTTCGCCGTCTGGATTACGGGGTTGCCGCTCCTGGAGGCGTACGCGGAGTTGACTCAGGACCAGACCCTTTCGGCGCGGTCACCGCTGTACGGCATCTGGCGGGTGGATGATCTGATGGCCGGACCGCCCGGCGAAAAGCCTCCGGCGGTCGGCGTCTGGGGCTGGAAGCAGGTCATATTCGACCTGAATTCTTTTTTCGCGGTTCAACACGAGGATGACGGCCGGGAGATTTTTTTCTGCGAACTCGACCCGGAAACCCGAACTGTCGTCTTTTTCAGGCGCGACGGCCCGAAAAATCAGTCCGAATTGAAATACGAGGCGGACGGAGACGACGGGTTGACGCTGACGGGGACAGTTGAAGGCGTTCCGGCTCGCATCCGGCTGCGTCGGGTTCCGACGCCGAAATTTCGCCTCACGTCACGCGGATTCCATCTGGTCAACGAGTATCCCTACAACCGTTGAGTCGGCGGGTCTGGAATGGGTCGCGGGAATTTGCAAGAAAGGAATCGAACTAACCACTAACCACTGACTACTGACCACTGACTACTAACCGCTACGGATGCACCGTCTCGATTCCGAGGACCGGATGAACTTCCTGCCACTTGTGGTTCGGTTTGTTGTCGAAGCGGCTCACACCGTAAACCCTGACCTTGCTGCCGGGTTGCGGGCGGGCGATGGTGATGGGTTCGATGATTTCGCACACCACGAAATGGTTCGGGTCGTTTTTATCGTCTACCAGTTTGAAGGTGTAATCGCCGTCGTCCTCGTCGATTTTCATATCCACGACGTAGCCCTCGGTGACGATGTGCGGCGCGGAAACCTCTCCGACGCGCGAAATCGGGACGGGGGTGAACTCACGCGGCTGTTCCGAGGTAAAAGCGGTCAATCTCGACGTGAAGGATTCCCGATTCAGGGAGTTGAACGTCACGAGAGTGACCAGACCGACTGTCCCGAGGGCCAGCATCCCGACTGCCGCGAACCGGAAGGGTTTCGCAAACAATGATGGGATCGGGGCGGCCACGGGCTGCGAGGGAGATGAACGGACGGCCCGGCGAATCGCGATCCACCGCTCGTCCTCCGGTGTTTGCAACGGAAGTTCGGCAATCAGATCCTGAGCGTTGCGGAGGCGTTCGACCTGGTCGCGGCAATCGGCGCAATCCATCAAATGGCGCTCGATGCGTTCACAGGCCGGAAGCGTCAGGGCCTCGTCAACGTATTTGAACAAATCGCGTCGGATGTCAAAACGCCAGCACGTCATGCGTCCCTCCTTCAGGGAGTCACCTGTAACGCCTTGAGGCGGCGTTCGAGATCGACCAGAGCGCGGTTCAACCGCGAGGCCACGGTCCCCATCGAAAGATCGAGCACCTGGCTGATTTCTTCGTAGGAAAGTTCTTCGACATAGCGAAGTATCAGGACATCGCGAAGTTTCGGTGACATTTTCAAAATTGCCCGCTGGACCTTGACGCCGCGTTCCCGTTCGACCTGCCGGACGTCCAGCCCCGGTGTGCCGTCGATTTCGGCATCGCTGCCAATGATGGATTCCAGGGCCACGAGGTTCATTTTGGCTCGCCGCCGTTGGTCATGGCATTCGTTGATGGCGATTCGGTAAATCCAGGTCCCGAGTTCGGATTCAAACCGGAAGGTCGGCAGGGCCTGAAATACCTTGATGAAAACGCTTTGAAGAATGTCTTCCGCCAGCGTTTCATCGCCGAGCGAGTAAATGGCCAGCGAGTACACCCGGTCACGGAACCGTTCGAAAATGGCTCTTTGCGCGGTTTCTTCGCCCTGACAGGCGGCCTGGACCAATTCGGCTTCCGACAGGGTGGTTCGTTTGGGACTGGACATCGGGCGGTTGGCGACAAACATTGGCGGCACCGGTCTCGAAGCAAGGCAGAAAAATTCTGGTAACTTGGACTTTTAGACCGGGAGGACGGAAAATTTCTTCCGTTTTTTTCATCTTTTGGCGTTCACGGCAATCCCGATGCGAACCAGATCGTGAAACGGGTCGGTTTCCCGTCGCCACCGTCGAGTGAAAATTCGAACCCGTGGCGGTCGAGAATTTCCTGAATCAGCGTCAGGCCGATGCCCTGGCCGTTCTCCTTGGTACTGAAAAACGGCGTGAAAAGTTGCTCGCGGATGTCGGCGGTAAAACCTTGGCCGGAATCCTCGACAACGACGAAGGGCCGGCCGAGGTCGGTTCCGACCCGGAGAGTGACGGTGCCGCGTCCGTTGACCGCTTCGACCGCGTTTTTGAGAATGTTGACGAACACCTGTTCCATCTGCACCTGATCGAGCGCGACGATCGGGACCGGTTCGGCGATTTCCCACTTCCATTCGATCTCGCGGGCCGCCTCGCCCGCGCGCATGAGGGTGACAATGTCGCCCAGCATCCGCGCCGGGTCGCAGGGCTGGCGATTGGGATTCGGAAGGCGCGCCACGTCCGAAAAGCTCCGCATGAAGGCGCTGAGCTGGCTCGTGCGGGAAATCACGATGCGAAGCGCTTCCTCGAAATCGGCGCGGTCATCGTCGGGAATGTGTCCGGCGTAGTGCAGGCAGGAATGGAGCAGGGAGTTCGACGCGCCGACCGTGTTGTTCACTTCGTGCGACATCACCCGGATCATCCGTTCGTAGGCCCCCTTTTCCGACTGACGGAGTTCCTCGGTCAGTTCCTCGATGAGAAAAAAGTGCCGCTCGAAGCCCCGGTCGAGAAATTGCGACCGGCGGCACTTGAGGCGGCGGCGTCCGGCGACGGACACGACCCGGCTTTCGCCGACCGCCAGTTCCGCGAGGGCCTGAAGCAGCGGGGAATCCGGCTCGGATGGTCTTTTTCCCAGAAGTTCTTCATTCGAAAGGCTCAACATTCGCCGCGCCGCCGGGTTCGCCATCGACATCCGCCCGTCGAAATTGAGCGTGACCACGCCCGAGGGTGACGCCGAAGTGATTTTTTCGAGAAAGGAATCCTGTTCGGCCATCCTGACGCGCTCCTCGCGCAGCCGGTCGGTCATCCGGTTGTACATCGCGATGAGATTGTCCATTTCCGGCAGCCCGGTTGGCGTGAACCGGACGGTGAAATCGCCCTCGTCGAAAAACTGCGTCCCCGTGCCGATGAGTTCGAGCGTCCCGAACAGCGACCGCACCAGCCGGTAGCCGACCACCAGCGACACCGCGAACGCCACTTCCACCGCGAACAGCCACAACCGATGCTCCGCCAGAACGTACATCGCAATCCCGGCAAACGGCAGATGCAGCGCAATCAGATAAAGAATGAACCGGAGTTGAAGACGCATGGGGAAAAGTCTGGAGTCGAGAGTCGGGAGTCAGAAAAACGATGAACGATGAACGCGGAACGATGAACGGGAGAAGAAGTCTGGAGTCTGGAGTCGAGAGTCTGGAGTCAAGCAAACGATGAAGGCCCGTCCGGTTTCGGCCTTGTCCCATCAAGCGGTTTTTCACACGACTCTCGACGCAGGACTTAGAGCAGTTTTCGGTTCCGTGCGACTTTCTTGCCGAACGGTGAATGGCGAGCATATTGGATGTAGCCCACGTCCGGAGCGCTTTGGCGAGGACGTGGGAAAATGTGTGAAAACATTGATTTCATTGGGTTTTACGGCGAAACATGTTTCCCGTAGCCTCGCAAAAAACGCTGCGGCTACGGGCTATGCCCAATATTCCACCCACCCACGCGGCGGTGAATTGGTCGCAAGCAATCGAAAACCGCTCTAAGGCCCCAGGCTTTTCCTGCTGTTCATCGTTCCGCGTTCATCGTTTTCTTGACTCCAGACTCTCGACTCCAGACTCCAGACTTTTTTTATCCCTCAATGCCGTATTTCTCGAACCGCCGGTAGAGCGCCGGGCGGCTGATGCCGAGGGCTTCGGCGACCTTGCTGACGTTCCCGTCGTACTGCCGCATCGCCTTCAGAATCATCGCCTTTTCCATTTCGTCGATGGTCATCGCGCCGACGCGCGGCAGGCCGTCAGGCGTGGTCGGTTCGGTGGCGGTTTCAAGTTGAAAGTCCTCGATTTCGAGCGCGGGGTTGCGGCCGACGAGGAGCGCGCGTTCGATGGCGTGTTTCAACTGGCGGAAATTGCCGTTCCACGGTTGAAGTTGCAGCCATTTGAGCGCGGCGGGGCTGATGGCGACGTTTTCGCGGCCGTACAGCGCGGCGGTGGCGGCCAAAAACCGTTCCGCGACAATCGGAATGTCGCCCGGACGCTCGCGCAGCGGCGGCAGATGCACCGAAATCAGGTTCAAACGGTAGAGCAGGTCTTCGCGAAAGCGTCCGGTTGCAACGAGTTCGGCGAGGTTGCGGTTGGTGGCCGAAATGACCCGGACATCCACCGACCGCGTCACGCTTGAACCCAGAACTTCATAAGTGCGGTCCTGCAATACGCGAAGAAGTTTGACCTGCGCCGCCGGATCGAGATCGCCGACTTCGTCGAGGAAAATCGTCCCGCCGTGGGCGAGTTCGAAGCGGCCCCGACGGTCGAGGCGCGCGTCGGTGAACGCGCCTTTGACGTGGCCGAACATTTCGCTTTCGAACAACTGCGCCGGAATGCCGCCCAGATTGACTTTCACGAACGCGGCGTCGCGGCGGCGGCTGTTGCGGTGAATCGCCTCGGCGATGAGTTCCTTGCCGGTGCCGCTTTCGCCGGTGATGAGGACGCTCGCGTCCGTCCCGCTGACACGCCCGATGACGTCGAGGGCTTTTAAGAACGTCGGGTCGTTGCCGACGAGGTCGTGAAAATCGTACCGCGCGTCGAGTTCCGCCCGCGTCACCGGCGCGCCGGGCTTGCCGGGAAGGTTCGCCGTCGCCACGCCGAGCGCGGTCGCAACCGATTGAAGAATCCGGGGATGCGTCCAGGGCTTGGTGATGAAATCCGCCGCGCCGATCCGCATCCCCTCGACCGCGAGTTGAATCGAACCCCACGCCGTCAGCAGGATGACCGGCAACTCCGGACGCAGTTTCCGGATGTCGCCGAGCAGCCGCAGCCCTTCCTCGCCGGTCGTCTGACGGGAAAAGTTCAAGTCCTGAATCACAAGGTTGACCGGCTCGCGTTCGACGGTTTCGAGCGTTTCCCGCGCTCCTGAGGCCGTTTTCACGCCGTACCCCGCCTGGCGCAGCAACAACGACAGCGACGCCGTGACCGACGGGTCATCATCGGCCACGAGAATCATTTCCCGGTTTTTGGAGGCACGGTGCATCAGGAATTATGAATGATGAATGATGAATTTGGGGAAGGTGATTCACCTCCCCCGCCACGATGAAAAATCGAAAATCTTCAATCGAAAATCGAAAATTCCCTCAGTCGCAGTGCAGCGCCGCCGCCGGCTGCACGCGCGTCGCGAGCCAGCTCGGGTAGAGGCCGCAGAGCAGCGTCAGCAGGTAGATGGCGGCCAGCGACACGCCGATTCCGATCAGGTAAACGCCGTTGGGCACAAATCCGATGAATTTCAGGATCGGAAACTGGATTACGATCAGAACGCCGATGAAAACGCCGAACGTCGTCAGAAACAGCAGTTCACCCAGAATTTGAAGGTAAATGTCCCGGATGGTCGCGCCCTGCGCCCGCCGGACGCCGATTTCACGGGTTCGCTGGGTCACATTCTGCCACAACACCCCGGTCAGCCCCAGCCCGACCATCAGCAGGAGAAAGCCCGCGAGAACCGAGGCCCCGGTCAGCAGAATCTGGTAGGGTCGATTGGCTTCTTCGCGTAGCCGGTCCATCCGTTGAATTTCGAAGGACCAGTCTTTTCCCTCCGTCTGAAGCCGGCGGATGACCTGTTCCTCGGTCGCGGCGGTCGTGCCGGGCCGGACCCGGAGAACCAGCCAGTTGGGCGCCCAGTTGCGGCGGTTCGTCACGTCGAGCCGCGCCCGTTCGAAGACGAAATTGGGCGGAGAGGAGAACTCGCCGTTTTTCCGGAACGCCGAAATCACGCCGATCACCCGTTGCGGAGGCCCCGGCTCCTCTGGGTGACTGATGGTTTTTCCCAGCGGGTCCTCCCCCGGAAACCAGTCTTCCGCGGCGTTTTGACTGATGACTGCCGGGCGGAATTCGACGCCGTCGTCCTCTTTTGAAAACCACCGCCCCCGGACGATCCGGAGTTTCATGACGTCCTGGTAGGCGTCCGTCACCCGGTCGACTTCGTAGGCAATCCGTTTTCCGTTGATCGTGTGGTTGTGGGTGTTGGCGCTGTTGCCGAACGCCGGGCTGTTGGCCGCGCTGACGATTTCAACGCCGTCAATCTCGCGGATGGCCGCCATCATCTGCCGGATTTTCTCGATTCTGGCGATTTCCACCGGGTCCGGAGCTTTGGGATCGGGCGTACCCGAGCTTGAAACCGAACCGCTCCGCGTGTTGGGCGGGACGACCTGGACGACCCAGACGTCGTTCCATTCGTACCCGAGCGGCTGGCGGTAGTTGTTCGTCGAATAGGTCGCCAGCGTGGCCACCCCGAACACCACCAGAAAGGCCGCCAGAATTTCCACCATCACCAGAAAATTGGCCCGCTTCTTGTTCCAGGCAAGTTTGAAATAGTGCTTGATCATCGCGTACCTCCCTTGAGCGCCTTGACCGGGTGCAGCCGCGACATCTTCCACGCGGGATAGACGCCGGAAAGCAGGCCGAAAATCAGGGTCAGGCCAAAACCGTAAGTGAAAATGCGGTAGTTCATCTGAAATTCGGCGTAGGGAAAGACGCCGCTCTCGGTGATTCCCCGCAGGGCGAGCAGCGCTCCGACGAACCCGATCAGGCCGCCGACCAGCGTGAGCAGGACGTTTTCCGTCACGAACTGCCCGACGAGCGTCCACGACGACGCGCCGAACGCCTTGCGGACGCCGATTTCGCTTGACCGTTCCAGAATCCGGCTCACGTTCAGATTGATGAGATTGATGGCCGGCAACATCATGAACAGGCCCATTCCCACCAAAAGCGCGAAGATCAGCCGGTTCGGACGGCTCCCCTCCCATTCCGGGCCGTTGTTGAGAATCCGCGACATGAACTCGAAAAAGGTTTCCGCCTCGCCGGTCAGCGACTGGAACTGTTTCGGGTCGGAAAGCTCGGCGTTGCGCGCGCGGGCGGCGAATTCCGACTTGATGAGCGGGAAATCCGCCCGCGACCGGGCCAGAATCAGCGCGTTGAAGGGGCCGAGCGTCTCGGTTTTGTACCCCGGCGACTTGATGGTCGAGTTCGGAACCCAAATGTCGGCGTACGACATGCGGCGAAACACGGGAACGTTGGCCACCACGCCGACCACCCGGAACCGCTGGCCGTCGGCCTCGATGGTTTTTCCGACCGCCGATTCGCCGCCGAAGAATTTCCGCCGGGTGGCCTCGTTGATGACCGCCACGGCGGCGGCGTTCCGCTCATCCGCGTCGGAAAACGGGCCGCCCTCCAGAAAGGTGAATTCGAGGATTTCCCAGAACGCGCCGTCAGTCCGCTTCAGTTCCGATTTGATCTTCTCGCCGTTCCAGTAGGACTGCGCCAGCCGCGGCTCGGTGCAGAAGGAAATCTTCTCGACGCCGGGCAGGTCGCGGCAGTAGCGATTCAAAAAACCGTACCCCGGCCCCGAACTCATCGTCAGGTCCTCGCCGTGCATCGTCATGACGAAAACGCCGAGCATCCGGTCGAGCTTCTTTTCGGGGGCCATCGGGCCGAACGTATGGTCGAGAAAACTCACCACGACCATCAGCACGATCAGCGTGAAGCTGATGGCGAACAGGCTGATTCCGGTGAAGAACTTTCGCCGGAGAAATACCTTGTACGCGGTCTTTAAATAATGGGTGAACATTTTTTCTCTCTCTCCTATGGCTTGCGCCATAGGCTCACGATATTTCGCGCGCTCCGCGCGCTTTTGAGGAATGAACAGAAGGAAAGTTCTTGACAGTCAACGAGATGCGGCGATTCTTCATCGTTCATCGTTCATCGTTCATCGTTCATCGTTCATCGTTCATCGTTCATCGTTCATCGTTCATCGTTCATCGTTCACGCAACTTGCCGTCCGTCGAACAGGCGCACGATGCGGGCGGTTTTTTCGGCCTGCCGCTGGTCGTGGGTGACCATGACGATGGTGGTTTTTTCGGTCCGGTTGAGTTCGTCGAGGACGTCCATGATTTCGTCGCCCATCTGGCTGTCGAGATTGCCGGTCGGCTCGTCGGCGAGCAGGATGCGCGGATTTCCGACGATGGCGCGGGCGATGGCCACGCGCTGCTGCTGACCGCCGGAAAGCTGCGAGGGAAAGTGGTGGACGCGCGCGTTGAGGCCGACCCGGTCGAGCGCGGCGAGCGCGCGGCGGCGGCGCTCGGAACCGGATATTTTCCGGTAGAGCAGGGGGACTTCGACGTTGTCGAGTACGCTCAGGTCGGGAACGAGGTGGAAGGTTTGAAAGATGAACCCGATGACTTCGTTTCTGACTTTCGCAAGGTAGCGGTCGCGGTACGACGTAATCGGTTGCCGGTCGAGCGCGACCGCGCCGCCGCTCGGGGCGTCGAGCAAGCCCATCACGTTGAGAAGCGTGCTTTTACCCGATCCGGACGGTCCCATAATCGAGATGAATTCGCCCTCGGCGACCGAGAGATTGATTTTTGAAAGGGCGACGGTCTCGATTTTGTCGGCCTGATAAACCTTTTCGACATCCTTGAGTTCGATCATCGGGGAATTGCCGTTGGCGTGGGTTTCGGTGGTCATTGGTTTCTCCCGTGTCCCTAGCCCGACCGTCAGGGAGGGCGCAAACCACGCCCTCCCTGACGGTCGGGCTAGGGACACAAAGTCTTGTATTTCAATTACTTCAGTGCGATTTCCGTGAGGTGCTGGAACTCGGCCATGTCGGAGACGATGACTTCGTCGCCCTCGGAAAGCCCGCTCAGGATTTCAAGTTCGTCGAAGCTCGCGATGCCGAGCTTGACGGTGCGTTTCACGGCCCGGTCGCCGTTCACGACGAACACGTCCCGGACGCTCTGCGCCCCGGCGAACGGCCCTTTTTTCACCCGGAGCACCTGATTTCTGCGTTCGACAGCGATGAGGACATCCACCCGGAGATTCGAGCGCAGCAGATCCGCGGGCTGTTCGGCGAGCGCGACCCTGACGGTGATGACGCCGTTGGTGATGGTCGGGTCGATGGTGGAAATCGAGCCTTTGACCATCCGGTCGTTGATTTTGACGGTGACGGGCATCCCCGACGTGAGTCGAGCGGCGTGGACGTCGGAAACGGTGGCGTCCACCCGGAACGAGCGCAGGTCGGCGAGTCGCGCGAGCACCGCGCCCTTGGCCACGGTCGCGCCTTCCTCGGCGACGACGAAGGTCAGCACGCCGTCGCGGTCGGCCTTGGTGGTGGCGAGTTCGAGTTGCCGCGCGGCTTCCTCGCGTTCCTTCGCCAGCGTCTTCATTTCGAGCGCGAGGCCCGCGATTTGCGTGTCGGTGGACTTGCGCGCGGTGGCGATGGAGGCTTCAAGCTGGCGGAGTTCCGATTCGGCTTTCTGCTCTGCAAGTTCCGCTTCGCCCAGTTTTTCCTTTGAAAGCAGCCCCGAATCGAACAGCGCCCGTTGCCGCAAGGTATTGGCCTTGAACGACTTGTAATCGAGCGTCTTCACGTCGAGCTGGCCGCGCAGGGTGTTGAGGGTCGTTTCGAGGTCGAGTTTCGCCTTGGCCTGCTGGTTCTGTTTGAGTTCGATCTGCTGCTTGACCCGTTCGAGGGCGAGTTCCGACTGGCTCACGTCGAGCGTCAGAATCGGTTCGCCCTGCCGTACGGTCGCGCCCGGCCGTTTGTGGATTTTGAGAATACGGGCGTCAATCGGGCTGGAGAGAACCTGTTCGAGTTCCGGGACGACGTTCCCGGACGCCGTCACGACCGCCTCGATGGGGCCGGAGGTAACTTTCGCGGTGCGGATGCGCGTCCGCGCGAGCGTCGGCTTGATGAACCGCGGCAGGAAGATCAGTCCGGCGGCGACGAGCAGGACGAGTCCGAGCGCGAGGGCGGCGCGGCGCGCGAAGCGAAGGCGAAGTTTCGTGGTGTCGATGGTTCGGTCCATAGGTCCCTCCACCAAACGCTATGACAATTCGCGTGCCACGATTCTTCCTTGTAAGTTGTTGAAAAGAATAGTGCGTGGGGCGGTCGGGGAAACCGCCGGTGTACGGCGTCGGACGAAGGGTGTCCGGTTCCGGACACAAAAGCAAAAACGCGGAACCGAAACGGCCCGCGTTTTGTGGTTTCTGATTCGAATCGCCGACTCAGACAGTCAGGCTGGATTCGATCTGGGACAGTTTGTGCCGGGCGAGGGCGAGGTTGCCGGATTCCTTCTTGATCGCGACGTAGAAGAAGAGATTCGGCGAGTTTTTAATCAGTCGAATGAGGTGGAACTGGGTGTCGAGGGTGATGAGGATGTCCTCGATGGATTCCTTGATGCCGAGGTTCGCCATCGCCTTCATCTTTGAACGGACGACTTCCGTGTTTCCGGCGGCGGCGATTTCGAGATTGTAGGTCGGCGTCCCGCCGATGGTGCCGAGGCACATGCCGCTTTTCCAGTCGGCGAGGGCCGCGCCGACCGTGCCTTCGATTTCCATTACCGCAACGAGAGAGTCCTTAACGTTCGCCATGTCGATGTGCTCCTTTGAATTCTGTCCGGCGGGCGGGCCGGGAGGTTGAAGTGTATCGGCGGTCAAGCCGTCCGAGGTTTTTGGTCTATCCGGTGAAAGGGATTCGTCGCGGATGCGCTCGTCCAGAATCTGGTGCGCGTCGAGCAGAAGCTGGTCCAGCGAAGTGTTGATCGACCGGGCCTGCTTCTTGACGATGGTCCCCATTTCGATTTCGGGGTTGGGCCAACTGATGATTTCGTAGGCGGCTTCCTCGCCTTCCTTCGTGCCCGTCCGGGCGTTCACCAGTTCGCCCTCCTGCAACACCAGCACGCCGACGGTCTGTCCCTGCCGGATGTTCAGCGTGCAGGTTTTCCGCTCGATGCCGAGCAGTTGCAGAAAACTTGAAAGATTGATGCCGCGCAGGAATCCGCCGCCGCGTTTGGCGAGCGCGTCCTGAATCATGTCGGAGAGCAACTGGAGGTCGATGGGCTTCTCGATGTACCCGATGGCCCCGATCTTCCGGACTCTTTTCTCGATTTCCGCCGTGCCGAACGCGGTCATCACGATGGCCGAGATTTCCGGCTTTTCGGAAATGACGTGCGTGAGGAACTGAAAGCCGTCCATCACCGGCATCTTCAAATCCGTTACCACGAGGTCCACGGCGTTCCGGCGAACGGTGTCGAGGGCTTCCGACCCGTTGCCCGCCGTCAGAATCCCGATTCCGTCGAGCGCATCGGCGATTCCTTCGGAAACGCTGCTCAAAAACAGTTTTTCATCATCGACGATCAGGACGGTCGGCATTGGATTCACTTCGCCCGGTGGATTTGTCGATATGAAATGCACGTCGCGTGCCAAAGGTTTTTCATTTTTCAAGTTGTTGAAAATAAAGGAGTAATGGCTTTCTCTGGAAAGCCGCGCGCGCGCACCGTGTCATTTCGGCGCGTCGTTTTGAAAGGGGGGCTTTCAAAATGGAAGGGGCGAATCAGGCGGAGGGCGTCCGGACGCCGTATTCCGTGAGCTTCCGGCGGAGGGTCGAGAGGGAAATGTCGAGCGCCTGGGCGGTGGCCGTGAGGTTGCGTCCGTTTCGGTCGAAGGACCTGAGAATGTGGGTGCGTTCGACGTCTGCGAGCCGGTCGGGTGTTTCGACGCGCGGGAGTCCGCCCGGGGGCGTGCGGCTGAAGACCAGCCGGGAGGGAAAAATGAACGGGCCGTCGTGGAGAATCAGGCTGCGTTCGATAAGGTTGCGAAGTTCGCGGACGTTTCCGGGGAAATCGTATTCGGCGAGGCGGGTGATTTCCTCCTCGGCAATATCGACAACACGACCCGGCGCGAGCGTCGCGATGAAGTGGCGGCAGAGATCGGGAAGGTCATCGAGACGTTCACGCAGCGGAGGCAGGTGAATCTGGATGACGTTCAGCCGATAGAAAAGGTCGCGCCGGAAGGTTCCGGCCTCGACCGCCTTTTCGGGATCGACGTTGGTGGCGGTCATGACGCGGACCGAAACCGTTCGCTGAATCTCGCTTCCGAGGCGGCGGATGGTGCGATCTTCAAGAACACCAAGCAGTTTCGACTGAAGCTGGAGCGGCATTTCGGCCACTTCGTCCAGAAAGAGCGTTCCGCCCTCGGCCAGTTCGAACAGGCCCTTGCGGGTGGCGGTCGCCCCGGTGAAGGCTCCTTTTTCAACGCCGAACAGTTCCGCTTCGATGAGCGATTCGGGCAGGGCGGCGCAGTTGACCCCGATGAACGGCTTTTCGGAGAGGCGCGAGGCGTAGTGGATGGCCTTCGCCACGAGGCTTTTCCCGGTTCCCGTTTCACCCGTGATGAACACCCGCGCGTCGGCCCCGGCGGCCCGGTCCATAAGCTGGCGGATTTCCGCGAACCGCGCCCCCGATCCGGCGACGAGCGCCGCTTCGCTTTCCCGATGTGCTTGAAAACGTTGAACTTCCTCGACTTTTTCAAGTTCGGTGGTGTGGAGCAGTTGCTCCACGGTGTGGACCACTTCGTCCACCTCAATGGGTTTGGAAAGGTAATCGTGAATTCCCGATTTCAGCGCCTGGACGGCGTTTTCATAGCTCGGGAAGGCCGTCAGCAACAGAATTTTGACCGCTTCGTTGGATTTCAGCAGGTCCGGGACGAGCGACAGGCCGTTCCCGTCGGGCAGATGGTTGTCGAGCAGGGCGATGTCGAATGGCGTCCGTCGGACGAGGACGCGCGCGGCTTCCAGATTGGAGGCGATGGAAATCGAAAACCCCCGCTCGTTGAAGATGTCGGCCAGGACGTCCCGGAAAAACGGTTCGTCGTCGAGAATCAGCATCCGTTTCGGCGTGGTGGTGAGCATGTCATTCGCCTCCGTGGTTTTCCGGTCGGATGGCTTCGAGCGTAACGATGGCCTCGCATCCGCGCGTAAGGCCGGATCTGAGTTCGACGGTTCCGTTCATTTTGGTGATGAGCTTTTTGGTAATGACCAGACCGAGGCCGGTGCCGTGCGGTTTCGACGTGAAAAAGGGTTTGAAAAGCTGTTCCGCCTGTTGCGGCGTCAGCCCGATGCCGTTGTCGGCGACAATCACGCTGATGAGCCGGTCGCCGCGGCTCACCTGAAGCGTGATCGTCGGGTGTTCGATGCCCTTGAGGGCATCGGCGGCATTGGTGAACAGGTTCAACAGGGCCTGATGGAGTCCCCGCTGGTCGAAACGCGCGATTCCCGCGTCCGCGTCGAAAATCCGTTCGATGCGGATGCCCCGTTTCTGGAAATCCTCCTCGATGAGCGAACAGAACCGTTCGAGGAAGGGAATGATCGGCAGCGGTTCCAGGGCCGGCGTCTCGAACATGCTGAAGGAACGCAGCGTTCGCAGCAGGTATTCCACCCGCCCGATTTCCGTCAGCGAACGGTCGAGATACTTGGAAACCGTTTCGGGAGAAGGGTTTTCGGTACGGCTCAGGACGGTGAGCGCGGTCTTGATGGAATTGATCGGGTTGCCCATTTCGTGCCGGATGCCCGAAAAGATGTACCCGGCGGTGTCCATCACGTTGACCGCCTCGGCGATGGATTCGTAGCGAAGCTGCTCGGTGACGTCGCGACAGACGGCGACGATGTTCTGAAGCCGCCCGGATTCGTCCCAGACCGGCGAAATGGAGGCTTCTTCCTGATACATCCCCCCGTTTTTACGGCGCGCGGTGTAGATGCCGTGCCACTCGCGGCCTCCCAGGAGCGTCCGGATGATTTCTTTCCGGACGGCGGTTTGAACCGGGCCGAGCGACAGTTTGAACACCTTCCGTTCGTAGGCTTCCCAGCGATGCACACCGGTGGCTTTTTCGAAGGCCGGGTTGACGTACTGGATTTGCCCCCGCCCGTCGAGCATCACGACCGATTCGGCGATCTGCTCGATGGCGGTCGTGAGGCGGCGCATGGCCCGGTCGGCCTGCCGCCGGTTGGTGATGTCCTTGATGATGTGAACCCACCCGGTCCCGATGCCGCGTTCCTGGGGAATCCAGTAGCTGCTGATTTCAAACCACCGGTCGCTGCCCGGGAACTGAAATTCCTGGCGTTCGCCGATGGCCGCGCGAATCGTTTTTCGTTCCAGCGACTGGCCGGGGAAAAAGAGTTCGACCGTCGAGTAACCAATGAGATTCCGGTAGGACTGCCCGAGAAATTCCGCGACCGCACTGTTGCACCGGCGGAGGATGCCGCTTGTGTCTTCGAGAAGAATGAAATCGGGGATGGCGTCCACCGTGGCGACCCATTCCTCGTCGCGGCGGCGGAGAACTTCGGCCAGTGCCTTGCGCTCGGTGAGGTCCTCGACGATGGCGAGGATGGTGTTGTCTTCCGCCACGCGCGCCAGCGACAGCCGGACAGGGACGAAACAGCCGTCCTTGCGCCGGAGGCTCGTTTCGACTTCCTCGACCTCCGCTTCGAGCCGATGCAGCCGCCGGACCGCTTCCCGAACCGTTCCCCGGCTCCGGCGGCTGATGAAGCCGGCGAACCGTTTTTCAAAAACTTCGGATTGATGCGCGCCCGTGATGCGGGACAGATTGCGGTTGACGAAACGAATTCGTCCCCGGGCGTCGATGACCCCGATTCCGTCCGGAATGGCTTCGATGACCCGGCTCATGAACTGATTCGCCTGCCGAAGCCGTTCCTGAGCGACGTGCTGGTCGGTCGAATCTTCGTGCGCGATGACCACCGGGGCGAGTGGGTTTTCGAAAAAGTTCGCCACCTGGGCCACGAACCACCGTTTTTCCTGCGGGCCGTGGCACGGATATTCCAGCCGGAAGCTCTCGCGTTTCCCCTGAATGACCTGTCTGACGCCGTTGGCGAAGGCCCGCGCCTCGTCGCTTTCGGGGCCGGTCGCCTGTTCGCAGAGTCTGAGGTAGTTGATTCCGACGCCGAATTTCCCGTCGGGCAGGCCGTTATCGCGGGCAAACCGTTTCCACGCCTCGTTGACGGCAAGAATCGTCCCGTCGCGGTCGAGAATCGCGATGTGCGCCGACAGGGTGTCGAGCGTTGATTGAAGCAGCAGTTGGGAGTTCCGAAGCTGGTTCTCGGCCTTCTTGCGTTCGGAAATGTCGCGGATGATCAGCGTGTAGAACAGCTTCCCGTTCGAGATGAAGTCGCCGCTGGTGACCTCGATGGCTTTCCGCCGGGCCGTGGAAAGCCGGATTTCGGTTTCCACCGGCACGCTGGTTTCCGTCAGTTTCGTCAGGTCCAGCGCGATCAGGTCGGAAATTGTCCGTTGCGTCAGATCGGTCGCCGGGCAGTCGAACAACCGTTCCGCCGAGGGATTGGCCGAAATCACCTTCAGCGACTGGTCGAGCGTGATGATGGCGTCCGAGGCATGCCGAACGACCGATTGAATCCGGCCTTCGGTTTCCCGAAGCTGGCGGTCCGCCCGGTAGGCCCCGATCAGGCGGGCGACCCGGAAGCGAAGGGCCGACGGATTGACCGGTTTCGTGAGGTAATCGGTTGCGCCGACGGCGAACGACCGTTCGATGCTGCCCTCGTCCACCATCCCGGTCAGCATCAGAATCGGCACCAGGCTGGTTTCCGGGCGCTTGCGAAACTCCGCGCAAGCCTGAATCCCGTCCATCAGGGGCATCTGGATGTCGAGCAGTACCAAATCCGGAGTAATCGTCTCGGCCAGACGGAGGGCTTCCTCACCGTTTTTGGCTTCCAGTATCCGGAATCCGTCACGTTCGAGAAATCTCTTCAGCAGGTTTCGCGCTTGCGCGTCGTCGTCAACCACGAGGACGACTGGAATCTCGCCGGGGAAAAAGGTCATTTCATTGTCGGTTCGGAGGTATCGCTTCGGGGGCGCAAAAACCGCTTCCGGGGTTCCGCTCGATGGCTCGGGAAAACACTCGGACTCGGCTGTTCCGAATCGCTTGGGGCGAAGATTGCTCGGAATGTATTGTAAAAATGTTTCCCCTGCGACCCTTTGGGGAAATTTTTAATGTTCCGAAAAAAAGGACGGGTTGTGAACCCGTCCTTTTGGCGAAGCAGTGTTTTCCGTTCCGGTTACGGCTGGCCGTCCTTCCATTCCGGGAGACGTCCCGGCGTGTAGGGCGCGCCCGCCGCCTCCATCGCCTTTTCGAGCCGGGTCAGGTCGCCTTCGACCAGCGCTCGCAACTCGGCGAGGTATTGCTGGAAGTCGCCCGCGACGATTTCATACTGCCGTTCGTGGGTGCGGGTCGGTTTCGAAAGCGTCGAGGATTGTTCCGCCACCACTTCGAACAGCCGGTCGGCCAGTGAAGGCGGAACGTTTTCGTTGCGGGCGGCGATGACCGAGTCGCCGCTCAGGCGGATCGACATGGCGTTCAGCTTCTTCTCGATGGCAACGGCGTCATCCATCAATTTCGGGTCGGCCCCGGGCGTATCCATGAGCGCCCGTTTGATGGCGGAAATCCGCGATTTCAGGTCACCAGTGGTCTGGAGGGCACCGTTCATGGCCCGTTGCAGTCCGAGCAGCTTCTTCTGGAAGGCCGCCAGCGCCTGAATGTCGGCCTCGGACCGCTTGTCGAGCAGCTTGACGGTGAAGTTTTGCGGTCCGGCAAGCTGGGTCGTGACGCCGTCAACCCGCTTGGCGACCGATACGCTGTAGGTTCCCGGCAGCACGAGCCAGCCGGAGGGGATGTCGGCGAAGGGGTTGTTCGGATCGAAGGTGACATTGGAAACGACCGGCGCGGGCGTCCGGAGGTCCCAGGCGACGCGGTTCATTCCCGGCGACGCCGGACCCTGAATCCGCCGGACGACTTTCCCCGCCGAATCCGAGATGGTGAGAATCACCGTCGGGGATTCTTCCTCGGCTTCGGCCCGGAGTTCATCGTTCGAGGGGTAGGGGGCGTTGCCCTTTTCTTCGGCCTCCTTGCGCTTGTCCTTCTTCGTTTTCGGCCCTTCCTTCATGAAATAGGTGAAGATGGCGCCGAAGGGCGGATTGGCCGCGGTGTAAAGGCTTTCACCCAGCGACCCCTTCTGACCACCCCCGAGTGGATCGGCTTCGATATAGAGCAGGGCATCCTTGACCGGGAAAAGCTGGGCGGGTTGTTCGAGTGTCTCAGGCTTCACGAGCCGGAGCGGGGTGTAGTCGTCCAGAATGTAAAAACCGCGACCGAAGGTGGCGATGACGAGGTCGTTTTCACGCTTCTGGATGGCAATGTCGCGAACCGGAATGGTCGGCAGGCCGCCCTTGAGTTGCGTCCACTTCTTGCCGTCGTCAATCGAGAAGAACAGGCCGAATTCGGTACCGACAAACAGAAGACTCGGGTTGATGTGATCCTGCGCAATGGCGAGGACCGACCCGCGCGCCGGGAGATTTCCGGTGACGGAGGTCCAGGTCTTCCCGAGGTCGGTCGATTTCAAAAGGTACGGCGCGAAATCGCCCATTTTATGGTTGTCGAATCCGACGTAAACGGTGTTCGCGTCGAACTGCGAGGGGAAGATCCGGCTCACATAGGTCATGTCGGGCACGCCGGGGAATTTGTCGAGCTTGCGCCAGTTGGTCCCGCCGTCTTCGGAAATGTGAAGCAGCCCGTCGTCGGTGCCGACGAATAGCAGATTTTCCTTTTTCGGGGATTCCGCAATCGCCGTGATGTTTCCGAAAAACGAGGTCGAGGCGTTTTTCGCCACCGCGTCAGGTCCCCACACCTTGCCCATCACGGGCAGCTTGTTCCGGTCGATCTGGCGGGTCAGGTCGCCCGACACCGGTTTCCACGAGTCCCCGCGGTCGTCCGAGCGGTACAGCCGGTTGGCGGCGAAGTAGATGCGGGTGTGCGAGTGGGGGCTGATGATGAGCGGGGAATCCCAGTTCCAGCGCAGGGGCGGTTCGCCCTTTTCGGTTTTGGGCTGGATGCCGACCCGTTCGCCCGTCTTGCGGTCAAAGCGGAACAGGTTGCCGTACTGGTATTCACAATAGACCGTGTCGGGATCTTCCGGGTCCACCCGTGAGTGGAAGCCGTCGCCCCCGACTGTCACGAACCAGTCGGAATTGGTGGCACCGTGCGAGTTGCGGGTTCGGGAAGGCCCGCCGAGGGTATTGTTGTCCTGCGTCCCGCCGTAGACGTTGTAGAAGGGAAGGTCGTTGTCCACCGACACGTCATAAAACTGCGTAATCGGAAGATTTGCCTTGAATTGCCAGTTGGCGGCCCGGTCGAAGGTTTCATACAGGCCGCCGTCACAGCCGACGAGGTAGTAATTCGGGTCGTTCGGGTCAATCCAGATGACGTGATTGTCGACGTGTTTATTCCGGGTCGGCATGGGCCGGACCGTGCGTCCGCCGTCATCCGACACCATGATCATGAAGTTCATGACGTAAATGCGGTCGGCGTTCCTGGGATCGGCGAAAATCGTGCCGTAGTACATCGCGGTGGTGTCGAAACCGTTGCGTTTTTCCCACGTCTCACCCCGGTCGCCGGACCGGAAAATGCCTCCGTTGCCTTCCGCCGCCTCGATGGTGGCGTAAACGACATCCGGGTTGGCCGGTGAAATCGCGAGACCGATACGGCCCATTTCCGAACCTGGCAGGCCGGAGGTGACTTTCCGCCATGTCGCGCCGCCGTCGGTGGATTTATGAATGGCGCATTCCGGGCCGCCGTCGATGAGCGTCCAGACATGCCGCCGCCGCTGATAGGACGAGGCGATGAGGACGTCCGGGTTGCGCGGGTCCATCACGACGTCGGAAACGCCGGTGTTGTCGCTGATTTTCAGGACGCAGTTCCAGGTTTTGCCGCCATCGGTCGTTTTGAAAAGGCCGCGTTCGCCGCCTTCCTTCCACAACGGTCCCTGCGCCGCGACATACACGGTATCGGAATTGCGCGGATCGACGAGAATCCGGGCGATGTGTTCGCTCGTTTTGAGGCCCATGTTTTTCCACGAGCGTCCGTCGTCGTCCGACCGATAAATCCCGTCCCCGTAGGAAACGCTGCGTTGCGAGTTATTTTCACCCGACCCGACCCAGATGCGCGCCGGGTTGTTCGGGTCCATGACCACGCAGCCGATGGAAAAGGAATTTTCCCGGTCGAACACCGGCTGCCAGGAAACGCCCGAATTGACGGTTTTCCACACACCGCCGGATGCGGCGGCCATGAAGAACCGGCTTCGATTGCGGGGATCGACGGCAAGGGAGACGATCCGGCCGGAGGCCACCGAGGGGCCGATGGAGCGGAGGCGCAGGCCCGAAAACGTTCCCGAATTCAGCGGGTCAGCCGGTTTCTTGTCCTCCTTTTTCTCCTCTTTCTTTTCGTCTTTTTTGTCGTCTTTCCTGGTGTCTTTTTTCTCATCTTTTTGCGGCGCGAGGCCGCGCGCGAAAGTTGCGGACGGTCCGGCCACGAGAGTGACCGCCGTCAGCAGCGCAAGCAAACGGGGAGCTTTTCCGAAAAGCATCGTGATGAAACCTCGTCGGGAAAAATCGAGCGGTGAGATGAATAACGGGCGACGTGAAAACCGCCGCCGCTTCGGTGAAGAGAAACGGCGGCGGGAACGTAAAAGAAAATGGAAGAAAAAGAAACTTACTTCACGACGGCGTCCGGCGCGGGCTGCTGTTTGAGGGCCATGCGAATGGCCGCGGCGTGCTGGGCCTCGTCGCAGGCAATGCCGCCGACAATCGGGATGAGTTCCTTGGTCGCGAATTTCGTCAGCGTGCCGAGGTAGGCCGAGGTCGCGCCCGCTTCGAGTCCGAGGGCGAAAACGAGAACGTCTTCCGCCGTCTTGATTTTCGCCGCGTCGGCAAATTCGTATTTGGCAAGCGGCTGGTTCGGAGCGCCTCCGAATTTCTTGATGGTGTCGGTCAGCAAATCGCGGTGCGCTTTGTGCTGGTTCTGAAAATGTACCGCCAGTGCCAACGCGTCGCCTTTGAGAAGTCCGCTTGCCGCACCGAGGTCATAGGCGGCAATGGCCTGGTGTTCGAGGACGAGAGCCACATTCATCAGATCGATATCACCGGCCTTGCCGGTTTTCTGGACGGCATCGGCCCGGTTCCCGAAGACGGACGCAACGCTCAACAGTCCGGCGGCCATTCCCGCCTTGAGCAGGGAACGTCTTCCGGAAGCAAGCGAAGCCACTTCGACAATGGCGGACTGGTCAGTTGGGGTCATGACGTTTTTCCTCTCTTGAGTGACTGGTTGAGGGAATCGAGGCTTGGGTTACCGGGATTGAGGGCGGAAATTCGCTTGATGGCTTCCTCGGCTTTGGGGGCGTTTTTGAGTTCAATGGCCGTTCGGGCAACGATTTCCAGGGCCCGTTCCTGATTCGGCGCGGTTTTCAGACTTCGTTCGGCTTCGGAAAGCGCTCCGGCATAGTCCTTTTTCTTCAGGAGCACCAGGGCGAGTTCGGTGCGGGTTTCGGCATCGTTTTCGTTTTGTGCGAGTGCCTTGCGAAGCCAGGTTGACGCTTCATCGTACTTGCCCATTTCCGACGAGGTAACCCCCAGGGCAATCAGGGCGTCGGCATTGTCGGGCCGCAGGACCCTGGCCCGGTTGAGAAATTCGAGGGCTTCCTCAAACCGTTTGGCCTGATACAGGGCGGCGGCGGCATCCATCTGGGCGACGAAATTGCCAATATCCGCATTGGCCGCTCGTTTGGCGTTGTCCACGGCGGCATTGGCGGTGGCAGGATCGGCCGGTTTGGCATCCCCACCGTCAAGCGACGGGTGCCCGTTGGGAAGCGATTTCATCTGTTCGGGCGCAAGGGGGGGAGCAGGTTTCTGGGCGGCCGGTTCAGGCTTGGCATTGGCGGCGGCGGCAGGGCCGGGGCCGGATGTGAGTTTAAAGAATCCGTAACCCAGACCGGCACCGATGCAAATTCCGACGAGGAGCGATTTGAGACTGGACTTTTCCACGAGTGGGTCCGTGTGGGCGCGAAAAATGCCCGAAAACGAAAAAGCGGGCGAAAGTTCGGTTGAACTTCGCCCGCCGCGGTTTCAGATCGGTTTAGGAATCCTTGCCGGTGTGGCAGTCGCCGCAGGAGGTGACTTTGCCAGCTTTGGGGAATTCCTTGCCCAGTTGTTTGTGGCAGGTGATGCAGCCCGCAGCGCCGGCCTTGCCGCCCGAGGCATCCGGGCCGTGGAAGGCGATTTCAGCTTCCGGCGAGGGCTTGCCCTTGAACTTTTCGGTTTCGTGCGTGCCCTCGAACGGCGACGGGGTCTTGTCGGTGTCGGTGTGGCACGCCGTACACTTCATGACGAACTCGCTGGCGGTACCGCCGGAATCGACGAGTTTGGTGGAGTTCGTGTGGTGGCAGGTGACGCAGGTGGAGCCTTTGTAATCGACGTGTTGCTTGTGATCGAACGGAGCTTTGTCCTTGCCGTCCTTGTAGCCCGCGTATTTGGTGTTTTTCGGATCGTCCTGGTTGTCGAAGACCAGCTTGCCTGGAAGCGTCTTGCTTCCTTCGGCTTCTTCGGATGCGGCGGCCAGAGCCGCCTTGGGCGCAGGGGCCGGGGTGGCGCTGGCGAGTTTGGTATTGGTCGTCGCGCATCCGGCAATCAGAAAACCGGCGCCGCAAACATAAAGTGCGATCAGCAATCGCTTCATACTCAGCTCCTCTCGCGGTTTATCGAGGCTCAAATCTTGATTTGAATCAGCCGTCCGATGCGCCCGCGATGAAATCCGTTGGTTTTAATGTGTCTCGCTTCGGGGCCGAAAGATACACGAAGTTTCCGGCCCCGCGCCAACACTTTCTTCGAACTCGAATTTCATTTCTTGGCAAGATCGTTGTTTGCGCTCCCAGCCGAAGCGGACGGTTGCGCCGAAAAAGCCGGGCCGAGTTGAGCCGGTGTATGACACCTGATGCAGTTCTGGGCGTTCAGGTCGCCAAATACCCGCTGGTCGTTGTGGCAACTGAAGCAACCCTGACCGGCGGCGGATTTGGTTCCGCCGTTGTGCTGTTTGGCTTTGGGCGAACTGACCTGCGTTGCGTAGGAACCGTTGATATTGTGACAGGAGGTGCAATTCGCCGCTTTTTCATGCTCGCGGTGGGTGAATTTGAACTGGTATGACCGGACACCGCTCATCTTGACGTCCAAGGGCCGCAAGTCCTCGGGTTTGTTTGAATCCTGGTGGCAGGTGTTGCAGGCACCGGATGCCAGCGCGCCTGGTTTTACGTCCGACTTCACGCCGATGGCGGGCGGTTTGAACTCATTGGTCCGGTGGCAGGCGTAACAGGTGACATGGGCCTTGAAATCGACCGCCGGTCCACCTTTCTGGACTTCATGGCAGGTTTCGCATTCAGCCTTTTTCCCGGCGTGCTTGGGATCGTCGCCCGGATAGGTGTACTTGGTGTGTTCCTGATGCTGTTCCGGGGTGAAGTAGATGTTGTGGCTGAGGCGGGCCGGGAAGGGCTTCATCTGATTAAAGCCCGCGTCCTTGTCGATACCGACCTGCTTGTGGCAGGCGTAACACAGACCGGACCACTCCGCCGCGTTTGATTTCGTCTGGGTGAATTCGGCCATGTGGCAGGCCATGCAACTGCTGTGACCTGAAAAAGGCGGCTTGTTGGCTTCCTTTTCGTTATTGGGGTTTGAATTGATTTTGACCAGATTGGCCTCGACCCCATGGCAATAGTTGCAGTTGAGCCGTTTGTCCACCTGTTCGGTGTGGTCAGTGTGCAGAAACTTCTTGAGGTCCTTCTCGGGAGAAATCTTGACCGGCGTAATCGGCCCGAGGTCAAAAGTGTCCTGTTGGATTGGTTTCTGGCTTCCCGGTTTGGGTGGTTCGTTTCGCGAGCAGGAGGCGGCGAAGAACCCGACCAGTCCGATAATGAAAAAGGAAAGAACAAGTGTTCTGGCCGCGCGACGTCCGTCGGATGTTGGAAAAGGGAAAATGCGCATATCGCACCACGTCGGTTCCGGGATGGGATTTCAGTTGAAAGTCGTTTTCGGAAACGGAGGCCGATTGGGAGGACACTCCGTTTCCGACTGGCTGCGTCCGGTTAAAGTCCGGGCTTGCCGCTCGGGGGGGCGGCGGGTTTCGGGCGGCGGAGTTTGTGGCTTTCCGGCGTCCCGCGCTTGGTCACGTCGGATGGGTGGCAGGAATCGCAACTGCCGATGTTGAAGACCGTCCCAAACGTGTTCTGACCTGGAATGAAAACCGGGAAGCGATCGATTTTCTGGAATTTCGGATTTGCCTCATCCTTTTCGATTTTCTCGAAGGTATGGCAGCCGATGCAAGCCTGACTGGCCGGATAGGTCGGGTTGCGTCGGGCTTCAACCTGTACTCGCCAGTCCCAATCCAGCTTTTCCTTTTTAAATGTCGCTTCGTCCTTTTTGCCTTTCCTCGGACGAGCGTCCCGAAGTTCCTTGGACAGGACCAACAGATTTCCGTGACAACTCTTGCAGGAAAGCGTGGTCTGTTTCGCAGCGGAGTCCGGATGGGTCATCGCCTGGGTAGGAGGAACCTTGCCCAGCTTGGTGAGAAATTCAATGGTTTCGAACGGCTTTGCCGGATTCCACTGTTTGTTGAAAACCGCGTGGGCACCCCCATGCTGAAATTCGGAGGTCAGGGCCGTGTAGACCGGGAATCGGAAGAGTGTCCGGTCCGGCGAGGTTTCCTGCGTATGACATCCAGCACAGTCGCTGGCATAGGGCTTGGCGGCTTCGTTGCCGGTCAGCTCCTTGGCTTTCTCGATATGACAGATGAAGCATTCCCGGTGTTCCGGACGCGAGGAAAACAGATTTTTCGACTCGGCCGTTGGCCGCATGGCCTGTACGGCGTGGCAGGTTTCGCACTCCAGCTTCACATGGGCGGAAAGGTTGTGCGAGTAAAGCGCACCGAACTGGGTCTGGCGCTTCTCGAAAGGGAAGGGATTGATGTTCTTGTTGAGTGCCGATCCCTGGTGGCAGACGGCGCACATTTGCTGCCATCGGACGAGTTTGGTCCGGTTTCCTGTTGGCGGCCTGAAATTGTGACAGACGGTACAGGCGGTATGGTCGAGGGCGGATTTCATTTTGGTGCCCTTGGTTTTTTCGACCACTTCCTTTGACTCGTACGGATATTCGCCGAATCCTGAATTTCGAACTTCCTTGTCATCGACCAGATGGCAGAAGTTACAGTCGAGCTTGATGGTCGCCCGACCTCCGTTCACCTGCATCTGTTCCTTGTCGTAAACCGCCACGTCTCCAGTGGGGTGGTCGGAATGCTGGAAATAACCGCCATCCAGCTTCTTCTCCATGGCCGGGTAAATCGGGGGCTGGGGAGTTTCCGGCTTGGATGCCGGCGGCGTCTGAGCCGCTGGTTTGGGTTGGGAAGCGGCGGGTTGCTGGGCGAATCCAAACCACATTCCCCCGGCGAGAACGACAAACCCAACGATGGCGACCAGTCTTGGCAGATTCCGCACGCGTGCCGACCTTCCTGAACAAATAGGTCTGGGCAGCCGCGATCACGACTGCCCAAACGATTCACCAACACGATTCGGGCGTTGTTAGAACTTCCGCCGACGAATCGCAAACGGAACGATGACCACGGCAAACAGGCCGCCGAGCCACGCGAACGGCGAGAGCCACGAGAAGCCGCTTCCGGAAGGCTTGCCGGTTTCCTGAGCGGCCCAGCCCTTGCGAGCCGTCTTCGGAACTTCGCTGCTCACCCGATAAACGGTGCCGTCCGGTTTGAGGAACAGCTTCCGCATTTCGTCGAGCTTGAAGGGGCGAGCGCCACGGCGACCGAAAACAACAAGCTGGTTGCCGCTTTCATCAACCCCGCGATCACGATCAAGACCCTTTGAAATGGCGATTGATTCACCCTTCGTGTGGTGTGTCGCGATCAGGCGCGGGTTCGGCCGCGGGCTGAAACCGTAGTTGTTGGCTTCGGTTTCGGGCGAAGTGAGCTGGACCACCCGGAGGCCGTTCTTGCCGTCCGCCACATAGGCGAAGGCGCTGGCGCAGGTCATCCCGACCTTCACGTCGTGGGCATCGTTGATCTGACCACCCGCGTTGAACATCTGGTCCAGCTTCGGCGCTTCCGGATTGGTCACGTCGATGATGGCGACTCCGTCAGCGCCGTTCGCAACGTAGGCGTAGGTGCGGGCGACATACACGTTGTGCGCGTGATGCAGGTCAACCTTGGCTTCCGGAACGAGCTTGGCCTTGTCGGGCATGGTGATGTCCACGACCTTGAGACCTTCCTCGTCCGTCACGAAGGCGTACCGGAACTGAACCGCGACACTGGTCGGTTTCTTGAAGCCTTCCACCACCGAAACGACCTTGAGGCAGTTGGTGCAGGAGACATCCACGATGACCAGGCCCTTGTCGCACACGATGTACGCGTAGTTGCCCGCCACGGTGATGTTTTCCGCCCCGTTCAGAATGCCGTTCGGGTTGAAGGTGATGTCCTTCTTCAGGAAGTTGTTGTTCGGGTCGCCGTCCAGCAGGGTGGCGGCGAGAATCATGACCAGCCCTTCCTCGCGGTCTGAGACATAAAGGTAAGCGTAAACCATGCTGACCTTCTGCTCTTCGTTTTCGGGGAACTGCTGACGGGTCGGATCAACCCCCAGCGTGGTTGGCGAGGCAATGGCCGTGGCGTACTTGGTCTTCACATAAAACTTCTGACCAAGCGGTGATACAGGTGCAGTGGTTATGCGTTCGGAAAAGTCCTTATTGTCGATATTGGCGATGTCGTACACATGGACGCCCTCTTCGCCTTCCGCCGTGTAGAGATATTCACCGCGCATCTGAAGGCTCCGGACATGCCCGTGGTGTTCATAAGACTCCTTGAGCTGCTGTCCGTTCTGCTGATGCTTCTTGAATTCCTTCGGATAGGCGATTTCGTGCAGGGTACTGCCGATGACCGCCTGCGGTTCATCGCGTTCGGTGGCGACCACCGCCGAAACGCCGTGATGACCTTCGGCAACGTAGATATACCGACCGAGGAAGTTGACATAGTTCGTTCCGAGCAACATCAACTGAGCCATGATGGCGTTGTTGTCATTGTTTTCGGAAACGTGGCAATCAACGCAACCCTTGGTTTCCTTGGCCCGGACGGTGTGCGGAACGTGCGTGTTCATCGCTTGTCCCGAATAACCTTCCGAGGAAATCGTCTGTTGCTGTGAGTAGGTCCAGAGACGGCTAGCATTCTGCGAACCCACCACCAAGGCGCTTGAGGAGCGGACCGGGGCAATGCGATTGCCCGTTGCCGTGCCGTCAATGCCGAGCATGAAGACGTCGTCTCGCAGAACCTGGAAGTTGTAGGCCGTCCAGTTGCGGGACTCGTCACCTTCAAAGTGATGGTTTTCGTGCTTGCGGTTGGCCGACATCGGAAGGTGGCAACCGAAACAACTGGTCATCCAGGCCGAGTGACAGGCGTAGCAGGTCATCTTCTGGTCGTTGTGGGCCAGTTGAAGATCCTTCTTTTCGTCCGGCTTGGCGTTAGGATCCCACTGGTCGCCCTTCATAATCATCTTGGCGTAGTGGGATTTTTCGTTGTAGTGCTCGTTGCCGGGCGTCACGGTGTCCACCGTCTGAACAACCACCCAGAACTTCTCGGGGTCAACCATTGAGTACTGGATGACTTTGTCCTTGTACGGACCACTGGTCGGAACTTCGATGACCGATGCCTGGCGATAGCCCTTCGGGCGACGCTTGGACGGGTCACGATCAAAAACGGTCCGGGCTTTGTAGGTGTCGAGCGTGTTGCTTCCCGTGGCCTTTTCGTCGGCCTTGGTCTTGTTGCGGGAAGTGAAGCCTTCGTGCGAGTCGGGGCCTTTCTTCCGTGCACCGCCAGCGAAACCGGTGGTCAGCGTTTTCGGATTGGCCTTGGCGTAGATGGAGCCATGGCAGTCCTGGCAACTGACTTCGACCGCCGCGCGGGGTTCGCCATACAGGTTGCGGTCACCGTGACCGTCCTGCGAGAAGTGGCAATCCACGCAGTGCATGCCTTTTTCAAGGTGAATGTCCTTGAGGTGGACCGGCTGACCCGGACGATCGGATTTATGCTTGTTCACCTCAACCCCATTTGAGGTGTAGGCAACCGCATCTTTCAACTGCTGGGCGGAAACGGTGTTGACGACGTTCCCGTCTTCATCGAGCAGGTTGCCTTTGCGATCCTGCTTGAAGATCGCACGGTACACCCAGCCATGACCGTGGAAATCGGCGAATTGCGTCCGCTGATTGGTCGGGTTGACGTTGGTGGTGATTTCGGCGAGGAACTTCCGGTCACCCCAGTTTCCGCGCTTGGAAGCGCCTTCCGGGTTGTGCCGCTGGATGTTTTCCATTTCCTCGTCGGTCCGCTTCGGACCGTCCTTCGGATACATGTTCCGGGCGTCGGTTTCGTTGTCCCACCAGAGGAACCCTTCGTAGGGCGTGAGCATGTTCGTGCCGGGGTGCATGTGGCAGACGATGCACTGGCTGGTCGGAATCGCGTTGGTCAGACGGTGACGGATCGGGTGACCGGGTTCATCCTTGGGAATGGTCGGGTCCTTGGTCAGCGTCGTTCCGTTGTTGGTATGGGCGTAATCGAACTTGTTCGAGGAGTTGACCAGCGAACGGTCGTTGGCGTACGGCGTGTGGCAGGCCGTGCAGCCGCTTGACCGGTAATCCCCCGGCTGGTCGTTGGTACCGAGCATGTGCGTAATCGGGTCAACGAGGCGGGTTTTCTGAAGTCCGAGGAACACCGGGTCGGTTCTCAGCACCGTTCCGAGACCGCGTGGGCTGAGTTTGATTTCCGGAAGACCGGCGTTGTCGGACTCGGGGATCGGGTTGCCGACTTCGCTGATCTTGCGTCCGCCACGTTCAAACACGCGCAGAATGTTTCCCGGCTGGGTGACTTCCCACCGCGCCAGCGGGGTCAGGTAGGGGATGATGTTCCGGTATTTCGTTTCGGACGCCGTCGGCTGCTTGTGCGTGTACAGAATCTGGGGCGCACCGTCCTGGTTATAACTTTCTCCCCAGCGGGAATTCTTGTAGGGGTAAGCGCCGTTGTTGTATAGCGCCGCCGCCCACAAAAAGCCGGTGTGGGTCATCATCGAGGTTTTGGCCTTATCCACCAGGAAGGCTTCGTTGTCGGCCTTGGTGTCCTTGTTGTGGCACTCCCCGCAGGTCACGTCGGCCACCCGAAGGTCGCCCGGATTGACGAAGCGGACGAATTCGACGTCTTCCTTGAGAAGGGCCGTGTAGGCGATCTCCGGATTCCGCGAATTGGTCGAGCCGTCCTTCCGCTTCCAGAGTTTCTTGTTTTTGGGTTGCGGATGGGCTTCGTTCTGCGCCTTGATGTAGGCTGGCTGTCCCTGCTCGGCGCTGCCGGGTTTTTGAACCTCGCCGTTCCCGCCGTGGCAATACACGCAGGTGATTTCACGGCCCAGATTCATTTTGCCGCCGTCAGGAAGCGCGTGGGCATTCTTGTCGCCGTCCGTGTAGCCTGTATGGCAGGTGAGACAACCGCTGTCGTTGCCGTTCTGGAGCTTCCAGTCGTCCTCGGTCTTGTCCTTCGAGGATTTGTAAATGGTTGACCGGGCGGCAGAGCTGTTGACTGGCGCGGCCGGGGCGGCATCCTTCTTCGCGTCGGCCACGGGCTGGGAGGCCCCGCCGGTGGCGGCACGGGCGGTGGCGCGGGGCGTCAGCGACTGGAAACACACGGCAAAGAAGGCCGCGCCCAGAAGGACGCAGCAGGAAACCAATTTGAGTCGTGATCGAATCTGCGGAGTTTGCATGAGCGTATTGCCTCTTCCTAAGGTCAGGAACGCGCGAAGTTCGAAGAACAACAAACGTACAACCGGAGATGGCGAAGTTGGTTCACGCGATCAGAACGTGAAAATAACCTTCGAGTACACCGAATAGAGAAGCTTCGACCCTTGACCGCAGCCGAGCCCGGAACAATTTGAGTTAAAGATATCCTTGAAACCGTCGAGCGGGTGCATGAAGTTCACCCCCGCCTTGATGATCATGTTTTCGCTGAGCAGCGGACGGAACATGATTCCCGCGCCGTAGTCGATACCGATGTTGCTGCCGATATGGCGCTGGAAAAGAAGGTCCTTGAGAACCCCTGTCCGATGAAACCGGAGATAGTTCAGGTTCAGTGCGAGACGGAGTTTCGGTTTGACTTCGGCTTCGTACTGGACGTTTGCGACAATGATTCCCGGATTGACGAAGTTCGCCTGGCCCTGGGTTTTGCTGCTTCGGAGGCTTGGAATAAGGCTGTTTTGAGTCGTCAGTGCAACCCCTGCCCGAGTCAGCCGGATTTCCTGACTGTTCCAGAAGCTGTTTTCATAGCCGGCGAAGACCTGGTTGTCGAGAATCGAGTCGAATCCGCTCGCCGTACCATCGCGGGTGTTGTCGTCCCCCGACGAGAAGAAGCCGGAAACCTTGAACCGTTGCCAGTCGCGATCCATGGACAGTTCGAGCGCCGCCATTTGGGCATTGATGCGGGTGCCCCGTCCGGCAATCGGGTTGAAGCTGTCGCGACCGATGACCTGATAGAATGCGTGATTGATGTTGATCCGGCGGAAGTGTCCATTTCCGGTCCAACCGAAATAGCCGGCTTTAACGCTGTGCGGGCGAACCTGACCGACCTGCGCCGGACGGACGAGAAAGTTGTTCTGGTCGTACTTCACGCTCGGCTGATCGTCATTGTAGTGAACGCTGATCTGGGTCGTGTAGCCGGGCTTGATGAAATCCTGCCGGTAGAGGTTCGCGATGTAGACCCGCTGATCCCGCAGGTCAAAGGTATTCAGGCCGCTGTTCGTGTCTTTTTCCAGCATGTGGAAGAAAGCGGCGTTGAAATTCCATTTATTGTCGCGGAAGTTCCCGAACAGGCGGGCGCCAAGATTGAAGTCATCAAAAATCAGGCCGCGAAAGTCGGAATTGAATTGCTGAATGCCGACCCGCAGGGAAGTGGTATCGAAGAACGGACTGTGCCCGCCGCGGCTTCCCCGACCACGCAGGAAGGGGAACACCCGGGGAGTGTCGCCGAGACGAACTTCAAAAAATGCTTCCTGCATCCCGAAATGGGTATCGACACGGGTCGTTCCCTTCCGGACGTCCCGGTTGATCAGACCGTTTTCACGGGTCAGGACGTAGTTGATGTTGAAGACCGGGGTAAAGCGGAGACGGAAGTCAATTGGTTTGAAAGCGGTGTCGCCGTGGAATATTTCGGCGGACAGAACGACTTTCTGATTATTGATGAATTGTTCGCCACGTCCGAAAAACTCGGACTGGCCGGGGCGGACCGAGTTGACGTCGGAAGGCACCGGAAGCCGTCGGGTCAGGACGAGCGTTTCACTCTCGAGATTCAGGACCAGAAACGTATGCTGACCAATAATCGGGTAGTCACCCTTGAGAACATTCTGCCGATACGGGTTGAAAATATTTCCTTTTACAATGCGGTTCCATTCCGGGAACCCGATGCGCCACCGGTCCTGAAGAGGATCGCCGATGTCGCCGCTCTGGGAGGTACTGGTTTTCTTGACGGAGGATTTGCCTTCTGCCCCGGGGACATCCATTTGCGGAATGGTGATCTTGGGAACGCTCGCCCCGCCGGAACCGCCCGCCGGTGGTTTGGATTCCTGAACACCATCGCCGAGAAGGCCGCCCCCGATGGTGGCGACCGCCGCTTTCATGTCCTGTGCGCTAGCCGGGGATGTGAACGCAAGCCCGACCGCGAGGAGAAAGGTATTGACGACAAACCACGAACTGCGGCAAGCACGGTTCATTGCAACACTCCTTTGGGAGATGGTGTTTCAGTCACCGTGACGGCTGCCGGATACTGCTGGCGCCACTCACTCGTTGGGTAATGCGTAAAGCGTTGACTGTTTGAAGGGATACTATTCGCCCGGTTTCAATGAAGTCAATTTTTTTATGGCTTTCCGGCATGCCTTTTTTCATGGCCTCTGGTCCGTCTTCCGGACCCTTCGGGGCCGAGGAGCTGAAATGAAGCAATCCGATTCGAATGTTCGACTTACCAAGTTTGCGGTTCTCCTGAACGGGTTATTGCCGCCGGTTCTGGCCGCCGTTGATTTTTCCCTCGGACGAATGGGGGCGAACCCGCTCGAATTCCTCATCCGGATGACCGGATTAATGGCCATTGTGAGCCTGACCCTCACCCTTTTGGTAACCCCCCTGCGGAGGCTGCTCGATCAGAACTGGCTGATTCGCGTTCGGAGGATGACGGGACTGTTCGCCTTCTGGTACGGCGCGCTCCATCTTTCCCTTTATATGTGGTTTGACAAAAGTTTCGACCTGAAAGCCGTGGGAATCGACGTTTTGCGACGGCCGTTCATTTTTTTCGGAATGCTGGCCTTTCTCGTCATGGTCCCGTTGGCGGTGACTTCGACCAACCGGATGGTGAAGCGGCTGGGCGGGAAACGATGGGCGAGCCTGCACCGACTGACCTACGTCGCGGCGATTGCGGCGGCTGGGCATTTTTATTTGTTCGCCAAGGCCGACACGACGATTCCGACACTCTTCGCGGGCGTGATCGGGGTATTGCTGGTGTATCGGTGGTTTGCCGCCGAGAACGTCGTCAAACTCGATCTTTCCTCCACCAGGAAATGATTTTTTTGAAACCTGATTCTGATAACGAGATTTTTTAATCTTTAGTCCTCATTTGCCGGGGACCGAAGCACCACCGATCCCGGTTTCGTGACCTCGAACGAAGAAAGTCACGGATAGCGCCGAACCTTGAATCCTTCGGCATCCGTCGGAGCGACGAAAAGTGCCGTGATGGCTTCAAATTCGGTTTCCGACATTTCTTTCGAGCCTTCGGGAAGTTCCCGGTTCCGTTTGGCGAGCCGTTCAAGGCAGGCGTCATTGGCCGTATCCACGAAATGCAGGAGATGGTCGGCCCCGGCGCGCTCGAAAATGCCCCGAATCCACTCGCGGGTAACCGGGACATTGGCCGGGAAGTCGAGAACCACCGACATCCCACGTTTTAAAAGTTCCTCGACATGCGGCCCCGCCACCGCTTTCAGCCTCCGCGAATATTTCACATAGTCTTCAAACGTCCTGATTTCATCGGGATAAAGCCGTTGCAGCCAGATATCCTCCGAAATCAGGATTGCGCTGTGTTCTTCGGCGAGTCGTTTGGCCAGCGTCGATTTCCCGGCGGCCATTTTCCCGCAGAGAAAGTGAAGGGTGGGTTGGTTCATCGTTTTCTTCCCGGTCATAAAGGTTTGAAAACCGCGGTTGAACAAATCAGGCAATGCCCTGGTTCCGTCAATATCTGAAAGACGTTGAGGGATGTACCGATGGGCCGGCTTGCCCGATAATGACGAGTTGGGGCAGGATTGCCCATTCTTTCTTACCTGACCGAATCAATGAACTTCACGCAGGAACAAATCCTCGCGCTCGCACCCGATGCCTCGTCCGCCAAATCCGGCAAGGACCTCGCCACGCCTCGTAAATGGGTGACGCTCGGCGGAGACGACGCCGTACTCTGGGGCGAATGTCAGGGAAGCGGTTCAAAGCCCTACCAGACGCAGATCGACCTGAGCGGGCCGGCGTTCAAATGTTCCTGCCCGAGCCGGAAATTTCCCTGCAAACACGGCCTCGGCCTTTTTCTCCTCGCCGCCGCCCAGCCCGCGACGCTGACCCAAAAGGAACCGCCCGCTTGGGTTTCCGAATGGCTCGCCAGTCGGCAGGAAAAGGCTGAAACGAAAGCCAAAAAAGCCGAAACCAAAGCCGAAGCCGAAAAAAATGTCGATCCGGCGGCGCAGGCGAAACGGATTGCCCAGCGGGAAGCGAAAATCGCCGCCGGTCTGGATGAACTCGACCGGTGGTTGCGCGATACGATCCGCCAGGGACTCGACGCCGCCCAGCAACGCGGTTTTTCGCACTTCGACGGCATTGCTGCCCGCATGGTGGACGCCCAGGCCCCCGGCATCGCACGACTTCTGCGCGACATTTCCGGTTCCACCGCCGCGCCGGACTGGCCCGGACGGATGCTCGAACAACTTTCGACCATTCACCTGGTTTCGCGCGGCTACGCCAATCAGGAACGACTTCCCGAACCGCTCCGGCAGGAACTCCGTTCGCTTGTCGGCTGGACCGTCAGTCAGGACACGCTGCTCGCTTCCGACGGCGTCACGGATGAATGGTCGGTGCTGGGGCAAATCGTCATCGAGGAAGACCGGTTGCGCGTTCAACGGACGTGGCTTTACGGCGCGAACACCCGCCGCCACGCCCTCGCGCTCTCCTTTTCGCCCAATCCGAACGTCCCGCTCGATAAAAGTCTGATGCCCGATACGCGTTTTAATGGGGAACTGGTGTTTTTCCCCGGCATTCCAGCCTTGCGGGCGGTCGTCAAACAGCGGACTGGTGAAACGCACCCGAGTGCCCGACTGGAAGCACTCGCGTCATTTGAAGAAGGCCGAAAAGTCTTTGCCGAATTGCTGGCGCAGGCGCCGTGGATCGAACGCGTTCCACTGGTCTTCGGGCTGGTTCATCTGGTCCGTAAAAACGAAGACGGTTGGGGACTGACCGACGCAGCCGGTTTTTTTCTTCCGCTGGCGGATACCTTCGACTGCGGCTGGGAACTCACCGCCGTCAGCGGCGGGCAACCCGTGACGGTTTTCGGCGAATGGGACGGCGAATCGTTGACGCCGCTCTCGGCGTGGCGTGACGGACATTTCATCCGGCTGGTTTCGGAGGGCTGACCGCGATGCGCGTGTGGGAAGAACTGGCCACGACGGCCCTCATCGGAACCGAACGACGACAGCCCGACCTTTCCGGCCCCGGCAGGCTGGGCGAGCTGCTTTCGCGGGTGGAATCAAAAGACCAGGAAGCCAAATTGCTCGACGCAGCTTCACTCGTCGCTCCCTTTCGCCGGGCGGGAAAAAAACTTTCCAAAAATACTTCGCCGGTGGCCGAACCCTGCCCGCCCGAACGGCTGGCCGTCTGTTCGGCACGACTTGAAGCGGGTCTTTCGCGCATTCTCGGCGGCGATCAGGGCGATGTTCTTGAAGAATGGCTCATGCTTGCCGCTTCAAAAAAACTGCTCGCGCCGCCGCGACTGTTACCTTCGCTGCTTTCAACCGCGCGCGGACGCCGCGATTTGAGGCCGCTCGTGGGACCGGTTCTGGGGGAACGCGGTTCGTGGCTGGCGCGATTGAATCCGGCGTGGGGTTTCGCCGTACAGGTCGAGGAAACCGCCAACGCCCATGAACTCTGGGCAACCGGCACAAAGGATGAACGCCTCGCCCTCGTGAAAAAACTTCGCGCCGACGATCCCACAAAGGCGCGAGAACTGGTCAAGGCGTCATGGAAAGAAGACGCTCCCGAGGAACGCGCGCAGTTTCTGGCCGCCTTCATCGAAAACCTTTCGAATGACGACGAGCCGTTTCTTGAAACCGCGCTCGACGACAAGCGGAAGGAAGTCCGGCGCGCGGCCACGGACCTGCTCGCGCGTCTGCCCGCGTCGGCGCTCGTCGCGCGCGTGACCGAACGGGTCGCGCCGCTATTGAACTTCGGCCCGGATGCAGTCCTTGAAGTCAGACTTCCCGAACTTCCCGACAAAGCGCTCATCCGCGACGGCATTGAGGAAGTGAAGGAAAAAAATCCGAAGGTCGGCGCGCGGGCCGCCACCTTGCGGCAAATGCTGGCCGCGGTACCGCCGAGTTTCTGGATTGTGAAATGGAATGTTTCGGTGGACGTTCTGTCCGAAGCCGCGAGGAAAAGCGATTACGCCGACGCAATTCTGGACAGCTGGGCCGAGGCCGCCGTCCGGCATCGTGATCTCGAATGGTGCGAACACCTGTTTTCAAAACGCAAGGATCGCGACGACCTGCGCGTTTCGCTGTTTGAAGTGTTGCCGAAAGCCGCGCGCGAACGGATCGCGGCGGAAATACTGGCCGATCTGACGGAGTTGCAGTCGTACCAGACCATCGGACTTTTGAAGTCCTGCAATTTCGCGTGGAATGAGACCCTTTCACGGCTGTTTCTACAAAGCCTCGTCGGGGCGGTCGCCACGCTTCAGCCCGGAAGCTATTCGAATCAGTACTGGTCGTTCTTTCAGGAACTTGAACGGTTCGGCAATCTCGTCTCGCCCGCGCTACTGCCCGACGTGGCGGCGCTCGTGGACGGCAGTCGCGACCGGTTGAACTATTTCTTCAATCATTTCGAACGACTGGCGACGCGCCTCGAATTCCGGGCCGAAATGCATCAGGCATTTGCCGCCGCTGACGCGGCTCGCGTTTGATTTTGCTCGACCGTTCCGAGGGCTGCGCTCCGCTTGCCCTCGGCTATCATAAGGTCGCCCCGTTGGGGCTTTGATTGGTCGCGGGACACGTTGACGATTACCGGTCGGTTTCGAAAACGTCGCCCCGTTGGGGCTTTGGTTGGTCGCGCGATGCGTTGAAATGATTGCCGAGATGAATTTTCATGAAAACCGGAACGGGTTTTTCTGAACACATTTGAACCTGATTTCGATTGGAGACCCTATGTCCACGCTGCTTCGCGAACACGCCGAACAACAATTCGCCGAGGAACTTCAGGAACTTGCAAAAGCCGACACGCACAAGCGTCCGCCGATGTGGAAGCTGTCGCCGTGGGCCGTCGCGACCTATCTGGTCGGGGGGAAGCTGGAAAACGGTTTTGAAGTGACCCCGAAATACATCGGGCAGCGGCGCATCATCGAAATCGCCGTCGCCACGCTCACGACCGACCGGGCGCTGCTGTTGCTCGGCGTGCCGGGTACGGCGAAGTCATGGGTTTCCGAACACCTCGCCGCCGCGATTTCGGGCGATTCGACGATGCTCATTCAGGGCACCGCCGGGACGAGCGAGGAAGCCATCCGGTACGGCTGGAATTACGCGCGGCTGCTCGCCGAAGGGCCGTCGATGGACGCCATCGTGCCTTCGCCCGTCATGCGCGGCATGCGTGAGGGGAAGCTCATCCGGCTTGAGGAACTGACGCGCATTCCCGCCGACGTACAGGACACGCTCATCACGATTCTTTCGGAAAAAACGCTGCCCGTGCCCGAACTCAGCACCGAAGTTCAGGCGAATAAAGGCTTCAACGTCATCGCCACGGCCAATGACCGCGACAAGGGCGTCAACGACCTGTCGAGCGCGCTCAAACGCCGCTTCAATACGGTGGTTCTGCCGTTGCCTACCAGCGTGGATGAAGAAGTGGACATCGTGGAACGCCGCGTGGCGAGTCTCGGACGCGCGCTCGAAATTCCCGCCGAGCCGCCCGCGCTCGAAGAAATCCGCCGGATCGTGACGATCTTCCGCGAACTGCGTTCCGGCGTGACCGACGACGGCAAGACCAAACTCAAGACGCCGAGCGGGACGCTCAGTACCGCCGAGGCCATTTCCGTCGTCAACAACGGCCTTGCGCTCGCCGCGCATTTCGGCGACGGCACGATGCGCGCCAAGGACGTCGCCGCCGGTCTCGTCGGCGCGGTCGTCAAGGACCCGGTTCAGGACAAGGTCGTCTGGCGCGAATACCTCGATACGGTGGTCAAGGAACGCGACGGATGGAAGGATTTGTACCGCGCCTGCCGCGAGGTTTCGTGAACGGCGAACTCGTTCCGGAAAAGCCGAATTGGAGAAAGTCCCACGCTTGGGAAAAAAGGAAGAAGATCGACGGATGACCGAGGACATCATCGACCAGTACGATGAGCCGTGGAAGGAAGCGCTCGACGAGTATTTGAAGGAATTTCTCGAATTGCTGTTTCCGGAAGTACACGCCGGAATCGACTGGAGTGTCGAGCCGCAATCCCGCGACAAGGAATTTCAGCAACTGATCACCGCGTCGGCGCGAGGGAAGCAGATTGCGGACAAACTCTGGGAAGTTCATCGGCTGGATGGAACTCCGGCCCTGATTCTGGTTCACGTCGAGGTTCAAGGGCGGCGCGAGGCGGATTTCCCGGAACGGATTTTTCGGTACGGCGCGCGCATTCGGGAGGCGTATGATTGCGACGCGGTGAGTCTGGCGGTGCTGGCTGATCCGTCACCGAACTGGCGTCCGGATCGGTTCGAGTTCGAGGCGTGGGGATATCGGCTCTCGCTGGTCTACCCGACGGCAAAGTTGCTTGATTTGCGGCTTGAAGACCTTGAGGGCAACCGCAATCCGTTCGCGCCGATTGTGTTGGCCCACCGCATGACCCAGGCCACCAAGGGCGAACCCCGGACGCGGTTTGAGTGGAAATGGAGAATCGTTCGGTCGCTCTATGAACGCGAGTATGGAGAGCAGAAAGTCCGCCGTCTGTTTCGCCTCGTGGACTGGTTCATGCGACTGCCGGAACCGCTGGCGATTGAGTTTCGGGAAAACCTGGAACGTTTTGAAGGAGATCAAAAAATGCCTTATGTGACCAGTGTTGAACGATTGGCGAAGGCCGAGGGAAAGGCCGAAGGAAAGGCTGAGGGAAAAGCCGAGACAATTCTGTTGTTTCTCGAAACCCGTTTCGGCGCGATTTCGGAAAAGTTGAGTTCGGCGATCCGCGGGATAACCGACTCCGACCGGTTGACCGAACTGGCTCGATTGTCGGCGGTCGCCACGACCCTTGAGGAATTCGAAGTTGCGGTTCTTTCCCTTTAGAGCAGTTTTCGGTTGTGTGCGACTTTCTTGCCGAACGGTGAATGGCGCGCATAGTGGATGTAGCCCACGTCCGGAGCGCTTTGGCGAGGACGTGGGGAAATATATGACAACATTGATTTCATTGCGTTTTACGGCAAAACATGTTTCCCGTAGCCTCGCCCAAAACGCTGCGGCTACGGGCTATGCCCAATATTCCACCTACCCACGCGGCGGTTAATTGGTCGCAAGCAAACGAAAACCGCTCTAGCCCGCCTGAATTTCCTTGGCTGATAACTTTTTCCCGATGAATTCTTCGGGCCTGGGCATTCCTCGATTCAGTCTTCAAACGACCCCACCCACGCGGCTTTCAGCGTTTCGAGTTCTTCCGGCGAATACTCTTCGCAACGCTCGGGGCACACGCCTTCAAGCCACGGACGAAGCATCTCGCCGCAAAACTCGATCTCGATGCCGGTCCCGGTTTTTCGAAAGATCGCGAACAGCGAGTAGGCTTCCTCGTAATCCATCGACTGGTGGCAATCTTCGCGGCAATAGGCGGCAAAGAGGGGAATCGCCAGCCCGTTGTCTTCGTATGGAAATTCCTCCTTCCCGTCATTTCGGTTGATCTGCCAGTGCGTTGGAAGTCCCGGAAGATTGAAGGCGTCGATTTCAAATCCGTCCCCCTGAAAAGCCGCCTTGAAATCGGGCGTTTCGAGGATCGAGAAGAACCAGAGGTCATGGACGGCATCGTTCGCCTCGTCGTCCCAGTATTGTGCGAAACACAACGCCGCCGACCGAAGGCGTGGATACTGGGCGAATCGTGTTCTCAACGGCGGAACAAGTTTCTTCTCGATGTACTGACGGCGGAGAAGGTGTGTCTCCTCCGCGGTGAAGAGGTAGCCAAGGTTTTCTTCACTCATTCTTTGTTCTCCGACGCTCAGTCAGCGGTTTCCTTCAATAGCTGGTCAATGGCATTGCGTTCGAACTCGGGGAATCTTTGGAAATACTCGGGACGGATGCCCTCCAGCCACGGGCGGAGCATTTTCCCGGCATACTCGATGTCGATTCCATCAGCCGTTTTGCGAAAGATGGCAAAACATGAATATGCTTCACGACTGTTCATTTCCTGATGTGCGCCCTCTTTACAGAAAGCGGCAAACAGAGGAATTGCCATTCCATTGTGGTCCCAAGCAAGTTCACGAAAATCAGGTCCCTGAAACCACTCAATTTGAGAATGTGTAGGAAGATTGGGAAGATTGACCGGGTCGTCCTCTTCATCCTGAATCTTCGATAAAGTTGGCGCTTCGCCTGATTCTCCCGGAGACCTGGCGGCCAAATTCTCTTCCGTCCAGGTACTGTTGGAAAAAGGGTAGTCAAAATCAGGGGTTTCAAGAACCGAGAAAATCCATAGGACATTGACCGCGTCGTTTGCTTCGTCGTCCCAGTACTGCGCGACGAAAAGCGCCGCCGATTTGAGGTTGGGGTAATACTTGAAGCGCCAGTCCAGCGGTGGAAGAAGCCGCTGCTCAACATATTTCCGGCGGAGGATGGCTGTCTCCTCCGCCGTGAAGAGTTTGTCGCTCGGCGGTTCAGTCGTCATAGCTCCAGATTTCCGCGTCGGTATCGAGCGTTTCGAGGTAATCCTTCCTGACCTGTTCCTGTTCTTCCTCGTCCAGATCGTCGAAGCCGCCGAAGAACTCGGGACGCATGCCGTCCACCCACGGGCGGAGTTTCTTGCCGGGATAGGTGGTCTTGACGCCGTCGGCGGTTTTCTTGAAGACGGCGTAAAGCGTGTAGTTCTCGGAATCGTCCTCGTTGTAGTCGCCTTCCTTGGTGTAGGCGGCGAACGCGCTCACCACGATGCCATTGTCATCCCACGGACAGGGTTTGCATTTTTCGTCATTGTCGATGTCGTAGTGGTTCGGCAGGTCGGGCAGGTTGACCGGGTCCGGCTCGTCGTAGGGAACTTCGTACGCCGCCTCGAAATCAGGCTTTTTCTTTACTGAAAACTTGAACTGGATGTGGATCGCGTCTTCGGCTTCGTCGTTGTAGTACTGGGCGATAAACATCCCGGCCGATTGCAGCGCGGGGTATTTTTCAAAACGGCTCTGAACCGACGGAATCACCCGTTCGGTCATGATTTTTTCGCGGAGTTTCTTCGTCTCCGCCGCAGTGAACATCATTCCTTCTTTCAGTTTGACCATCGTTTTTCTCCTTTTTTGAAATGGCCGTTTTTAAGCGTCGAGGGTTTCAAGGTATTTGGCCTTTATCTGTTCTGCTTTTTCCTCGTCCATCCCCCCGTAGTCTGAGAACTCCGGTGAAATGCCGTCGAGCCACGGGCGGAGCATTTCGCCGCAGTACTCGATGTCGATGCCATCGTCGGTTTTTCGAAAGATGGCGAAAAGAGAAAATGCCTCCTTGGTCGTCATTTCCTGATCCATTCCTTCCTTGCAATAGGCGGCGAATGCAGGGATGGCGATCCCGTTTTCGTCCCATTGGATCATTTCTTCCACGCCACACCAGTTGATACCCGCATTGGATGGCAGATTCGGAAGATTGACCATGTCGTTTTGGTCGTATTCGAGCGAAATGGCTGCCTTAAAATCCGGCGTTTCAAGCACCGAGTAGTGCATCAGGGAGTGAACGGCATCACTGGCTTCGTCGCACCAGTATTGTGCAACGAGCAAGCCCGCCGATTTTAGTTGGGGAAATTTTGTGAATCGAACCTCAAGCGCAGGGAGAATCCATTTTCGGATGAGTTTTTCGCGAAGCTGCTTCGCCTCCATCGGAGTAAACAGCTTTCCTTCTACAGTTTCGTGCATCGTTTTTCCTTTCGTTTTTGTTTTTTTCGAACCTCGTCAGGGCGTGACGATGTTGAAGTTCGGGTTGAAGGTTTCAACATTTGCGAAGACGGTCCCGAGCGCCTTCGGTTCCCCTTCCAGTTTGATCTGGCCGGACGAAATCAGTTCGGTGAGTGGCTTGCCCTGCAAGACCAGCGCGAGAAACGCGGGCCGCGTCAGGGTGAGCGTCACATCCGGGTTTTTCAAAACTCTCCCCTTGGTGTTGTTAAGGACCGAGTTTGAAAGTTCCAGCGCCCAGGTTTCGTTCAAATCGGTGAAGACCAGCTTGATGGCGGCTTTCTGGCCGTCCGTCTTGCGATGGTTGAGCCGAATCGAGATGAAGTCGAAGAGCAGTTCCAGCGGCAGCCCGCGCACCACGTCGGGGCCTTGTTTGGCGGCGGCGTGCAGCGAAATCCCTTGCCGGAGTTCACGCGCGGCCACGAGATAGGCGTTGCGCCACGTTGCCGCTTCGGACTGATAGCCGAGTTGTTCCAGCGCGTCGGCCTGAAGCGCTTTCGCATCGCGATTTTCCGGATTGGCGAAAACGACGTGGTTCACCAGTTCGACGACCCAGCGGTAATCGCCGTCGGCGAAGGCTTTTTTTGCGATTTCAAGCGTTTTGGCTTCGCCGCCCATCGCCGCCACATACCGCTTTGAACTTTCCACCGGCGGCAGGGGATTCAGATTCGCCGGGTTGCCGTCGTAATAGCCGAGGTAAAAGGCATAAACCGCGCGCAGGTTGTGACTGAGCGAGCCGTAATAGCCACGGGCGCTCGCGTCGGTTTCAAGCGCTTTGGGGAAGAAATCGGCGTTGCCGATTTCATTCGGCGTTTCGCCCCGATTCGCGAGGTGCAGCGCCTCATCGTGAATGAACCGGTAGAGATCGCGCTGGTTTTGAAGATATTCACGAATGCGCGGGTTTCCCCACGTCGGCCAGTGGTGGCTGGCGAAGGCGACTTCGGCGTCGGGAAACAGGTCAATCGCTTCATTGATGTATTTGCTCCAGCCCAGCGCGTCGCGCAGTTTCGCCCCGCGAATCGTGTAGACGTTGTGCATGTGCCGGGTCGCGACTTCCGAGAGGCACAGCGCCTTGCTTTCGGGAAAGTAGAACATCATCTCCGACGGCGCTTCCGACCCCTGCGCCATCTGGAACACGATGCGGACGCCGTCCACCGTCATTTCCTGCCCGGTTTTTTCGATGAGGTCGGTCGGCGGAATCAGCCCGATGGTGCCGTTCGCCAAAGCTTTACCGAGTCCGCCGCCAACGCCGCCCCGTTCGCCTGCTTCAAGCGAGGTCCCGAATTGAAAGACGGCCCGTCGCGACATCGCGTTCCCCGCAAGAACATTCTCGGCAATCGCGTTTTCCATAAAGCCAGCCGGAGCAATGACCTTGACCTTGCCTGAGCGTACGTCGGCTTCATCAATCACGCCGCGCACGCCGCCGAAGTGGTCCGAATGGCTGTGGGTGTAGATGACCGCGACGACCGGCTTTTTCCCGCCGATTTTCTCCATCGCGAAGGCGAGCGTGGCGCGCGAAATCTCGGCGGTCAGCAAGGTGTCGATGACGATCCAGCCGGTTTTTCCTTCCACCAGCGTCATGTTCGCGATGTCGTAGCCGCGAATCTGGTAGATGCCGTCGCACACCTTGAACAGGCCGTGGAAATTGTTGAGTTTCTCCTGTCGCCACAGGCTCGGATTCACCGACGCGGGCGCGTCGCCGGAGATGAACTTGAACCGCGAGCCGTCCCAGATGACCTGTCCGTTCGGGCCGACCACCGGCTGGTCGGGAAGCGTGGGGATGAGGCCGCGCGAGGCGTCCTCGAAATCCATCCGGTCATCGAAGCGAAGGTCTTTCCCTGTCTTTCGGTTCGTTTCGGCGGTGGCGGCGGTCGCCGGTTTCGGCTCGCTTTTCGGCGCCGGTTGTTGCGCGAACGTCGGGGGCTGGACGGCAATGGCCGACATTGCCAAAGCCAGTACGACGGAACTGGTGTTCTTCATAAAACCCCAATCGGATTGAAGTGGATAAACCGGGCTGCGTTTCAATGAAGCGGAATGACGCGCGGCATTTCAGAATCGCGCGAGTTCAATCTGACGTTGTCGTTCAGCGGCTGGCAGGCGGTGCATGTAGCATTCAAGAACCACCGGCACACCCGCCTGCCCGCGCTCGCGGACCCACGCGAGGCCGAAACTTTCCGGCGTGAGCGGCTGGTGCGTATCGGCGTCGCCGCGATTGGACGAAAGATGAAGTTCGCCGATGTGGGGATAGTCTTGAAGCCGTCTCCAGACCGCTTCGTCCATCACGCCCTGAGTCATCTGAATATGAATGTGCGAAACGTCCACGGCGAGGTCGAGTTCACAATCCATCGCCCAGGAAAGTTCATCGCCGTTGCCGAGCGGATAGCCGGGATACATCGTTTCCAGAAGTACATCTCTGTAATCGCCGTGTTCGGCCCGCCGTTTCCAGAGGTCGTCGATACCCTGTTTCGACTGCGGCGGATGCACCGAATGATGCGGGACGAGGCAATCGGCCTCGTCGTTCCAGACGCGCCGCCGCATGGCCGTCAGACAGAAGCCGTGATGGGTACGATGGGGAATATCGTTCTTTTCAAGCCATCCCATGAAGTTCCGCGTGGGAGCATTGCCCGGCGTCAGTTGCAGGCCCACATCGCCGAGTCCCGCGAGGTCGGCGGCGGCGGATTCCATGGGGCGTCCCTGAAGACAACTCATGGCCAGATAGAGCATGGGGGGTAACTCCGGATTGTTTTGAAGAAATTAGCCCATATCCGGAGCGCTTTGGCGAGGATATGGGGAAAATATGTCGCCCGACGCCGGTGTTGACGGGAAACCGTGCATTTCGTTCCCCACAGTCTCGCCAAAGCGCTCCGGCTGTGGGCTATCTTCTTTCATCCCCGGCCGATTCAGTTCCGTCACGGCTCGGGGCGTTCGGGTTGGAGTTCAATGTTTTGGCTGTTTCGGCTACATTCAACACCATCCTGGAAGCAATCGCATCAATTTCATTTATGGAATCGAAGGTTCGAGTTTTCGGAATAAGACATCACGGGCCAGGTTCCGCGCGAAGCCTCGCTCGGGCGCTGGCGGCGATGGAGCCGGACATCATTCTGATTGAAGGTCCGCCCGACGCGGACGACCTCATTTCTCTGGCCGGACACGAGGAAATGAAGCCGCCGGTGGCGTTGCTGGTGTACGACCCGGAGCGCCCGGCCAATGCCGCGTTTTATCCCTTCGCCGAGTTTTCGCCGGAATGGCGGGCCATCCGGTTCGGGCTTGAGAAGGGGATTCCGGTTCGGTTTATGGACTTGCCCGTCGCGTACCGTTTCGCGCTGAAGAATGATGAAGGGGAAACGACCACCGAACCGGCGGATGAACTTTCAAACGCGGCGGTTGAGGAAAACGGTGTCCTCGAATGCGACGATCCCCTCGGTCTGCTGGCTCAGGCGGCGGGGTTCGAGGATGGCGAGCGATGGTGGGAGTACCTCGTGGAACACCGGCGCGATACGGACGACGTTTTCGAGGCGGTGATGGAGGCGATGGGCGCGCTGCGGGCAGAAGGTGTTGTCCCGCGCGGGCGCGACGCCGATTTCGAGGAAATGCGCGAAGCCCACATGCGCCAGTCCATCCGGGCGGCGCGCAAGGCGGGATACAAAAACATCGCCGTCGTGTGCGGCGCGTGGCACGCCCCCGCGATTACGAATATTGACGACAAGAAACTGGCGAAAGCCGACGCGGAATTGTTGAAAAAACCGCCGAAAATAAAGGTTTCCGCGACGTGGGTCGCCTGGACGCATGACCGGTTGAGTTTTTCATCGGGATACGGCGCGGGCGTCGAGTCGCCCGGCTGGTATCACCATCTCTGGCAGACGTGGGACCTCGCCAACACCGATTCATCGAGCGCGGTGGCGATTCGCTGGATGACGAAAATCGCGGGGCTGTTTCGTTCGGAAGATCTGGATGCTTCTACGGCTCACGTCATCGAGGCGGTACGGCTGGCTGAATCGCTCGCGGCGTTGCGCGGAAAACCGTTGCCCGCGCTCGCGGAAATGAACGAAGCGGCCCGCGCAATCTTCTGTTTCGGCGACGACACGCCGATGAAGCTGATTCACGACCGGCTCATCGTCGGGCAGATGCTCGGCGAAACGCCGGGCGACGCGCCGACCGTCCCGCTGCAACAGGACCTCGCCCGCGAACAGAAACGGCTTCGCTTCCAGCCCGAAGCCACGCAAAAGGTCATTGATCTCGATCTTCGCAAACCGAACGATCTCGAAAAAAGCCGCCTCCTGCATCGTTTGAACCTGCTCGGAATCCCGTGGGGCAAGCTCCAGCGCCAGCACGGGAAAAAAGGCACGTTCCACGAGTTCTGGGACCTGCAATGGCAGCCGGAATTCGCGGTTCGAGTGGTCGAAATGGCCGTCTGGGGCAATACGGTTGAAAGTGCGGCTTCGAATTTCGCGATTCATCGGTCGAACGCGCCCGACCAGTCGCTGCCGCTCATCACGCGCTTTCTCGGCGACCTGTTGCTGGCCGAACTTCCGGAAGCCGTCGATGCCGCGATGAGCCGGTTGCAGGCCGAATCGGCGCTGTCGAGCGACATCGGACATCTGATGGATGCCCTGCCGAAGCTGGCCGACCTGCTGCGCTACGGCAACGTGAGAAAGTCCGATCTGGCATCAGTCGGGGTCATCGTGGAAGGTCTCGTGACACGCGTGTGCGTCGGGCTGGCCCCGGCTTGTGGCGCGCTGGATGACGACGCGGCGATGAAGATGTTCGAACGGATTTCACACGTTCATCAGGCGATTACGCTGCTTGAAAATGACGCGCAGACCGCCGAGTGGTACGCCGTATTGCGCCAGCTTGCCGACCTTCCCGACATCAACGGCCTGCTCGGTGGAAAAGCGGTCCGGATATTGTCCGATGCCCGCGAATTTTCGCCCGAGGAAACCGCGACCCGGTTGAGTTACGCGCTGTCGCTCGCCGCTGATCCGGCTTCCGCCGCCGCGTGGATAGAGGGTTTTCTGAAGGGAAGCGGCGTGGTGCTGCTTCACGATGAAAATCTGTTGCGGCTCGTGGATGAATGGGTGAGCGGACTTCCCGGAGATTCCTTCACCGCCACGTTGCCGTTGCTGGCGCGGACGTTTTCGACCTTTGAAGTTCCGGAACGCCGTCAGATGGGTGAGCGGATAAAGGGCGGTTTCGTCGGTGGCGCGGTCGGACGCCCTGAGACTGATGATGAATACGATTTTTCAAACGCCGAACTGGTTCTTCCCGTGGTGGCGAATCTGCTTGGAATGGAATCAGTGGTCTGATTTTTGAAACTTTTTCAGGGATTTTCACCACAGAGGCACGGAGGAGTCACAGAGTTTCACAGAGGCAATCCAGAAAAATCTCTGTGAAACTCTGTGTGATCTCTGTGTCTCTGTGGTGAAAAAACTGTCTCAACCTTCTTTCGAACGATTCGGAAAGAGACCGTTATGGCCGAAGCAATTTCAAAAGACGAACGCCTGCGCCGCTGGCGACTGATTCTCGGCGGCAACAACGCCGACGGTACGGGGTGCAAGCTGACCGGCGACGATGTTGCGATTGACGGCGCGTTGCGCGCGCTTTACGGCGAAAGTCCCGGAATGAGCGGGAAAGGCAATCCGCGCAGCGCGGGGCTGGGCGCGTCCTCGCCGAATGTTGCCCGGTGGCTGGGAGACATTCGTTCCTATTTCCCTTCGTCGGTCGTGCGCGTGATGCAGAAGGACGCGCTGGAACGGTTGAATCTGCGCGAGATGCTGCTCCAGCCGGAAATGCTGGAGGCTGTCGAGCCGGACGTTCATCTCGTCGCCACGCTGGTTTCACTGGGTCGCGTGATGCCCAATAAAACCAAGGATACCGCGCGGGAAGTGGTCCGGCGCGTGGTCGAGGAACTGCTTCGCAAGCTCGCCAGCCCGACGCGCCAGGCGGTGATGGGAAGTCTGAACCGGGCCGTTCGAAATACCCGACCGCGACATAACGAAATCGACTGGAATCGGACCATCCGCGCCAACCTGCGGCATTATCAGGAAAAGTACAAAACGATCATTCCCGAAACGCGCATCGGCTACGGACGCAAGCGTTCGTCGTTGCGCGACATCGTGCTGTGCGTGGACCAGAGCGGCTCGATGGCGACATCGGTCGTGTATTCGAGCATCTTCGCGGCGGTGCTGGCCTCGCTTCCGGCGGTTTCAACGAAGATGGTCGTGTTTGACACAGCCATTGTGGACCTGACGGAAATGCTTCAGGACCCGGTCGATGTTTTATTCGGTACGCAACTTGGGGGCGGGACCGACATCAACCGCGCGCTGGCCTATTGCCAGTCGCTGATCACGAGGCCGAATGAAACGATTCTGGTGATTATCAGCGATTTGTACGAAGGCGGGAATCAGGCGGAAATGCGGAAGCGCATCGCGCAGATTGCTCTGTCGGGCGTGCAGTGCGTGGCGCTGCTGGCGTTGAGCGACGAGGGCGCCCCGATATACGACCACAACAACGCCGCCTTCTTTTCGTCGGTCGGCGTTCCGGCCTTTGCCTGCACGCCGGATGCCTTTCCCGATCTGATGGCTGCCGCCATCAACCGGCAGGACCTTCAACTCTGGGCTTCAAAACTGACGCAGGAAAAGCAGTCGCCGCGTCGGTAGGTTTTCCTCTGGATGAATCGCTCGACCGGAACGGCTTTGCCCCGTGGCGCTTCGACCGCGCTGGACGGATTCATGGCGGGCGACCTGCTGGAATCCCTCAAACGCGAGGCGGAAACGGCGGAGACGGGCAAGTCAGGATTTGCGCTTTTGAGTTCCGGCCTCGACGCGCTGTGCGCCCGCGCGGCGCTGATTGACGGCGCGACAACGACGATTGACCTTCAGTACTACCTGTTTCACGACGATGCTTCCGGCTCATGGCTCGCGGAAAAACTGCTGCACGCGGCGGATCGCGGCGTGAAGGTGCGCGTGCTGATTGACGACGTGAACCTCTTGAACCGCGCGGTGAAAATTGCGCTCGTCGATCTGCATCCGAATATCGAGGTCAGACGGTTCAATCCGTTCACCACCCGGCATCATCGGGGCTTTCTGAAGTGGGCGGAACTGGCGTTCAACTTCACCCGCGCCAATCGCCGGATGCACAACAAGTCGCTCGTGGTGGACGACGTGGCGACGGTCTTCGGCGGGCGCAACGTCGGTGACGAATACTTTGAAGTTCATTCGAATTTGAACTTCTTCGATCTCGATCTGCTCGCGGTCGGGCCGGTCGTGTGCGACATCCGACGCAGTTTCGATCAGTACTGGACCAGCCGTTACGTCAAGCCGCTCTCTCGCGTGTCGCGCGCCAGCGCCAAAATCGGCAAGCGGGTGAAGAAACTACGCAAGTATTTCCGCCGGTTTCAAAAGCCGCTGTTTTCGGAGCGTTTCGCCGACCGAATCGCCGCGTGGGATTTTCCGGCGCGGTTCAGGAACGGCGACATCCGGATGTACTGGGATGAAGCCGGCATCGTGGCCGACCCGCCCGAAAAAGCCGATGACGTGACGGGCGGTGCGCCGTTTCTGTTCGAGCAGCTTTGGCAACGCATCAACGCGGTCGAAAGCGAACTGCGCGTCGTGTCGCCGTATTTCATTCCGGGAAACCAGGGAATCGGCATCATTGAAGACATGCGAAAACGCGGCGTCCGGTTGAGCGTGCTGACCAATTCGCTCGGTTCGAATGACCTTTCACTGGCCCACAGCGGATATTGCCGCTATCGCGTGCCAGTCTTGAACTGCGGCGTCGAGCTTTACGAACTCAAGCGGGATTTGTCGGATGAACAACCCCGGCGCGGCTTGCGACGGTGGTTCAAATGGAGCTTTTCCGGCAATGTCGGCGCGAGTCTGCACGCGAAGTACTTTGTATTCGACCGTCGTCAGGTTTTTGTCGGATCGTTCAATCTCGACCCGCGCTCGATTTTCTTCAACACCGAGATGGGCGTCTTCATCCAGTGCCCCGATCTGGCCGCGCAGCTTCTCGAACTCATCGACGACGCGGTGCATTCCGAGGCGGCGTACCGGCTCGAACTTGATGAACCGCGACGTTTCCTCGGATTCCCCCTGCCGCGCCGGATTCGATGGGTGGATGAACGCGACGGAGAAATTCGCGCCTTCGACCACGATCCCGGCACGGGCTTTTTTCGCCGCCTGCTCATCATCCTGCTGACGTGGCTGCCGGTTGAAAAATACCTTTGAAGGTTGAAGCGGATGGCCCGCTGGAAATAGCCTGAATGCAGGGATGCTGCGGATTCGGGGAATTCGCGTCCCGATACATTCGGTCGCAGGTTGAATGTGACTTCCAGCGCGCTGTTGAAGGACTTTACTACCGATGGTTTTCTTGAAGAACTGACCCGCCGCAACCAGACCGACGGGGCAGGCAAGTCGGGATTTTGCCTTTTATCCTCGGGACTCGACGCGCTGTGCGTCCGCGCCGCGCTGATTGATGGCGCGCGCGAAACCATCGACATCCAGTATTACCTTTTTCACGACGACGCTTCCGGCTCGTGGCTCGCCGAGAAGCTGCTTCAGGCGGCGGATCGCGGCGTGAAAATCCGTGTCCTCATCGACGACATCAATCTGCTCGCCCGCGAACTGAAGGTCGGGCTGGTTGACCGGCATGAAAACATCGAGGTGCGGCGGTTCAACCCGTTCTCGACCCGCCACGAGCGTGGCCTCCTGCGCTGGGCTGAAATGGGATGGAATTTCACCCGCGCCAATCGCCGGATGCACAACAAGTCGCTCATTGTGGACAACGTCGCGGCGGTTATTGGGGGGCGCAACATCGGCGACGAGTATTTTGAAATCCACCCACAACTTGATTTCTTCGATCTCGATTTGCTGGCGGTCGGGCCGATTGCGGATGAACTGCGGCGAAGTTTCGAGGGGTACTGGAACAGCCGCTGGGTGCGCTCCATTTCGAAACTCAAGCGCGCCCGCGCCCGCGCGAAAAACGAACTGCGTCGGTTGCGCCGGTACTTCCGCCGGTTGCAGCGCCCGCTCTTTTCGCGCGCCTACGCCGAGAAAATCGTGGCGTGGGACTTCCCGCGGCGGCTCAGGGAAGGAATGGTTTCGTTCGTCTGGGATGACGCCGCAGTGGTGGCCGATCCGCCTGAAAAGGTGCGGGGCGTTCACGACCAGCCCTTTCTGTACGATGTTTTACGCGAACGCATCGCCATGACCGAAACCGAGTTGAACATCGTGTCGCCCTACTTCATTCCGGGGAGGGAAGGCGTGGCGGCCTTCGCGCACCTGCGCGAGCGCAACGTCGCGGTCACGGTGCTGACCAATTCGCTCAGTTCGAACAACTGGCCGGTGGTCCACAGCGGATACAGCCGCTATCGCGCGCCGCTGCTGCGGTCGGGCGTGGCGCTTTACGAATTGAAGCGCAGCCCCGCGTGGCCGTCTCCCGGCGCGTTTCGCTGGTTTCGGCCGCGCTTCGGAAGTTCCTCGGGGGCTTGCCTGCACGCGAAGTACTTCGTCTTCGACCGCAAAACCGTCTTTGTCGGATCGTTCAACCTCGACCCGCGTTCGATTCTGTTCAATACCGAGATGGGACTGTTCATCGAAAGCCGGGAGCTGGCCGAACAACTGGCGACGCTGTCGGAAGCGGCGATGAGTCCGGCGGCGGCGTACCGTGTTGAGTTTCGCGGAAAGGAAAATCTTTTCGGTTTTCTGTTCCCGCCCAAGCTGGCGTGGGTGGCGGAGGAGGACGGCGTCACGCGCCGCTACAACCGGGAGCCGAAAGCCAGCCGTCTGCGGTGCTTTCTGGTCTGGCTGCTGACGTGGCTTCCAATTGAAAAATATTTATGAACACAGCGAAGCAGAGTCAGCGAAGAAAACTTATTCGGGAAATCTTGTTCGCCACCAGTTACTTGATGGTGTTTCTGGTTTCACTGGTCGGCTGCAAGGTTCAACTGGGGAATACCCCGCGGGTTGAGAATCCGGTGAAGAACCCGGCGGTTGAAAGTTCAACCACTGCCGAAAAGAAGGTTTTTCTTTTTCTGATGGATGACTTGAAGCGCTTTGACACGTTTTTCGTCGGGCGGTTCGATGAACACGGGAAAATGGTGGACATCGACGAATCTCTTTTTCTGGCGATCAGGAAGAAGAACCCGAACGTTTGGCAACATTCCCAGTGTGTTGTGGAAGGGGATGGTATCCGGTTGAAAAACTCGAACCGGAAAGGCGTTCTCCTGAATATTTCACGTCCCATCGGGACTTCAGGGGATGAGGTTATTGTCCCGTGCGGTTTTCAGATCGACGGACTGGCCATTGAAGCCGGACACTGTCGCCTGCGCCGCGAAAAGGGCGAATGGGTGGTCATTGAAAAGAAATTCCACCCGCTGGCTTGAAAACCTTGAATCCACCTTTGAAGCGCAGGTGGAAAGTGTCCAGGTCAGTGGCAAACGTTGGAACTCCCTCGCTGACACTCAGGATTCCATACCGGTGGCCGGATGGTGAATTCATCCGATGGTATGGAACTCCGAGCGTCAGAGAGGGGAAGCCTTCAATATTTCGGAACACTCGGATCGACGTCGTTCGACCAGGCGGTGATGCCGCCGGCGAGGTTGATGAGCGTACCGGTAAAGCCGGCTTCCTTGAGTTGGGCGATGGCCTTGGCGCTGCGTCCGCCCATCTTGCAGTGGACGACCGTCGTGCGCGTCGGGTCGATTTCATCCTGGCGGGCCACCACCTGACCGAGCGGAATGAGCTTCGTGCCGGGAATGCGCCCGATTTCAAACTCATGCGGCTCGCGGACGTCGATGATTTGCAGGAATTCGCCCGCGTCGATGCGGCGCTTGAGTTCGACGGCGGTGATTTCGGTCACTTCATCGAGCGTCGTGGTCGAACCGGCGGGCGGCTTCAGTCCGCAGAATTCCTCGTAATCCACCAGTTCCTTGATGGTCGCGTGTTCGCCGCAGAGCGGGCAGGCCGGATTCTTGCGGAGCTTCAGTTCGCGGAACTTCATCTTCCACGCATCGAACAGCAGCAGGCGTCCGATGAGCAGGTCGCCGCCGCCGAGAATGACCTTGATGGTTTCGTTTGCCTGAATCGCGCCGACGATGCCGGGCAGCACGCCCAGCACGCCGCCTTCCGCGCAGGACGGCACGAGGCCCGGCGGGGGCGGTTCCGGATAGAGGCAGCGATAGCACGGACCGCCGCGATCCGCCCAGAAGACGCTCGCCTGACCCTCGAAGCGGAAAATCGAGCCGTAGACGTTCGGTTTCTTCAACAGCACCGAGGCGTCGTTGACGAGGTAGCGCGTCGGGAAGTTGTCGGTGCCGTCCACCACCACGTCGTATTCCTTCACCAGTTCGAGCGCGTTGCGGCTCGTCAACTGGGTTTCATACGCCTCGACGTTGATTTTCGGGTTGATGTCGAGCAGGCGATCCTTCGCGGAAGCAATTTTCGGGCGACCGATGTCTTTTGTACCGTGAATGATCTGCCGCTGGAGATTGGAAGCGTCCACCGTGTCGAAGTCCACCACGCCGATGGTCCCGACGCCCGCCGCCGCGAGATACATTCCGAGCGGCGCGCCGAGGCCGCCCGTGCCGATCATCAGGACGCGCGCGTTCTTGAGTTTGCGCTGACCTTCGAGGCCGACTTCGGGAAGAATCAGGTGGCGGCTGTAGCGGGCGTATTCGTCGGTGGTCAGTTCCGGCAATTCATTTTTTTTTTGCGCCGGGCTTTCGCCGGTCGCGCTGCCGCCCGCGATGGACGGCACGATCATCACCGTTTCACCGTCCTTGAGCGGCGTGTCGAGTCCTTCCTGAGCGCGGATGTCTTCATCGCCCACATAAACATTGATGAAGCTGCGAAGCTGGTTCTGATCGTTGAACAGGTGCTTCTTCAGGTCGGCGTGCTGCGTGGCAAGCGCCTTCAGCGCGTCGCCCGCGGTCTGCCCGGCGACTTCGATTTCGGCGTTGCCGCCGGCGAACTGCCGCAGCGCGGTCGGAATCAGGACGGTGATACTCATAAATCTTCAGCCTTTCACGAGTTCTTCGGAATTGAATTGCGAGCGGTCGTGTTCCATTTCCCACGAGAAAAAATCGCCCGCCCGGCCTTCGCGGACGGAGACGATGACGTAGGAATAGACCGGCAGCGCGTGGTCGAGGTCGAACCCCGACGGCACGGCCGGATGGTCCGGGTGCGAGTGGTAAAACCCGACAATGTCGAGCTTTTTCGAGCGGGCGTATTTTTCGCCCTTCATCAGTTCAAGGGGCGTGATGAGAAATCGGTTGCGCTTGGCGGTTTCCTCGCGCGCGTTCGAAATCGGCAGGATTTCGGTCACGGTTTTCTTGCCGTCCGGCGCGAACGTGCCGAGCATCAGGCCGCAGCATTCATAAGGATAATCCGCTTCGCCGTGACGCCGGATTGCGTCTTCGTGTTCCTGATTCAAAAAAAGCATGACCGGTTTTACCAGATGTCTTCGCTGAGATAGCGCGAGCCGGAGTCGCACAGGACCGTCACCACGACCGACCCGGCGGGGAGTTCGCGCGCCAGCCGGACGGCGGCGAAGACGTTCGCGCCCGCGCTCACACCCACGAACAGCCCTTCCTCGCGCGCCAAACGTCGCATCATTCGCAGGGCATCGTCGGTATCGACTTCAACATTCTCGTCCGCGACCGCCGTGTCGTAGATCCCCGGCACGAGCGCCGTCGCCATGTGCTTCATGCCTTCGAGGCCGTGCATCGGCGAATCGGGCTGCATGGAAATACATCGGACGTTCGGATTGAGCGCCTTGAGGCCGCGCGCCGTGCCGATGAAGGTCCCCGACGTGCCCAAACCCGCGACGAAATGCGTCACCCGGCCATCGGTCTGGCGGTGGATTTCCCGCGCCGTACCCTCGAAATGCGCCCGCCAGTTGGCGTCGTTGTTGTACTGGTCGGGATAAAAGTATTTTTCGGGCGACTCGGCGGCGAGCGCCTTGGCCTTGCGCTGCGCGCCGTCGGTGGCTTCGAGCGGGTCGGTTTCAATGATTTCCGCGCCGTACGCCCGGAGGATGCGCTTGCGTTCGAGGCTCGCGTTTTTCGGAAGGCAGAGCGCGACCTTGTACCCCAGCGCCGCGCCGATCATGGCGTAGGCGATGCCGGTGTTGCCGCTCGTCGCATCGAGAATCGTCTTGCCCGGCGTGAGCTTCCCGGAACGTTCGCCCGCGAGAATCATCGCCAGCGCGGCGCGGTCCTTGACCGAGCCGCCGGGGTTGAGGTGCTCGCCCTTGGCGTAGACCTCGACGCCCACCGGAACGCCGTCCGTCAGGCGCCGCAGCCGAAGCAGCGGCGTTTCGCCGATGGTCGCGAGCAGGCTCGACCGGTCGGCGGACGCGGCTTTCGAATTGAGGAGTTCGGTGTTCACTTCTAAAACTTCAACGGTAAGTCGCAAAGACGCGAAGCCGCAAAGAAGCACCCTTGGCGTCTTTGCGGCCTTGCGCCTTTGTGTTTCAAAAATCAGACCGTCTTCTTCGAGAAGTACCAGTCGGTCACTTCGTAGTCCGAGTTCATCCGGGCCTCGGCGTCCGCCAGCGTCTGCGGCGGCGGGACGATGGCCTTGTCACCCGGCTGCCAGTTGGCCGGCATCGCGCAGGCGTTGGCTTCGGCGGTCTGCAACGCGGTCAGCGCGCGGACCACTTCATCGATGTTGCGGCCAAGGTTCATCGGGTAATAGATGATGGCGCGAACGATGCCCTTGTCGTCGATGATGAAAACCGCGCGGACGGTCGCCGTTTCCGACGCGCCGGGGTGAATCAGGCCGTACTTCTGGGCCACTTTCGTGTCGAGGTCGGCGATCACCGGAAATTCGACCTTCACGTTGAAGTGCTGCTCCATGTTGCGAACCCACGCGATGTGGGCCGTCACGGAGTCGATCGAAAGACCGATGAGTTGGGCGTTGCGCTGCTTGAACTCGTCGTTGCGCTTGGCGAACTCGACGAATTCGGTCGTGCAGACGGGCGTGAAGTCGGCCGGATGCGAGAAAAGCACCACCCACTTGCCCGCGTAATCCGAGAGTTTGATGACCCCATGCGTCGATTTCGCTTCGAATTGCGGCGCGGGATCGTTAATCCGGGGGATGGACGTTACAGTGTCAGTCATGACGTTTAACCTTTCGTAAATGACGAAAAGAAGTTCCGGATGTCTAATAAAGCGGCATCCTTGTAGGTTATATCGGAAACGGCTGTCAAGCTTGGTTTCCAACGTGAAGGGGGCGACGGATGAATTACCTCGCGCACATCTATCTGGCGCACGGTCATCCGGAAATTGAGATCGGCGGTTTTCTCGGGGATTTCGTGAGAGGACGCGAGATGGAACATTTCCCGGAAGGCGTACGGCGAGGAATTGAACTGCACCGAAAAATCGATGCCTTTACGGATGAACATCCCGCTTTTCGGGCCAGCCGCGCAAGGGTGAGCGCGACGCGGCGACGATTCGCGGGAATTATGGTCGATATGTTCTACGACCACTTTCTGGCCCGCAACTGGGATGTTGTCGGAAACGGTCCGCTGGAGGAATTCACCGGACGGACCTACCGGCGGTTGCGAACCCATTCCGGCCTGCTGCCGGAGACGGTCCGGAACGTGCTTCCGCGAATGGAAGCGGAGGACTGGCTCGCGTCGTACTGCGAGGTGCGGTCCATCGGAATCGCCCTCGACCGGATCGGAACGCGACTCAAGCGTCCGAACACCCTCGCCGGGTCGGTCGTGGAACTTGAAGCCGGTTATGAAGGCTTCGCTTCCGATTTCGCGGAGTTTCTTCCGGCGGTCAGGGGCTTCGCCGCCGGATTTCTTGAAGAAAACGGCTACAGCCTGGGTTCGGCGTAGGTCATCACCAGATACATCACGGCGTCGCGGCTGCCGGGATTGGCGTAGATGTGCGGCACATCGGCCCGGAAGTAGACCGCGTCGCCCGCGCGAAGTTCGAGCGGCTCGGTGTCGCCGATGGTCAGTCTCAGGCGACCTGCCTGAACGACGATGTTTTCGTACGTGCCTTCGGCGTGCGCGTCGGCCTTTTCCTCATGGCCGCCCCGGAGGCGGAGTTCGTAAAACTCGGCCTGTCGCTGACGGTCGAAGGGAAACAAGGCGCGGCTTTCGAACCCGCCGTCGCTCGACCGGAGGATCTTCGATTCGTCGTTCGGGAGGATGAAGGCATCATGCGGCTGCTCGTCGCCGAGCAGATCCGCGAACCGGACGTCCAGCCCGCGCGCGATCTTCCACAGGAGAGCGATGGTCGGCGCGCTGTCGCCCGCCTCGATCTGGCCGAGCATGGCCCGGCTCACGCCCGAGAGCGTGGCGAGGCGTTCGAGGCTGTAACCCCGCTGTTTGCGGAGACGTTCAAGGTTTTCGCCGACCCGCTTTTTCAGTTCGAGCGCTTCATTTTCAATTGCTTTGGTCTTGGTTTTGGCGGCCATGGGTGAAATACGGAAAAAAAAGTAGGGATTTCAACCTGACTATGTTGACAAAAAAATCAGGTATTGACTATTTTGAACTCAGTTTGCTGAAAAGGCGAGTTTCACACTGATGCGAATCACGGCGCAAGAGGAATATGGGTTGCGGTGTCTGCTCCAGTTGGCCCGGCAGGGCGAGGGGCAGGGGCTGACGCTCAAGCAGATCGGCGAGCGCGAGGGAATTTCCACCGCCAACGCCGGGAAAATCATGTGGCTGTTGAGCAACGCCGGAATCGTGAAATCGGTCCGGGGCATCAAGGGCGGCTATGTGCTGGCCCGCGCCGCCGCCGAGATTTCGGTCGGCGACGTCATCAGCGTGTTCGAAAACGCCGACATCGAGGAACACTGCAAGAGCTTCAGCGGAATTCAGGACGTCTGCGTCCACAACACCGATTGCGGCATTCGTCCCGTGCTGCAAATCCTGAACGACACCGTGAAGCAGGTTCTCGGGCAGATTACGCTGGCCCATCTCGTCAATCACGAAGGCGAGGTCGGACAGCAGTTGTTCCAGTTGAAGCGGACGCAGCCTCGCGGCACCGCATCGGCCACGGCCTGAACCCGGCCCGGCGCATCGGGATACCCGACGAGAATTATTCGAGGAGAAAATCATGAGCGCAATCGCGGCCTCGTTGGCCACACAGGAGTACAAATACGGATTCACCACCGACATCGAATCCGATGTCGCTCCGCGCGGACTCAACGAAGACACCATCCGCCTGATTTCGGAAAAGAAGGGCGAGCCGGAATTCATGCTCGAATTTCGCCTCAAGGCCTATCACCAGTGGCTGAAGATGGAAGAGCCGACCTGGCCGAACGTCAGCTATCCGAAGATCGACTACCAGGACATCATCTATTACTCGGCGCCGAAGCCGAAGAAGAAGCTCAACAGCCTCGACGAAGTCGATCCGGAACTGCTCGACACGTTCGAAAAGCTCGGCATTCCGCTCAACGAGCAGAAAATGCTCGCGAACGTCGCCGTTGACGCCATTTTCGACAGCGTCTCGGTCGCGACGACCTACAAGGAAAAGCTGCTCGAACACGGCGTCGTCTTCTGCTCGTTCTCGGAAGCCGTGAAGGACCATCCGGAACTCATCAAGAAGTATCTCGGCACGGTCGTCCCGGTCGGCGACAACTATTTCGCCGCGCTCAACTCGGCGGTCTTCAGCGACGGTTCGTTCGTCTACATCCCGAAGGGCGTGAAGTGCCCGATGGACCTGTCGAGCTACTTCCGCATCAACAACTCGGAATCGGGGCAGTTCGAGCGGACGCTCATCATCTGCGAGGAAGGCGCGTCGGTTTCCTATCTCGAAGGCTGCACCGCGCCGAAGTTCGACAAGAACCAGCTTCACGCGGCGGTGGTCGAACTCATCGCGCTCGACAACGCCGACATCAAGTATTCGACGGTCCAGAACTGGTACGCCGGTGACGAGGAAGGTCGCGGCGGCATCTACAACTTCGTGACCAAGCGCGGAAAGTGCCAGGGGAAAAATTCCAAGATTTCGTGGACGCAGGTCGAGACCGGCTCGGCGATTACCTGGAAGTATCCGAGTTGCGTCCTCATCGGTGAAAACTCGGTGGGCGAGTTCTATTCGGTGGCGCTGACGAATCACCGCCAGCAGGCCGACACCGGCACGAAGATGATCCACGTCGGGAAGAACACGAAGAGCACCATCGTCTCGAAGGGCATCTCGGCGGGCAAGTCGAACAACAGCTATCGCGGTCTCGTGAAGGTGATGCCGGGCGCCGAAAACGCGCGCAACTACACCCAGTGCGACTCGATGCTCATCGGCCACGAATGCGGCGCGAACACGTTCCCCTACATCGAGGTCCAGAACAACACCGGCAAGATCGAACACGAAGCCACGACCTCGAAAATCAGCGAGGAACAGATCTTCTACTTCATGCAGCGGGGCATTTCGCAGGAAGACGCGATCTCGATGATCATCAACGGCTTCTGCAAGGAAGTCATCCGCGAACTGCCGATGGAGTTCGCCGTCGAGGCCCAGCGCCTCCTCGGTCTGAAACTCGAAAACAGCGTCGGCTAAGGGAAGGTGTCAGGGATCGGGTGTCAGGGATCAGGTTTTCTCCTGCTCCACGCCCGTTCCGCCCCCCCCGGATTTGACTGACTGCTAACCGCTAACTGCTGACTACTAACTGCTGAAAGCCATGCTTGAAATCAAGAATCTGCACGCAACCATCAACGGAACGGAAATTCTGCGCGGCATCGACCTCACGGTGAAGCCGGGCGAAATCCACGCCATCATGGGGCCGAACGGCTCCGGGAAAAGCACCCTGTCGAAAGTACTTTCCGGCCATCCCAGCTATGAAGTGACCGGCGGTGAAGTGCTTTACTTCGGAAAGAACCTCCTTGAAATGGAGCCGGACGAGCGCGCCCGCGAAGGCGTTTTCCTCGCGTTCCAGTACCCGATTGAAATCCCCGGCGTGAGCAACGCCACGTTTCTGCGCGCGGCTTACAATCAGGTCCGCAAGCACAACGGCGAGGAAGAACTCGATCCGCTCGAATTCGACGATTTGCTCCAGGAAAAGATTCAGATCGTCGAAATGGACAAGGCGTTCATTGACCGTTCGGTGAACGAAGGCTTTTCGGGCGGCGAGAAGAAGCGCAACGAAATCCTTCAGATGGCGATTCTGGAACCGAAGCTCGCGATTCTCGACGAGACGGATTCGGGCCTCGACATCGACGCGCTGCGGATCGTCTCGAACGGCGTGAACAAGCTCCACACCGACGACAATGCGTTTATTCTGGTCACGCACTACCAGCGGCTGCTCAACTACATTCAGCCCGACTATGTCCATGTGCTGGTCAACGGTCGCATCGTGAAGTCCGGCGGCAAGGAACTCGCGCTCGAACTTGAAGAGCGTGGTTACGACTGGATTCGCGACGAAATCGAAGCGGGCGGCGCGGCCGCCGGAGCGGGGGCGTAAGCAATGAAGGCCGAGTTGTCCAAGACCAAAAGCGCCTTCGCCGACGCGCGGGCCGCTTTCGCCGAAACGCACGCCGACGCGACGCCGAACTGGCTCGCTGAAAAGCGTGCCGCCGGATTCGCCGAATTTGAAAAGGCGGGTTTCCCGACCGTCCGCGAGGAAGCGTGGAAGTACACCAACGTCGCCCGCCTCGCCGACGCCGAGTTTTCCCTCGGCGACATTGACGGCGTGGATATTGCGCTGGCCGGCAAGAGCATTCCGTTCTACGCCGAGTCCGAAGGCGCGCGCCTCGTGTTTCTCAACGGCGTCTACATTCCCGAACTTTCCGATCTTTCAAAGCTGGATGGCGGCATCGAAGTTCAGCGGCTTTCCGATGCGATTGCCTCGAACGGCGACCTCGTCGCGAAGCATCTCGGGTCGCTCGCCGGTTCCGAGGGACGCGGCTTTACCGCGCTCAACGAAGCCTTTCTGGCCGACGGCGCGTTCATTCGCGTCAAGCGCGGCAAGGCAATCGAACAGCCGGTGAACCTCTTTTTCGTGACCGGTCCGAAGGCCGATCACCGCGCGACCTTCCCGCGTACGCTGGTTGTGGCCGAGGAAGCCTCGATTGCCTCGGTCGTCGAAAACTATATCGAGTTGTGCGATGAAACCGGACGCTTCGGCAACCGGACGTACCTCACGGACGCGGTCGCGGAGTTCATCGTCGAACCCGGCGCGAATCTCGCGCACTACAAGGTCCAGCACGAGGGCGCGAAGGCGTTTCACATCGCCGACACGCGCGTTTCGCTCAAGCGGGCCAGCGTCTTCACGAGCCTTTCCATCGCGCTCGGCGGCCAGTTGTCGCGTCATGAAGTTTCCGTGGCGTTTGGCGACGAAGGCGGCGAATGCCGGCTTTCGGGGCTGTATCTTACGTCCGACGCGCAGGTCGCCGACACTCACGTCACGGTCGATCACGCGGTTCCGCGCTGCGAAAGCGAAGTGACGTTCAAGGGCGTCCTCGACGGCAAGTCGCGCGGCGTGTTCGACGGCAAGGTGCTGGTCCGCCAGGACGCCCAGATGACCAACTCGGTCACGTCGAACAAGAACCTCCTGCTTTCGACCGATGCCCGCGTCGATACCAAGCCGCAACTGGAAATCTTCGCGGACGACGTGAAGTGCGGCCACGGCGCGACGGTCGGCCAGCTCGAAAACGACGAAATCTTCTATCTGCTCAGTCGCGGTCTGACTCCGGAACAGGCCCGAACCCTGCTGACTTACGGCTTCGCCAAGGAAATCATCGAGGGCATCAAGGTCGCGTCCATCAAGTCTCACCTTGACGACGTGATCGCCGCCCGGATGGCGAAGCGAACCGCCTAAATCGTCCCATGAAGATTGGTTTCGCTTGTTTTTTCACCACGGAGACACAGAGAAGTCACGGAGCTTCACAGAGAAAAACTCCGTGGTCCTCTGTGTGATCTCCGTGTCTCCGTGGTGAGAAAAGCGTTTCAGTCTCATGTGGTTTGAAAGGATGGAACTCATGTCCGCGCAAACCGCACTTGCTCCCGGATTCGACGTGGAAAAGATTCGCGCCGATTTCCCGACGCTCTCGCGCGAGGTGAACGGAAAGCCCCTCGTGTATCTCGATTCCGCCGCGACCAGCCAGAAGCCGCGCGCGGTGATCGACCGCATCACCAAATTTTACGCCGAGGAATACTCGACGGTCCGCCGCAGCATTCACCTTTTATCGGCGAAGGCCACGCAGGCGTACGAAGGTACGCGCCGCGCGGTCGCCAAGCTGCTCAACGCGCCCGAAACGCGCCAGATCATCTTCACCAAGGGCACGACCGAGGGCATCAACCTCGTTGCCCACGGTTACGGACGGAAGTTTATCGGCGCGGGCGATGAAATCGTCGTCTCCGCCACCGAACACCACGCCAACATCGTGCCGTGGCAGATGCTCTGCAATGAAAAGGGCGCGAAACTGCGGGTGATTCCGGTGAACGACGCCGGTGAACTCATCCTTGAGGAATATGAAAAGCTCCTCAACGAAAAGACCAAGCTCGTCTCTGTCGGCCACGTTTCGAACGCCATCGGGACGATTCATCCCGTCAAGGAAATGATCGCCCTCGCGCATGCGAAGGGGATTCCGTTCCTCGTGGACGGCGCGCAGGCCGCGCCCCACATGAACGTGGACGTGCAGGACCTCGACTGCGATTTCTATGTGTTTTCAGGCCATAAAGCCTGCGGACCGACCGGCATCGGGATTCTTTACGGCAAGGTGGACATCCTCGAACGGATGGATCCGTTCCTCGGCGGCGGCGACATGATCGAGTCGGTGACGTTCGAGAAAACGACCTACGCGCCGATTCCGCACAAGTTCGAAGCCGGCACGCCCGCCATCGCTGACGTGATCGGCCTCGGCACGGCCATCGAGTACCTTCAGTCCATCGGCCTCGACAAGATTGCCGCGTGGGAACACGAACTGCTCGAATACGGCACGAAGGTGCTTTCCGAAATTCCCGGCGTGACCATCATCGGGACGGCGAAGCACAAGGCGGCCATCATTTCCTTCACCATTGACGGCATTCACCCGCACGACATCGGCAGTCTGCTCGATCAGGAAGGCGTGGCGATTCGCGCGGGACACCACTGCGCGCAGCCGGTCATGGCCCGTTACGGGCTTCCCGCGACGGCGCGGGCGTCGTTCGCGTTCTACAACACGAAGGTCGAAATCGACGCGCTCGGTGAGGCCATCCGTAAAACCATCGAGGTGTTCGCGTAATGAGCAGCGCCACATTGTACGGCGAACAGATCGTCTATCTCAGCAAACATCCGAAGAACTTTCGGGCGATTGAAAACCCGAATTACATGTGCGAGGGCGCAAACCCGCTCTGCGGCGACAAGGTGACCGTGTACGTCAACGTGGATGACGGCGGCGCGGTGTCCGACATCGCTTTTCAGGGCGTGGGCTGCGCCATCTGCATTGCATCGGCGTCGATGATGACGGCGGCGGTGAAGGGCAAGCAGAAGGAAGACATCGACACGCTCTTTCACGAATTTCACAAGATGGTGAAGGGCGAACTCGACGTCGAGAAAGAACCGAACCACCTCGGCAAGCTCGCGATGTTTTCCAACGTGAGCAACTACCCGGTGCGCGTGAAGTGCGCGAGCCTGCCATGGCACGCAATGCACAACGCGCTGGAACAGAAGAAGGACGCTTCGACGGAGTAATTCAAGGTCCGCGAAAATGAAACGAGCGCCGGGAATCGTTACGGATTTCCGGCGCTTTTTTCATTCACGGCGATTTCGTAGGCCCGCTTCAGCGAATAAGTCACCATCCAGCCGATTTCGGGATTTTTTGAAACAAAGGTTCTGACGGCCTGTTCGTAATCGGGAATGACCGCTTCCTGTCGCTCCCACGCCAGCCCGCGCATGCGCGCGACCGTCTGGTTGAGGATTTCGTTGAGCCAGCGGACGCGGCTCAGTTTTTCGTCTTCCGGCAGGTCTTCGTTCTGGATGGTCACTCGGACGGCTTCGGTCAGGTCGAGCGCGAAAAACTGATAGAAACCGCGTTTCTGTTCCCGGTCGAGTAACAGCACCGCCTCGCTGAAATTGCCGCTCATCGTTTGCTCCGGTGGACGGTCACGTTCCGTTCACCGGACGCGCCATCACATAGTCTTCCTGCGGATCGTCGCCGAACTGAAAGATTTCCTCGCCGACGATTTCGAATCGCCATTTCTGGTAGAACGCCACCGCGCGCGGATTCTTTTTCCACACGCCGAGCCGAATCACGGCGAATCCGCCTCGCGCGGCATCGTCGATGATCGCCTGCATCAGCGCGGGGCCGACGCCGCGTCCGTGCCATTCCTTCGCCGCGTAGATGCGGGCGATGGAAATGGTCGGTTCGGGTTCGGAGGCGAGTAGCCGCAGTTTGACGTATCCCGCCGGTACTCCGTCAACTTCCGCGACGAAAAATTTCAGCGTCGGGTCGGTCAGTTCCGCCGCGACGACCGGTTCGGCGAAATACTCGCGCAGATAAAAGGTGACGTTTTCAGGCGTGTTGAACTCGGCGTAGGTGTCGGAAAAGGTCCGCGCGCCGAGGTCGGCCAGCATGGGCGCGTCCGCCGGGACGGCGTCCCGAACCGTCACGTCCGTTGTGCGGGAGGTGTCAGGCATGATTTTCCCCGAATGATTGGAAACGATTGGAATGTACACGGTTTGGTAAAGAAGTAGGTTGTCGCGTTTGGTGAATCATGTGGCGATTCAGCCAATGCGACAACCTCCGCGCATCCGGGATTTTGAAAATTGGCGGGGAGGGGAATTCAGTCTTTTACCTGTTGCATTGAATCACGCGCGATAAGGCGGCACGCGCGGAAAAGGGCCAGCTTCGCGGAGTGAGCCTCTTCCGATTTCGGATTCCAATCGATCCTGTTGCGGATTTCCTCCAGAAGAAACGTCAGTCTGTTCAAATCGTGGCTGCGGATGATGTTCGCCAGTTCCCGAATATCTTTTAGACTGTCGGCCATCGGGAATCCTTCGACACTTTCAACTCGTCCCAGCAAAAATTGGCCGTATTCCTTGTTGGAAAAACTCCGCGCCAGGCTTCTCAAGCCAGAGGGTACCGACTGGCTTGATGGTATTTGACGAAGCACCGAGAAAATCCGGTCCCGTTGAAGATCGGTAAACATGGATGGCCTGCGGCTCCCCCATCGGATCAATCGTTTCATGGATTCTTTCATCGGAGGGGATGAACCCACGGCCACATCCGGTAAATCCAATTCGTCGGACAGGTCGTTTTGATTCCTCTCAACATCGGAAATACATTCATTGAGAATTTCGGCTGCCATTCCCGCAACGGCCGGGTCTTCAATGCCAGAGATCAGGAGTTCCAGGAGGTGGGTGGGGGGCGTATGTTCTGCCTGGGCCGCGGAATTGAACTGCCTGCACCAGTTCACCAGTCGATCAAAGCGTTCCGGATTTTCCTCCCGTGGGATCATTCCATTTGGGAAATAGACTTCCCCCTTTTTTTTCGAATTATAGATAGACAGCAAAAGGAGGTATTGCCGGCCTGGACGTAGGGCTTCCCCGGACTGGGGCCGGAGGTCTTGGGTCAGGTCGAAGTAGTCGGAATGGAAACTTCCCTGGATGACCTCGATGACTCGCAAGGGAATCGTCTCCCGGCCATTGTTTGTTTCTTGATCCGTTGCCGTTATTACGGGAAGTTCGGCTTCGAGGATAATCGCAATCCCGGAATGAGTAATGGTTAGCGGCAGATCAGAGGGTTCACCATCAGGTACTATTTTGGAGTTGGGTGAAGTCGTGTCGGTCTGTCCCCGGGAAGGAATGTCAGCTTCCCAGTGCATCCCTCCAGCGAGTTTTTTTTGAAAAAACCTCGTATCTTCTCTTTCACCGATGAAAAGATGGTAAGTCCCCGGCGGCAGGTCCCGGAAATAGTATTTTCCCTTCGAGTCTGTATGAATCCGCCTGACCTGACCGGTTTCTTCCTGAATCAGAAGAATCGGTATTCCCACGACGCCGTCCCCCTTGAGGTCGCGGACCGTTCCGGTCGCCATTGCCGTGGGCCAGTCCGCCACGGTTTCGGCGGATTCGGGATCGGGAATCGGTGTGTTCGGCAGTCGATTGGTGACGCCTCCGATAATCGGCCCCAGCGGTTGACCCACTATTTTTTGAGGCGTCGGCTGTTGCGCCGGGAACGCGCCGGTCAGTACGAAAAAGACACCGGCGCTCGCCAGTGATTGAACCATCAACCGGGGTGATTTCACGAAAGCCTCCACGTCTTCGAATGTTCAAGCGTCCATTCCGGGTACGCTTTTTAGTTCACGGAATCAGTCTTTCGATGAAGGTTCATCTTCGGCGGCGGGGTCGGTTGCTTCGTTTCGGTTGTTCCAGGCATTGGTGGCCGCGAGGCGCCGGGCGCGGAAAATGGCGAGTTTGCGTGATTTCAGCACCTGCTCAGACGGCCCATTGTCGGTGGAGGAAAGCGCGCGACCCCAGATTGTGAGCAGCCGGCCGAGGTCGGCATTCTCGGCGCGGTCTTCAAGCCGTTTCAGGTCTTCAATGTTCATGTCGGACGGTTCATCGGCAACGTTTTCAATTCGGCGGATGAGCAGGTCCCCGATTTCCGGGTCGTGAAATTCGACCGCCAGTTGAAAAAGGTGATCGGGGAGAGGCTCCTGATTTGACCAGTGGTGCAAAACGCTTAAAAGCCGATCTTTCTGGGTTTTTGAAAACAAGGAGTTTCTTTGACTTCCCCATTCGATGACGCGACGGAACGAAGCTGAAATCGGAGTCGTCGGTACTTCCTCCTGCGTGCTTTCTTCCGTGGATTCAGTGTCTTCATCAAGTTCCCGATCACGGCGGGTGATTGAACTTTGATAAAGGTTTTGAAGCATCTGCGACGCCCTGTGGCTGGTGGCCCGAATCTCAACGCCTGAAACAAGAACCTCGACAATATCGGCGGGATGGCTGTGCGGTGATATTGCGATCCGGCTGAATTGCCGCAGCCAGTCGGCCTCGTGATCGAGTGTTTCGGGGTGATCCGGATTGACGGTGACTTCAAGAAATTTCAAGTTCCCGGGAATTTCATCGTCCCGCTTGAAGAAGGCCAGAATTCGTGTCCCCGGTTTGAAAAAGCCGATGTTTTTGCCGTTCGTCTCAAGGATTATCGAAAACTCCTGCGACGGAAATTCACCCCGAATCGTTGAATCAAGCTTGAGTGGAATGGCTTGTTTGACCAGTTCTTCATCGTCGGTTGATTCGGCCGGTTGGAAGGGCTGGATCGTGACCAGTGCAATGGCGTCGGCGCGTTCCAAGGTATCTCCGTAGGAAGTTGTCCTTACACAAGCGGTTCCCCCAGTTGAAAACAAGGTATCGGCGGAATGGAGATAGATTTCAGTATTCCATTGTGCGCCCGCCGCAAGTGTTTTTTGAAAAGCCCGGTTTGAATCCTGTGTTCCGACGAAAAGCACATATTCACCCGGCGAAAGCTGAGAAATTGAAAAAGCGCCACCGTCATCTGTGACTAGGTTTTGAAACTGCCCGGTGGCTACGAAAATCAATGTGACCGGAACTTTGGCAATGGGATCCCGTTCTTCATCACGGACAACGCCCGAAACCGTCACATTCGAACCGCCTGTCACGTTTTCCGATTCCTTTGACTCGGGAAGTGGTATGGATGCCCTTCGTTGCCGCTCCAGCATTCGCCGAATCGGAGAGCCTTTCGGGAATTTGGAAATTGGTTCGGTGGTTGATTCCTGTGCCGAGGCCATGCCCGACAATCCGAGAACGATGCCGAACGCCGCGCCGACCACGGGCAGGGCGCATGACCGTACGCGGGAAGGCTCGGCCGTGACAGTAAAATCCTCCGCGATCAGCATCCGGCCATCGGAGGTTCGCGTGATGCGTCCGCAGAAGTTTCCGCCGGTCACGAAGTTGATGGCTTCGATCTGTTTTCGCGTCAGTTTTGAGAGGTCGTAAACGGTTTTGTCGCACCGGGCGCAGTGGCGCTCGCGGTCATTGCCCGTCATGGCGTTCCACGGAACGGTACAGGGCGACGGAATGGACAGTGGAAGCTGATCGGTCGCTGATCGGTTCACGGCGAGCCTCGCGGAGAGTTGTGTTTTCGGGTTTGTTTTCTTTCACGCGAGGCCCCGCCGGAGTTCCTTTTATTTCTCGTTCGGGATTTTCGCCGCCGCCGCTTCGACGACCGCGCGTTCCTCGGCTTTGGCGAGATTCTGCCTGAGTTCCGCGACGGCGAGGGCTGATTTTCGGTTGCCGGCCCTGACCGCGTGATTCATCAATCGCGTGAGCGTTTCGGGGCGATTGTCGAACTTGGCCAGATTCCGGGCGAGCGTTTCCGCTTCCTCGATTCGACCGACACCTACCAGTGCCTCGTAGAAAGCACCGTAATGCCTGATGATCGCAAGGTGGATTTTATCAAGTTCACGCAGGTACTCCGCCTTCGGGAGCCTCGCTTCGAGTTGTTGGGATTGTTTTTGAAGGTCTGTCTGCCACGCCTCGAACCCCTTCACTGGATTCTGGGTATTGTCGAGAAGGTCCTGATAACGCTTGGCTTCAATCAGTGACAAAAGTACCAGCGGACAAATCCTCTGCCGCGCAACCTTGCCCGAATCGCCCTTCGCCATGAGTTCATCGAATAATGTGAGCATCCGCTCGGGCTGGCCGAGTCCGCGATTCATCACGGCCAACAGACTCAGCCACACCTGTACATTCGGCTCGGCGACAAACTGTTTTTGAATTTGGTCGCGCCGGATTTGAAGTTCGTTCTTCGCGGCATCCGATTGTTTGGAGAGGCTGGACAGGGCGCTCACGACCCTGAGCAATCCTCCCTCCCGAAATTTCGGATCGTATTTGGGGCCTGAATCGAAACACCAGAGAAGTTCCGTGAGTGCTTTTTCCGTCTGTCCGTGATCGACGAGCGCCCCGGCGTAGCGCAGGCGATACCAGGGATCATTTTCGTGGCCCCTGAGTTCTTCGCGGGCCATGTCCACCGAGCTTTTTCCGGAAAGGTAGGCGACGGCTTTGGGGAGAAATTTCTCCGGCGGGTGATAACCGATGATGGTATCGAGGATTTTCCCGTCGGGATTGATGAACGCCATCGTCGGGTAGGCCCGCACGCCGTACCGCTTGGCCAATTCGACTTCCTTTTCGGCGTCGATTTTCAGTGGAATCGTGTTCTCTTCAAGCCATTTGATGACCTTCGGGTCCTGCCAGGTCGTCTTGTCGAGCATTTTGCAGGGGCCGCACCAGGTCGCGTAAAAGTCGATGAACACGACTTTTTTCTCCTTTTTGGCGCGGGCCAGTGCCTGGTCAAAGTTCAATGAAGAAAAGACTTCCTTCTTCTGGGGCGGGGAAGCGGCCTTGGCGGACATCGGCAAAAATGCAAAGGCGATTCCAAGAAACAGGACGGCAACACGGATTACGGGCAGGCGCATGAGATGACTCCGGGCAATGTGGTTTCGTTTGGTTATTCTGGATTCGAAACGCCCGGAATGGAAGCCGGTTCATTTTTTCAATGTCCGGAGTTTACCGAAACGCGAAACCGGCGAACGGGATGACTCCCATTCGCCGGTTTCGTTTTCCCTTGGTTCAAAGCGAGGTTTACTGATTCGGCGAGGCCGTATCGGCAACCACGATGCGATCCTTGGAGCCACCGAACTTGAGGCCGGTCAGGGTCGCGTTGTTGTCCGAGCGAACTTCGTCGGCGCGGGCGGCCTGAGCGTCCTGAACCGTGGTGGTCTTGACCTTCGCGAGGACTTCCTTGCCCTTGAGAATGGTCATTTCCCCGGTTTCCTTGTTAATGCGAACTTTGTATTCGCCCTTCTTGATGGTCGTGCCGTTGACGTTCATGTCGCGGCTGAAAGTAACGGTTTTGGTGATTTCACCGGCGAAGGCGACGACGCCGAGCATGACGGTGAAAGCGCAGGCAAGAGCGAGAGATTGTGCGAAGAATTTCATGAGGAACTCCTTGAATCGGTCTTTGTTTTTTTGTCGTGGAGCGGGCCTGAATCAGCCTCGCCATTTGTCACGGTCGGGAGGCTATACGGGCGGTTTTTTCGAAAAGTTCAATGGTTTCGGAAGATTTTCCGGAAATTTTTTTTCGCCCGATTTCGACTTCAGGACCGACGAAACGAACCTGGGTCCGAATAAAGGAAGAGTGTGTTCCCAAGCCGTGTCGCGCGTCCCGTGATCTCGATCGGTTCGCCGACCGAATCGAGGACATCACGATTCACTGGCCTTCCTTCCTTTGAAACCAGGTAGAAGTAGAAAGCCGACCCGGTTACGTCGCGGACGTAAAAAACCGGCGGCGCGCCGCCACTGATGCAGCGCACGGCGCAGCTTCGGTGGACCTTGCCCTCGCCGGGATTCATCACGCCGAGATGGCACTTGGAGTCCACGATTTCGCCCCGCAGCGTGACCGTGCCGAGTTCTTCCTCTTTCAATGTTTGGGGTTGTTTCGGCGCGCCTGCTTTTGAAGCGACCGAACCCGCGACGACCTCGATCATGGTCTGGTCATCACGATTGATGAGCGTGCCCTTGAGCGTGACGGTCTGGCCTTCAAGTCCGGTCACGACCGGGTTGGCCCCGTGCTTTCCTTCGCCCACGAGGACATATCGCGAAACGTTCGGCAGTCCGTTGCTTTCACCCGGACGCGCGATTTCGAGAAACGGATAAGGCGTTTCGCGAATGACGCCGGTGAATTCGCGCGGCGTTCCGAATTCAAAGAAACGCGCGCCCAATTTTCGCTGTCCGGAGGCCGCGATCAGCGCGATGACCGCGCCCAGACTGAACAGAACGACAACCGCGAGGCGGACCGTCCGTTTGATTGAAGGCGGAAGTTGCGGCAGGTAGCCGACGAAAAATTCATCCGGACGGGTTGGCTGCATTTCAATGACCTCCGGCCGAGGGGCGTGGTTTCGGGTTCACGAAAACGCGGCCTTCGACGACCCGCGTTTCAAAGGTGGGAACGGCTTCAGTAAAGGGCGGTGGGGAAGCGCCGTCTTCCAGGCGGTACTGATAGCCATGCCACGGGCAAGTGACGCAGCCGTCCACGACCTTGCCCTCGCCGAGCGGGCCATTCTGGTGCTGGCAGACGTTCGACATCGCGGAAACACGCTCTCCATCACGGAAAATCGCCACCCGCTCGCCCGCGAGCGTCACGATGCGCGCGCGTGTGTCGGGGATTTCGGAAAGCGCGCAGACATCGACAAATCCGGCGTCGAAATTTGTTGACGAGTGGGGGCCATCCGCCGCGCGTTCCTTTAATCCCGAAGCGAGATGCAGACCAAACACGATCATCATCCCCATTCCCAGCAGTGCCGTTGTAAGCGTCGTCGCCTCGCCCTGAAGAAATCCGAGCGAGACGTGCCCGATGAGCAGGAAATACGCGAGGTACACCGCCATGTGCAGCCGCTTCCAGACTGGCGCGGTCAGATTGGCAAGCCAGAAATCGTGACTCGTCGCGGCCATCAGCAAAAGGATGACCAGTGCCGCCAGTCCGAGCGGTTGAAAGGGAAACTGCGCAACATTTCCGTATGAAGTCTCGCTGATGAGGACGCTCACCAGCGGATTCACGTCTCCGAGCGCGTGGAACTGGATGATTGAAAAAACGCCATGACCGAATGCCAGGAAGAACATCGTCACGCCAAGGTGCCGCCGATTGTAGAGCAGCGGCAGAAACCGCCGGTCGAGACGGCACAGCGGCCCGATGCAGAGAATGACGTGCAGCAGTATCAGCGCGCAGGTCCCGAGGCCGCGGATGATGAGCGTTTCAGCCGTGGCGTATGGCTGAATGACCCAACCGACGCCGATGAACAGCGCGAGATAGAGCGCGACGCCCCCGAGCATCAGCCCGTCGTACCATTTTTTCTGCCGATTCCAGCCGACCGCAACGTAATGTTCGGCCATCGCCGGTTCCTCCTGAATTCTTTGTCCAGTGCCTGATTCGGTTTTAGTAACGTTGCGCCGTGCCGATAACCTCGCGGGTGGCGAGGCTGTACAACGTGACGAAGCCGCTCTTCCCGGATGCGGACGGTGGAAGTGGAAAGCTCCGTGTCGTCATGCCCGCAAGCGAGCCGAGCAGCGTCGCGTTTGCAGGGAAGGTCTGTTTGTCGGGCTCCGTGGCTGACCAGTAGACAAGCACGTCGGCGCGCCCGAAATCCTGGTGCGGCCCGATCACCAGAAAGTCCTTTCCGTCTTCCTTGACGCGGCCGAGCATGATTTTGATCGTGCCGACGACAACCACGCTGCCGAAAACCTCACGGGTTTTGAGATTCGGTTTGTAGAACGTTTCCGGGAGCGTCGAGACGACCGGCTGGGGCCGGCGCGCCATGACCGCCCCGACGAACACCCCCGCCGAGGCAAGGCCCAGCACCGGCAGCGCGATGCGATGGAGGGAACGAAGCGAGCGAATCATCGCGTCCCCCTTTCGCCTGCCTCGACGCGGTGCGCGTTACGTTCCAATGGCTGCCTGCCGCCCGACAGCCAGCGGGGAAGCAGGATTGGCCACAAAAGCGTCGCTCCCGGCAGGATGAGAACTCTGAAGCCCCAGGTCCCGGCTTTCGCATGCGGGTCGAGCCGGCCCGCGCCCGCGATGACGAACGCGACGCCAAACAGCAGTCCGAGGCCGAGGTAGGCCGTCGCGACCCAAACAATGATCTGGGCGACCAGCATGAAAGGAACTCCTTTTCAGAAATGCGGAATGCGGAATATCGAATGCGGAATGGAAACGCGAAATTTTTCATTCCGCATTCGATATTCCGCATTCCGCATTCACCTTTATCTGGTGATGAAGCCGAATGTTTTGCGGGCCAGTTCGCCAAGTGGCGTCGCCCGGTGGCCGTTCCGGATGTTGGCGGTGCCGATATCGTATGCCAGTCGCCACTGTTCGAAAAGAATGCGATATGCGGTAAGGAGACCGTTGCGCGGATCGTAGATGCTGGTCGCTTCCGAGGTCACGCCGTTGAGTTCAATGACCTTGAAGTTCTTTCCCTGCCGGAAGTCGTCGAGGGAGGGCGTACGAATATCGTAGCGTCCGAAATAGAACCCGTTGTACCCGCGTGAAACCTTGTCGATGGCCCGTTCCAGTTCGGGCGTGACGATGGCGGCCCCGTCGAGGAAAATCGCGCCCCGACAGTGCGAGCCGAGTTCGACGAGTTGAATCCGTTCGCCGGTGGTCGGGACACGTCGCGCGGCGTCGGGATGCTGGCCGAGGTAGAAATCCGCCATGCAGACAGCACGTTCGTCGTCGAGGATGAGCGTTTCGAGCGTTCGCATGCCGTCACCGATAAGGACCGGGAACCGTTTTTCGGTGACCGAGAAAATTCTTCCGCGAAGTTCGTCGGGATGCCTGACGTAAAAGACGCCGAACTCGTAGCCGGGAACGTATTCCTGTGCCAGACAGTCGCGGGAGTTCACCTCAAGATATTGTTTTAAGGCGTCCGAATTGCGGATGACCGCGACGCCGCTGCCCCGCTGGCCTGCGTCGGGCTTGAGCACGACCGGGTAATCCAGCCCGTTGAAATCGAGAAACCGCTCGACCTCGGCCGTGCGCTGCTCGACCGAAGCGTCTCCCCTGAGCAGAACGAACCGCGCGATGTATGGCGTGTTTTCGGCGCTTTCGAGCAGTCCGTCGAGAATGGCCGATTTCGATTCGTCCACGAATCCGCCATCGGGCATGGCCGGATTGACGGCGGTGAAGGCGGTTGGTTGGCGAAAGGCCACAACCAGCCGGAACAGATTCGCCAGTACCGGCGGATAAAATGCCCACGGCGGCCAGAATTCCCATCGCGTCAATCGTCCCCACTGGCCGACGAGACGGCGGCGTCCGGCGTGAGTGGTCACCTTGAGCAGCAGTTTGAGCAAGAGGTAGCCGAGAACGGCGACGATCGCGATTTCAAGGAATGCTCCGGTGTTTCGCGGCAGAAGGGAAGCGACGACGGTTGCGCCGAAGAGCGCGGCGCCCCCGACGATGAGCGGCGTCCAGACGAGCGCGGCGAGGAAGAAGTAACCGGTAAAGCGGGCGAAGTTCGTGCCGAGCAGTCCGGCGGCGAAGTAGGTCGGCAGACGCATTCCCGGAACGAACCGACTGAGCCAGATGACGGCCGCCCCGCGCCGGTCAATCCACTCCGAACCGCGCGTCACGGCCCGGTCTGAAACGAACCAGCGGACCGGGGCAACGGCAAGCGCCGGGCGACCGATCCACCTTCCTGAAAGAAAAAGCAGGATGTCGCCGATGAAGATGCCGGTGAGACAGGCGGCGGTGGCGAACAGAAAGCCGATACGGCCTTGCGCGGCGAGCGTACCGGCGGCGAGACAGGTCAGGTCCTCGCTGACGAAGGTCGAGACGGCGATGAGCCAGAACGCCAGCGCACCTCCCGTCAGTTCACGGTCACCGAAAGGCAGATCATTCGGTGTTGCGGTCACCGTCAGGCCGAATGCCACAAACAGAAGAAGGAATGCCGCAATGCGGGCGGGTTTTCGGGTCATGCCACCTCCGCCGGAGAAAATTCCCGAATGACCGTTTCCGCCTGAGTCACGCATGGAGGGCCGGGCGTGTATCTGATTGCCGCGCCATCGGGACCGACCATGATGATGGTGAAGCTGACGGTTTGCGCGTCCGCCCGGTGCATGCAGGTGGAGTACGGCCCCGATTCGGGAAAATGTGATGAATGAAAACGGATGAGTGTGTCGAGGGTCACGCCCTGATGCGTGAGCGTCTGGTAGGTGGCGCGGCGGGTGGCGCAGGCGCGGGTCGTGTCGTACGACGACGAAACAAGCGGGCTTGCCTGGTCGGCATACGGATTCAACGTCAATGACCGTCCATTCCAGTCGGCCTTGAAAACGGGCTGGCCGGGAGCGATGGCGAAAAGGGAGAAGGGGCGGTAGGCCGCCACTTTCAACCGCTGAAAACGTGATTGAACTTCTTCCAGCGTGCTGGCGGCAAGGAGTTCGATGGCGATTTCACCCCGGGTGGAGTAGTGGGCGGCCGAATCCGTCTGGTCATCCTCGTAGCGGTTGAGGAGGCCGACCGAGATGCCGAATTCGTTGAGGCCGATCCACGTTCCACCGAAATCGCCGTCACGCGGCGCGCAGATGGTCGTGCCGTCGTGGGTAAAAAACGTCGGCGGCAGGGCAGGCAGGCGCGAGTGCCGTTCATCCCGGTTGAACAGGACGACGTACCCTGCGTCTTGCTTGAGCCAGCTTACCGTACACATTGACCGGTCCTCCGCCAGTAGGCAAGCGTGGACGGGGCCACTCCGAAATCGGCAGGCGGTTCGATGCCCTGCAACTTCAGGAGCAGTCCGACGATGGCGAAATGATGGATCGTGTGACTCAACAGAAAGGTTCGTTCGCGTTCGACCGACGATGCCTGGGGGCGTTCCTGCGTGCCGCGGCCCTCGGATTCGGCGAACACCGAAAGTCCGCGGTCATCGCTGTCGAAATCCCGCAACTGTTCGGTCAGTCCCCGCATGACGAGGAGTGCCGCCCGCCGCTCGACAGCGATTTTCGGGTTGCGTTCGCGCCGGTCGTAATCCACGGTCCCGTCCGGGAGTCCGGCAAAGAAACACTGATAAAACTCGATGCAGTGGCGGATGTGTGACCCGATGCCGAAATCGGTCAGTGGTGGAATGGGGGCAGCATAGATTTCATCGGGAACAATTTCGAAAAGACGGTAGGCCGCTTCCCAGACCATTGCGTCGGGCGGCTCCGGCGTGACTTCCGAAATGTAAAAGGTCGGCTGGCTGGGTTGTTGAATGCTGAGTTCCACGAGCGTTGTACGCCTCCGGTTGTGCATTACAGGGAATCTGTACGTTAATCCACACCTTCTTGTCCTTTATTCCGTCAGTTGGAAAAAAATTTTCTTGGGGCTGGAATAAATCCATCGAAGGGATGGATACACCGGTCGAACGCCGAATTTCGGAAGCAAGCAGCCCCGGAGGACCGTGCCGTGCTGTTCGGACGAAAGCCAAAACTCGAAGATTTCGAGGCTGCGGCCCTGCCGCACCTCAATGACCTCTACCGGACGGCCCGGCGCGTTCTGATGGACCCGACCGAGGCCGAGGACCTCGTCCAGGAAGCGTTTCTTCAGGCGTGGAAGTCGTTCCATCGCTTTGAACTGGGGACCAACTGCCGGGCATGGCTGTTCAAGATTCTGTTCCACGTCATCCAGCATCATCGGCGCAAGATGGCTCGGTTCGGGACCGGTTTCGATGACGAAACGATCATCGAGAACACGCTCGCCTACCAGGCGCCCGTGCCTGAAGAGTTGCGGGACGAGGATTTCATCGCGGCAATGGACAAACTGCCCCCGGCGTATCGCGAGGCGGTACTGCTCGTGGATGTCGAGGAATTTGCCTACCGCGAAGTCGCCGAAATGGTCGGCATTCCGGTCGGCACCGTCATGTCGCGGTTGAGTCGGGGGCGGGCATTGCTGCGGAAGGAACTGGCCGATCAGGCCGCCGCCTACGGCATTGGAAATCAGGAGACGAAGGAAGTGAGAGGAAAGGCATGAACGTCATTCGATTTGAAAATCACCAGTGCCGGAAGGTTTTGAAGTATCTCGATGCGTATATCGACAATGAATTGACTGTCGAAACCACTCAGGAAACGCTTTCCCACCTTGAAACCTGCGCCGACTGCAAAGCGGCGCTCGACGACCGGCTGCGCGTTCGCGCGGGATTGCGGAATGCGGTCCGGCGGGAAACCGCCCCGCCGCAACTGCGTGAAAACGTCCGGGCGACGCTCCGGCGCGGCTCGATGGCGGGGCGCTACTGGCTGTCGGCCGCCTCGGTACTGCTGGCTGTCGGCCTCATCGGATTTGCCGTCCTTCGCCCGTGGAACAATTCTCCGACGATTGCGAAAGGCCCGCAAACCGTTACCGACAACACGCTCATTCTGACGGTCGGGTTGAATGACCACGTTCACTGCACGATCGAAAAGGATTTCGCTCACAAGAACTTATCGAATGAACAGATGGCCGGTCTGCTCGGTCCGGATTACGCGGGATTGGTTCCGGTCATACGCGAGAAAATCGGGGCCGGATATGAAATCGCCATCGGTCATCGCTGCAAGTATCAGGGACGGGAATACATCCATTTCGTCCTTCGGAAAGGCGACACCGCGTTTTCGCTGGTTCTGACGAAGAAGAACGGCGAATCCTTCACGCGTGACCCGCGGCTGATTGCACTCGAAGCCTCCGGCGTGTCGTTGTATCAGACCAATCTTCAGAAGCATGAAGTGGCGGCGTTCGAAACCCGTGACCATCTGGTCTACATCGTGTCGGAAATGCCCGCCGCGGAAAACCTCGAAGTCGCCGCGCGGCTCGCCTTGCCGGTCAAGGAATTCATCGGACGAATGGAAGGGTGAGAACGCAGGGATTGAAGCCTCCGGAAATGAACCGGTCGGGCGAGTTCGGATTTTGGAGAATGAACCGAGTTTCACCTCAGCGATGCGTGGGGAGTCTCAGGCGGAGGCGAAACGAAACCCATCCCCCGCGATGAAAGGAACGCAATTCCGAGTTTTCGGGAAAGAGTTCCCCGATTCGTCGGCGGATATTGGCAAGACCGATGCCGGTTCCTTCTTCGCCGGTGTTCGAATCCGGCGTCACCCATTTCCCCGAGTTCATGACCCTGACCATCAGGGTTTCCCGGCGCATTCTGGCCGAAATTCGGATTTTTAATGGAAGGTTCGACGTCCGCATCCCGAATTTGATTGCGTTTTCCACCAGCGGCTGGAGGAGAAACGGCGGAATGGTCACGCTCCCTGCCTCGGGGCTGACGTCGATCTCGCATTCCAGCTTTTGTTCAAAACGGGTCTGCTGAATCTCAAGGTAATTGCGCACCGCCCCGATTTCTTCGTCGAGCGTCACGAATGCGGTATTGGCCGTGGCCAGGGAATATCTCAGGAATTTCGACAGCCGTGTGACCAGTGACCGGATGGCCGCCGGGTTTTCATCCACCAGTGCCCAGATTGAATTCAGGACATTGAAAAGAAAGTGCGGATTGACCTGATACCGGAGCATCAATAACTGGGATTGCTGCGCCGTGGCCATGGCGCGCATGGCGCGTTCGCGCTCCTGAAGGTTGGCGTCCTCCAGCGCGGTATTGGCAACCGCCAGCCGTTCGTTCAATTGGCGAATGCGGTCCAGCGCGGCTTCGGTTTTTTCCTTTTCGTCCGTCAGGTCGCGGGTGCGTTCGGCCACCAGTTCGCTCAGGCGTTCCTGCCGCAGGACGAGCTGCCGCAGACGCAGACGAAACCCGATGAAAACCGCCACTCCTCCCGCCAGAACGTAAAGCCCGATTGCCCACCACGTCCGCCAGGGGGCCGGACGAATGACAAAGGCGATTTCCGCCGGTCCGGAGATATTGTCCTGTGCGTCACGGCCCCAGACCCGGAAGACGTAGTGACCGTTCGGGAGGGTGGTGTAATCACGGCGCGGCGCGGGTGACCAGTCGGAAGGATTTTCTTCAAGGCCGACCAACTGGGTTCGGTAACGGGTATCCGCCTCCCGAAAGAAGCTCAACAGGGCAAACTGAAATGTGACGTTGTTTCGGTTGTGGGCGAATTCCAGGTTCCCGGTGGGAAATGCGTCGGTGGAAACGCCCGGTTCACCCGATGTGTTCTCTCCGCTCGGAGACTGTTCGAAAAACCTCGCGCCCTCAATCAGAAGCGGTTTCGGCGAATCCGTCGGCAACAGGGTTTCGGGTTCAAGGACGGCTACGCCTCCGATGGTCCCGACCCAGATCCGTCCGAGGTGATCGACCATCGAGGCCCCGGTGTTGCATTCGCGGCTCGGGAGGCCGTCCTCGATGGAAAATACCTGTACGGCGGCATCCTTCAACGGAGTCTCCGCAAAACCATCCTTGAACGTCACACGCGCCACGCCCTTGTTGGTACAGAGATAGATCGAACCGCTTTTGTCCGTCTCGATGCGGTAGACCGTGTTGTTGGGAAGAGCCGGAGAGGTTTGCTCGGTAAGCGATTCCCACTGAATGGCGCCGATGGTCGTCGAATCAAGGGTTTCGGGAAGTTTCCCCCGCAAAACGCCGTTGCCGGTCCCCACCCACAAAAAGCGCGCTCCGTTTGTGGCGCGGGTTTCCTTCAATCCCAGAATGGACCCGGCCGCCGGGCCGGTGCCCGTGCCGGCACAGGCGAAGGTGTCGTGAATCGCCGCCAGCGTGACCCCCGATTGTGTTCCGACCCAAAGAAAAGGCCGTCCGGCGAGATCGGTGGTGGGCAACAGGCAACGAATCCGGTTTCCGGGAAGTCCGTCAGCCGTGGAGTAGCGGGTTACCTTTTCATCATGCAGGCAGAGCAGGCCGTCCGCCATTCCAACCCAGAGAATCGGTTTCCCCGTGGCATCCCGCGTCAGTGTCAGCGCGCTGACGACTGCCCGACTCACGATTTTCCAGCGACCGCCGGAATACTCATACATCCCTCCGGTCGTTCCCGCCCAAACAACTTCCCGACCGGATTCGTCGCGACTCGACGCCAGCGCGACCACGTTTTCCAAGTCGTCTTCGGGAAAGACAATCCGTTTCCCGTCACCCAGACGAACCAGTCCCCCGAGCGAACCGATCCACACCCGTGGTTCGCCGGTTACAGTTTCCATCAGGCTGTAGGTCGAGTTTCCCGCCAAACCATTTGCGGTGGTAAAGGATTTCCAGCCGCCCTGATGTAATCGGGCGATGCCCCCGCCGCTGGTTCCAATCCAAATGGAATTCCCCTGGTTGGGCGTTTCAACCAGGCTCCACACCCCGGTGACCGGTAATCCGTCTTCGGCGTCGTAGCGATGCCACTCCCCGTTTTGAAGTCGGAGTACACCGATGCCGGTTCCGGCCCAGAGAATCGGTTCTCCGGTCTTCGTTCTGGTTGTGATCAGTGCGAAAACGAAGGGACCGGTCGCGATCCCCAAGGGAGGGCGTCCGTCCCGTGAAAGGGCTTCCCATTTCAACCAGGTCCCGTCGTCGCTGTTGAGCAGGCGGTCAAGTTCGAGGTGAAAAAGGCCGGATTGCGTCCCGATCATCAACCGGCGCGTACCGTCGCCGAGCTTCGTTTCGAGCAGCGACAAAACCCAGGGATTTGCCGGCAGACCGGCTTCGCGGGGAAGAATCCACCGCTCACCCCGGCGCAGCACAATCCCGCGACTGGTCCCCACGACGATGATTTTTTCACCCGTGGAACAGGTCGTTTCGATCAGGCAGAGGGAAATGTTTGAAGGCAGGCCGTCGTTTTTTGAGAATGTCCGCCAGCGCCCGGCCCGCCGGTGGCCGACGCCGCTCTGTGTCGTGACCCAGAGTTCATCCCGGTCGGTTTCGAGAATTCCGGTGACATCGTTGCCGGGCAGGCCGTTTGACGTGTCGAATTGCGTCCAGCGGTCATTTTTGAGGTGAAGCAGTCCGCCGCCCTCCGTCCCGAACCACATTCCGCCGTCGCGGGCCTGGGAAACCACCGTGACGAAGTTTGACCGGTTGCGATTGGGCATGTTGACGACCCGCCACGCGATGCCGTTGTAGACACAGGCCCCGTCCTTGGTCCCGGCCCACAGACGACCGTGTCTGTCAAAAGCCATCGAACGAACGCCGTTTTGTGGAAGGCCGTCGCGGTCGGAAAACACCCGAACCGCCGGGCGTCCTTCCGGGATTCCGGATTGAACCTGCGCGGAAACCGGGAAGGCGAAGGGAAGAAGGCCCCACGCAAGGACGGCGGCGGCCCATCGAAGGAAACCGGAAAAGGGCCGAGTGGGTGGGCGTTCCACGACGTTGTCACCCCCTCAGAAGTTCCTTCAAGTCCGTCCAGGCCCGGCGACTGATGGGAAACGGTTCGTTTTCGCCAACCAGCTTCACCGAGTACTCGCCGTCCGCGGTTCGGTCAATGCGTTCGACAAAGAAAAGATTGATGATGACGGAGCGGTGAATTCGGCGAAATTGGAGATGGCCGAGCGTTTCTTCCCATTCGGCCATGGTTTTGCGGGCGAGGATGCGACGGTTGTCCCGTGTCGTGACGTGCGAGTAGTCGCGTTCGGCCTGAATCGCCCGAATGTCGCCGATTTTGATGAAATGTCGATGCTGCCCGGATGCAATCTGGATCATGTCCCGGTCACCGAATTTCGGGGCGGCCGCAGCCGGTGGTCGCGGGGTTCCGCGCAGTCGCGTCATTGTTTCGGCAAGGCGCTCGGATTCGACCGGTTTCAAAAGGTAATCGAGCGCGTTGACTTCAAAGGCCCGGAGAGCGAAGGCATCGTACGCCGTGACGAATACCACCTGAAACGTGACGTCGATGGTTGAAAGCAGGTCGAAACCGCTTTCACCCGGCATTTGAATGTCGAGAAACACGACATCGGGTTTGAGTCGGGGAATGAGTTCGGCGGCTTCGGAAACGCTCTCCGCTTCGCCGGCAACCGAAATGTCGGGATGGTCGGCCAGAAGTGTCCGCAGGGCGTGACGAGCCAGTCGTTCATCGTCCACCAGAACGGCGTTGATTGTGGGCTGCATAGGGTGTCTATTCGTCGGTCCGGAAAAAGTGAAAACCGGGCGCAGGCGAGTATACACCGCATTGAGCAGTTCTTTTATTGAAACCATTTCGGCCAACCGGATTCCCCGCGGTTCGAACAAAAGGGGATTGTCTGTAGCCTGGAGGCGGCTTTTTCAAAGCCTTGTTTCGGGAAAGGGAAATGGAAGCGGGGGACCACTGCCGGACACGACCGTTGGAGAAACGGGGCCGTGTCCGGCGTGGGGAGAAGGGAAGACGTTGTCTTGCTCAGGACAAAAGCTGGAACGGCTTCCTTGACTGACCCCGGTTTCCTCTGACGAATCCCTGGGTCGGCAGGACGCCGAGGGTTGTCAGCAGGAAGCGAAACCGTCGGACCTGCGGCAGTTCGATTCGGAATGTAACCGTTACCGATTGTCCTGGTTGAAGTGTGAAAGGCGCGGAAGAAACGGACTGTCTGGCTCCGACCAGTCCGCCCGTGCCGCAGGCGGCCCCATCCGCCGAAACGAGCTGGAACGGAATGGCCGGCGGGACGCCCCCGGTTTCCCTGAGTTCAACCACTTCGAAATACGGATTGTCGATCGGGAGGCTGCCCGTGTTGGTCAGGGTGGCAGTCAGAACCAGTTGGCCGGCATAGTCCGGGCAACTCGCCGGAAGCAGTGACTGCCCGGTAACGGCCAAAGTGACCCGGTCGTTGATCGGCTCGGGGATGCCGGGCGGAGTGTCGATTTGAAGCGCGAAGCTCTGGCTTCCCGCGCATCCGTTGGGGTCGGTTGCGGTGACGACGATGCCGCCGAAAACACCCGTCTGGGTTGGCGTACCCGAGAGCGTCGCCGTCGCGGGATCGAAAGACAGCCCGGCCGGGAGCGTCCCTGTCAGGCTGAAAACGGGTGTTCCGACCACCCCCGTTTGGGTAAAGGTCTGGCTATAAAAGGTTCCGGAAACTCCCGAAGGAATCGTCGTGGGTGACACTGTGATGGTTGGACAATCGGCAATTAGCCGGGTGATGCGCCCGCGCGCCACGCCGTTGAACTGAATGAAAATTCCCCCGATGAGGACGCGGCCATCGGTTGGCTGAATGAGGACATCGTTGATGCGACCGGTCGTGCCAGAAAGTCCCTGTCCGAAGGCAAGATCGGTGCTTCCGTCGGCGTTCAACCGTGCAATGCAACCGCGAAACACTCCGTTCACCGCGGAGAAGTCACCGACGATGAAAATCTGACCGTCCGACCGCCGTGCGATCTTCTCGACCGTTCCGCTCACCCCGGAAAGCCCGTTGCCGAACGTGGTGTCCAGGGTGCCGTTTGAATTCAGTCTCGCGATGGCGCTGCGCGCGACGCCGTTGACGCTGGTAAAGCCACCCGCGACGAGGATTCGCCCGTCGGGCTGGATCACGATGTCGCTCACGTCGGGAAACCGGTTGCCGGCCACCGCGATGCCGTTACCGAAGGTCGTATCGACCGAGCCGTCGGCGTTCAGCCGGGCGAGACTGCCGCGGGTGACGCCGTTGACGCCCGTAAATTCACCGCCGATGAGAATGCGGCCGTCGGATTGAACGGCGATGGCGAAGGTGCCGGAAAAGGTTCCCAGATTGAGTCCGGCGTCGAACGTCGTGTCGAGCGTACCGTCGCTGTTCAGCCGGATAATCCCGCCGGGGGCCACGTTGTTGACCGTGTTGAACGTCCCGCCGATGAGAATTTTCCCGTCCGACTGGAGAGCCATCGAGAACACCCGGTTGTTCAGGAAGGGCAGGTTGGCCCCGAATGTGGTGTCGAGGCTGCCGTTGGCGTTCAGTCGCGCCACGAATCTCCGGCCCACGTTGTTGACGGTGGTGAAATTGCCGCCGATGAGAATGCGTCCGTCGGGCTGTATGGCCATGACGTTGACGAAATCGTCGGCGCCCGTCTGCCCGGCCCCGAACGAGGTATCGAGGCTGCCGTTCGCGTTCAACCGGGCGATTCTGAAGCGGTTCACCCCGTTGACGGTGATGAAATCTCCTCCGATGACGACGCGCCCGTCGGACTGCCGGGCCATGACCTGCAACGTGGAATCGACGCCGGAAAGTCCGACCGCGTAACTCGGATCAAGCCCGCCTTCCTGGCCGTAGGAAACGGTCCCCAGAAAACAAAAGCCGATCATCAGGCAAATCGCCGTGATGATTTGGCGGCGAAACAATAACGAACCATCAAAACGTCGGGCGAAAAACGGGAATTCGAACATGGACGGGGCTCCTTCGGGAAACGTGAAAAGTCGTGAGGACTTCTTTTGTGTTTTCCGTTGTGTACCCCGTCGCCCACAACCGGCGTTACTCGTTTGCGACGAATGGCAGGAATTTTGCGACGAAGGGGATTCGCCGCGGGACCGGATGACTTAAAACTGGCTGGTTACTGAAAAGCTGCTTTCGGTCCCGAACCGTTGATGGTTTTTGAAAAATGTTTTGGTCATTCATTCGATTGACCACCGACCAATCAAAGCCCCAGCGGGGCGACCTTACGATAGCCGAGGGCAAGCGAAGCCCTCGGAGCGGTCGGGTACATACCTCCCGAGCCGCGTTCGCGGTGAGGGAGCGAATGACCGGTTTCATTCGTCAAAAACCATCAATAGTTGGGAGCGCCGTCAGGACTGTGTCCCCACGGCAGTTTCGAGCGGGGCTTTGGCCGCCACCGCGCGTTCGATGTGCGACGCGGTATCCCACGCCGCGATGATGGCCGGATTTGCGCGGTACTTGTTGCGGACAATCGCGTCCAGGCGTTTGACCGTGGTAAGGCCACGCCGGATGGTTTCGTCGATGGCCCGCGTAACCTGGACGCCTCCAATGGTGGTGGTGGCCTGTCCATCGTGGATGCGCTCGAAGGCGGCGATGTCGGCTTCGAGGTCCTCGATGAAGTCGGCGGGGAGGTCGTGACGGATGAAGGCTTCCTTCAACGGACGCGCCTCGTTTATGAAGGCCCGCGCGGTACTCAGCATGGCCTGGTCGCTTTTCCCGCTTTGAAACTTGAATTTTCCTTCAATGCCCGGGTGGGCGGCCTTTAACGCGCGGGCGGTACGGCTGATGGCCCGGAGGTCGTCAACGATGGCCTGGCGGGCCGACGTTCGGTTGAGTGAATGTGTTCGACGTACGCCTGCGCCCGCCGTTTCGAGATCGCGCAGGGTGGTCAGTTGAGAGATGAGGTCGGTCAGTTCGAGGAGCGTCTCCGCGCCGGCCGAATCGGCGGGAAAATCGGCGGATCGGCTGTCGCCGAAAGCCCGAACGCGAGTGAACATGGTGACAATTTTGGATTCGCGTGAATTCAAGGGATTTCTCCGATGGTGAAAGATTGCCGGCCCTGATTGGGCGGGCACTTTCCCTTTTGGCAAGAGTTGTGCCAGACCTCGGAGAAAAACCGCCGCAGAGGTGAATTTTCTTTTTCGGAGCCGTTTTCACCGGCGGTGGCGGTGCTTTACCAGCCGGATGAGGCGGTTTGCATCGTGGATATGACGGTTTACACACCGGATGAGGCGTTTGACACGTTGGATGAGCCGTTTTTCAACGCGGATTTGGTGGTTTTTACCTTGGATATGACGGTTTACACGTCGGATATGAGACTTTATGGGCTGGATATGGTGGTTGACGCCCCGGATTTGAGGCTTTTCATCGGAAAGACCCCGTTTGGCGCGCTCGAAACCATGATTTTAACGTTCCATAAAGTTCTTTAACTTTACATAACGTTATAGAACTTTATGGAACGTCATTGTCCCCGGTTCGGGCGGGTCTTTGCCCGAAAGGCGTTTGCTGTTTGCAGACCAACCATTGACCTTTGAAATAAAAGTCCGGCTTGAAGGCGTCACCGAAACAGTTCCGGACCCTCGACCGGGAGGTCGTCTTCCGAGTGGTGGGCGGGAAACTGCGTTTCAAGGCGTTCTTTCAGATCGAGCAGGTTCCGGCGCATGCTGTCCTTGAGTTCCCCGACGATCATCGCGCGTTTCATCCCGGCGAAACCGCCGCGCAGGACGTCCGATCGGGTACGGTTCTGGTAAACCAGCGTGCCGCTTTCCGAGCCGGGCGTTTCCTGAAAAACCGTCAGTCCGAGCGACCCTTCGAAATAGTGTGAAGCGTAAATCTGCCTCGTCGCGATGATCAGCGTGGGGCGACCGTCGAGCGTTTTCCGGATCATCAGGACATGCGTCAGCGAGATGACTGGTTTGCGGCCGACCTGATCCTTCGACCAGTAGAGAAAGGATTCCGAATCGGGCGGCTGTTGCCGGGGGAATTCGCGCAGCCAGCGGGTCAGTTCGGGTACGGCGGTGAGAATCGCGTCGGGCTGGTCGAGCAGGGAATCGAATTCCTCGGCGAGGTCGAGCGAATAGGATTTGTCGTCGTAGCGTCCGAGTCCTGCGTTGCCCTGTTCAAGATAGCGTCCGGTCCTTTCGAACAGCAGTTCGCGAACGAGGCGCGTGGCCGTCGTTTTCGCCTCGGGACGATTCCAGTCAATGTCGCGGTTGAAGCGGCGGATGGCCTCGGCGTCGAGTTTGAATCCGCAGTCGCCGACCCGCGCGGCGCGCAAATCCTTCAGATCGCTTTCGTCGAGCGTGAGTTCGCGCAGGTCATCGGGCGACGGCGGGTTCGAGAACGTCCCGACCTGCCGGTTCAATGGCGAACGCTTCAGCCTGACGATGTCCCGGAAGGCGTCCCGAAGGTCGTCACGGGAAATGTTTACCCGGACGGCCCCGAGGCTGAGCATTTCGCGTCCGACCTTCGACTCCGGAATCCGGACGACGACCTGGCCCGAGTCGAGGGTGGTTCGGTCGGCCGTTGAAATCAGTGAAAACATCGGCGGTCGTTGTCTCTCCGGGAGGCGGGCGGATTCCGCAAAGTGTTGCGCCGTCACCGGCGCGGTGGTCCACAACAGGTAAAGAAAGAAGCCGGTTCGCGCAAGGTTTTTCCCGAACATTTCGTCACGACCCTTCATTTTTTGAAGATTTTGAAGGGGAAGCCTGCGCCCGCGAGGTAAAGCGTATCTGAACGGACGTTTTCAAAACCGGGAAATCCGTACGCTATTGTTGTATCCTCAAAATCAGAATCCGACAGCATCGCATCATCTCCGCCGCGCGAGATGAATTCGGACTTCGCGGGTCGTGAAGTCTTCGGCCAGGCGTCCGTTTGCTTGAAGACGGACGGTTCAGGGTGTGTGCATGCGGTTACAAGAAGTTCGCAACGGCACTTCCTCCAGTGTCGTTTGGGAAGCGGTTTTTCCCGGTTTGTCCGTGTTTGACTTCATTCGGTCGGCGCTGCAAACCGGTCTGGAATGGCAGACCGCCCTGCAAGGCGCGGTGGCCAGATATTCCGGCCTGAACGGGCTGGATGGCACGGCGGCGGGCGACCTCTACACCGTCCTCGAACGGCATGTGGTCGAACGGGTCCTGCGCGGCGCGAAAAGCCTCGCCTGACTCCGCCGTTTTCAGGGATCGCATCCTGCCTGTGAATCGGGTCGCCTCCCGGCGGCCTGAACGGCGTTTTCCCGGAAGTCAGCTTGTTGTAACGAGTCGTTCACGCGATGGTGGCACTCTGGCGTTTCAGGAAAGGAAACGCCGATGTCCTCCATTCAATTTCTCGCCGAACCGTTTGACCTCGGGAGCCACTCCCTCATTGCCCACCTTGAAGCCATGATGGCGCGGGCCTTCGCCGGGACTTCCTACTCTCTGATTGAACATGGAAAAGCCGTCGGCGAACTGTCGGCCCAGATTGCCGAAGCGCTCGATTATCCCTTCGCCTCGATTGACGGAATCGATCTGTTTCGTCTGGCCGGGCGTTTTCACGACATCGGAAAGGTATTGGTGGAGGAAAAGGTCCGACTCTCCACTCAGACCTTCACGCCGACGGACATGGTGAAAATGCAGGCGCATCCCGAATTCGGCGCGCGAATTCTCGAAGAACTGGGCGTGTCCCGGTTCATCGTGGATGCCGCCCGTTACCACCACGTCCGGTTTTCCGGTGGCGGATATCCGCGCGGTTTCGTGTCGGGGAACGCGATTCCGTTCGTTGCGCGTGTCGTCGCGGTGGCCGATTACTTCATCGCCCGGACGGAAACCCGGCTTCATCGGGATGGAGCGTCACCATTGGCTGTCTGGAAGGATCTGCTCGAACTTCGCGGCGACTGGTTCGATCCGGAGGTCGTGGATGCCTTTGCGCGTACGACCGTGTTCAAAAACATGCTGGAAGGCAAGCCCGGACGGTTTGTTCTGAAGGCTCCGCTGAAACGTTCGGCCTGACGCGGCTTCGCCATCCGTTTCCCGGAAGTTTATCCCGGTTTCAACAATTTGTCCGGAAGCGGAATGTGCAAAGGTTAACAAAACCGAAAACTCACTGAAACGCGGATTTCCCTCCGAAGTGCGATTCATCGGGACAACCACCTCATAATCTTTTGAAGGTGAATGTCCACGGTGAGTGCGGCCCCGGATCGGTCGCAGGGAGTCCCGCATGCTTGGAATCTGGAATTTTCTGATCCACCTGAATTCGTTGCCCCTGTGGGGGCTGCTTTTCGGCGTTTCGAGTGCCGGGTGGGGAATTCGCTGGCACATCATCCGGATGGAACGGGCCGTCATGGATCTGGGGACTGAAACGCTGGCGACGGTTCTCGAAGTCAACCGGGGGGAGGCCGATTGTGTCGTGACCTATTCCTTTACGGATGAAGCTTCCGGTCGGACCTACCGGCGGCGGGGAATCGTTCCGTTGTCAGCGAATCCGCCGAAGGAAGGGGCGACCGTGGCCGTCCGGTATCTCGACCGCAATCCCGGCTGGTCACGCCTCGTGGATGAAGTTCTTCTCGCCAGCATCTGAGCCGTTCAGAATTCCGTCTGACTGCAAAAAACACACCCCGGAACGATAGTCGTCCGGGGTGTGCGGTTTTGAGGAGAGAAACCCGAGTCTCGGAAGTTTCTTTCGGTCCGTTTACTGGGCGCCGGCGGCGCTCGCGGCGGGCTTGGCGTTTTTGACGTGTTCCTCCAGCCAGGAATTCATTTCCCACAGCATGTGGAGGACCGATTCGCGGGCGCGGTAGCCGTGGCGTTCGTTGGGAAGCACGACATAGCGCGCCGTGCCGCCCAGCCCTTTCATGGCCTGATAGAGCCGTTCGCTCTGAATCGGGAACGTGCCGGAGTTGTCGTCGGCCTCGCCGTGAATGATGAGGAGCGAGTCCTTGATCTGGTCGGCGTAATTGAAGGGCGACATCCGCTGGTAGATGTCCTTCGCCTGCCAGAAGGTCCGTTCCTCGGCCTGAAAGCCGAACGGCGTGAGCGTCCGGTTGTAGGCCCCGCTGCGCGCGATGCCCGCCTTGAACAGCCGCGAGTGGGCGAGCAGGTTGACCGTCATGAACGCGCCGTATGAGTGGCCGCCGATGGCGACCCGGTTGCGGTCCGCGACGCCGCGCCGGACGCATTCGTCAATCGCCGCCTGCGCGTCGGCCACGAGTTGCTCGATGTAGGTGTCGTTCGGTTCCTTGTTGCCCTCGCCGATAATCGGGAAGGACGGATCATCCAGAACCGCGTAACCCTGCGTCAAAAGGAATTCCGGTCCCCAGTATCCGACCCGAACGAACTGGTAAGGCGAACCCTGAACCTGACTGGCCGCGGCGGCGCTTTTGAATTCCTGCGGGTAGGCCCACATCATCAGCGGCAGCGGGCCGTCCTTCTTCGCGTCGTAGCCGGGCGGAAGATAAAGCGTGCCGGTCAGTTCGACCCCGTCGGCGCGCTTATAGCGGATCTGTTCCTTCTGCACCCCGATGAGTTGCGGCGTCGGGTGCTGGAAATCGGTGAGCTTGACGTATTCCTTCTTCGCCATGTCGCGAAGGTAGAAGTTGGTCGGCTCGGTTTTGGTTTCGCGCGTCACGACGACCCGCGCGGCGTTTTCGTCGAGCAGGGCCACGGGCGATTCATAGTAGGGCGCTTCCGACCGCCACAGCCGTTCGGATTTTTTGGTCGCCACGTCGAAACGGTCGACGAACGGCCGGTCGCCCTCGGGCGACGCGCCCGCGCCGGTCAGGTAGAGCGTTTTCCCGCCGTCGGGAGAGGTGAGAATCGCCGTGCCGTACTGCGATGGCCGCTGCGCGAAATCACCCGGATCGTTGTAGCGGTCTTCCGCCGAACCTTCGAACAGCAGCGTCGGCGCGGCGGCGGGGTTGCCCGGCGCGAACGCCCAGGTCCGCTGCATGCGGGTCTTGTTCCAGAATTCCTGCGCCACGGCGAATCCGTCGTTGAGCCACGAAATGCCTGCAAAGCGCGTTTTCATCTGGATGATCTGCACCGGCTGTCCGTCGAACGGCGCGGCGAGCGCGAGCGCGCGGTCGCGGTATTCGGCGGGCTTGGCCGGGTTGCCGCCGTCGAGCGCTTCCGCCCAGACGAGCGTGGCCGGAGCGTCGGCCCGCCACTGGAATCCGCGCGGGCCGTCCTGCACGGCGTCGAACGACGGCGGAATGTTTTCGATGAGCGGAATGTCGGCCACCTGTTTCACCGGCGCGCCGTCGGCCTTGAGGATCTCGACCTTGTTCGGGAAACGGTTGGCCGGCTGGAGGTATGAGTAGGGCCGGTGCGTCGTCTGAACGAGGATGTAGTTGCCGTCGGGCGATGGCGTCGCGCTGGAAATCAGGCCCGGCGCGCCGACCGGCGTCATTTTTCCGTCGAGCGTGACGCGGGCAAGCTGCGACGCGCAGTAATACTCGAACTGCGCTTCATCGTTCGCATTCTTCAAAAGGTCCTGATAGGTCCGGACCGGCGCTGCCTTGCCCCGGTTTTCCTGAATGACCGGACCGGAGGGCGTGGTTGAGGCTACCGGCGGCGCGGGTCGGTTGGCCGGAATGGTCTTCACGAGAAGGGTCTTGCCGTCCGAGAGCCACGACATTGCGCGCCCGTAGGCGGCGTTCACATAAAAGTTGCCGAGCCGTTTGGCCTTGGCCGTGACCGGGTCGGCGGTCCAGAGTTCGATGCCCTTGTCGGTGGTGTTGGTGAAGGCGATGGCCTTTTCATCCGCCGACCACTGGACGTTCCCGATGCGGGCGTCGGCGGGGAGTCCCGCGATGGCCGTTCGTGAGCGGTCCGAAAGACGCATCAAGGTCATTTTCAGAAGGTATGGCGCCTGACTCGGGCCATTGGTGCGCGGATTGAGGCGGAAGCCCGCGATGCGAAGTTCCGGCTGGGCGACTTCCGAAATCGGCGGCAGGCTCGGACGGTCCATGAGAAGAATCCACGTCCGTTTGGGACTGAGGTTGGTGGATGGCGTGACCGGAGCGTCCACCAGGTCGGCAATGGCTTTGGGCGGTGTCTGGTAGCCCGAGGCCGCCGGTTTTTGCGCAAGGGCGGCGGGAAGGCCACCGCTCAGGAACCCGGCGACGACCAGCGCCACCAGGGTTCGCGAAAAGAACCCACGACGCGAGAAGCGGTTCGGCATTTCTCGATTCTCCAATGAAAAAGGATGAATTCACGGCAAAACCCCCGGCACGGTGGTGCGATTCGAAAGAACCGACCGCGCGGGAGTGACGATTTTGACGGATTGTCCATGCCGAACGAAACGGGAGGCAATCCGGTTCCCCGTTTTTTGAACGATGAATGATGAACGATAAAAAAAGTCTGGAGTCTGGAGTCGAGAGTCTTGAGTCGTGCGAAGAAACGTTCGACCGGACCGGGCCGAAGCCGGTCGTTCATTGTTCATCGGTTTTTTCGACTCCCGACTCCCGACTTATGACTCCAGACTTGGTTTCCGTTCATCCTTCCGGCCCCCCTGTCGAAAGTGAGTGTCCGGCGGCTGACTTTGTCCACTGTGGGGCGGGAAATGTCCCGACTATGGTGCGGTTATTACGGTTCAACCTTTTCCGCCTGAGCAGTAGGGCACATGGAAGTTTCCGCAATCGCGGGAAACGTTGAACCGTACTTTGATCTTTTCGTGGAGGCGTGAGGGGATGTCCGTCTCGACCATACTGAAGCATCGCTACCGGATTTTGCAGGAACTCGGCGGAGGAGCGTTCGGGCAAACGTTCGTGGCCGAAGACCTCGACTTGCCCTCGCGGCAATGCTGTGTCCTGAAGCAGCTCAAACCAATTGCCGACGCCCGGCAGTACCGATTTGTTCAGGACCGTTTCGAGCGCGAAGCCGCCGTGCTGGAAAAACTGAGCGCCGAAGCCAAGGGCGGCGTGCCGCGCCTTTACGCCTACTTTACGGAGGATGACAAGTTTTATCTGGTGCAGGAATGGGTTGACGGCCGAACGCTCAAGCAGGTGCTGGCGCAGGAGGGACGGTGGGATGAGACCTCGGTCCGGGCCTGCCTGCGGGCGTTGTTGGACATCCTCGAATACGTCCATTCCAAGGGCATCATCCACCGCGACATCAAGCCCGAGAACATCATGATCCGGAACGGCGACCGGTTGCCGGTCCTGATCGATTTCGGAATCGTCAAGGAAGTGGTTTCCGGCGACGGCCTCGGTGATGGGACGAGTTCCATCGTGGCCGGCACGCCCGCGTTCATGGCGCTCGAACAGGCGGCGGGAAAGCCGGTCTTTGCGAGCGATCTCTACAGCGTGGGGATGACCGCCATCAACATGCTGACCGGTCGCAACCCTCAATCAATGTCGGATATGACGACCGGTACGATTCGCTGGCATGAGTTTGCCCCGGAGGTTTCGCCGGGGCTGGAACGGGTCATCCGGAAGGCCACCGAGCCGTATCTGCGCGACCGTTACAAAACGGTGCAGGACATGATGGCCGACCTCGACGCACCGGCCCACCAACACACCCGCGCGTTTGGCGGCGCGGAGGAACTCGACGAGATGCCGACGACGATACCTTCGGGGGTGTTGCAGGAACTTTCCACGGTGGCCCCCGGGGGGATTGCCGTGGCGGTTGGGGCGGTCCCGGCAACGGCAGCCCCGGCCACAACCGATACGGCAATGACCGGCGCGCTCGAACTGGCGTTTTGGGAATCCATCAAGGACAGCCACAATCCGCGCAGTTTTCAGGCATATCTCGACAAGTTTCCGAGCGGCCAGTTTTCGATTCTGGCGGGCATCAAGCTGGAAGAGCTGATGTTTGTCGCGAAAGACCGCAAGGAGCCTTTTCAGTTCGACACCGTGACACTGGACGAGAAGGGGACCATCGTCGATTTCCGGACGCTCAAATCGCAGCATCAGGTCGAGGACCTGGGCGGAGGCGTACTGCTTGAAATGGTCCCGATTGCAAGCGGTGTGTTTCAGATGGGGTCCACCGACACCGATACCGAAAAGCCGGTCCATCAGGTTCGGCTTTCCTCGTTTTCAATCGGGAAGTACCCGATAACTCAGGCTCAGTGGCGGATGGTGGCGGCGATGCCGACGGTGGTCCGCGAAATCAAGGCTGATCCCTCGTTCAAGAAGGGCGACGAGCGGCCGGTGGAGCAGGTGTCGTGGGACGACGCGCTCGAATTCTGCGCGCGGTTGTCGTCCTTCACCGGCAAGACCTACCGTCTGCCGACCGAGGCGGAGTGGGAGTATGCCTGCCGGGCGGGAACGCAGACGCCGTTTGCGTTCGGCGAGACGCTGACGGCCGACATTGCCAATATTGACGGGACATTTCCCTACAAACAGGGTCCGAAAGGGCGGTATCTGGGCGAGACGCTTGAAGTCGGGAAGGTCGGTGCGGCGAACGCATTCGGGTTGTACGACATGCACGGCAACGTCTGGGAATGGTGCCTCGATGCGTGGCACGACAACTACAACGGCGCACCCGGGAACGGGATGGCGTGGGAAGGCCGGAATGAAAATCGCCGGGTGATTCGGGGTGGTTCGTGGATCGAGACGGCCGCGCGTTGCCGGTCGGCGTTTCGCGGGTCGGCGAAACTGGAAGCGCGGAATGCTTACACGGGTTTTCGGGTCGTGCTGGCCGACGATTCAAAAGCTGAAATGAAGAACCGGACCACCTCGGGGAACCCGGTTTATGTGCCGCCGGCTGCTTCGTTGCTGCCCCCGCTGCCGCCGCCTCCTCCTCCGCTCCCGACGGCCGCCATCCAGAATGCGAGGCCGCTGCCGCCGGGAATCGGTCCGGTTGGAGCCGGTCCATCCGCGGGGAGCATTCACGTTCCGGCCTTTGCAAGTCTGCCGAAAACCCTGTCGCTTGAACTCGCGTTGAACGTCAGGCTGGATTTCGTGCTGATTGCTCCCGGGGCGTTCGACATGGGCGGACTGGATTACGAAAACGAGAAGCCGATTCATCGGGTGTCGTTTTCGAATCCCTTTTTTATGGGCGCCTATCCGGTCACGCAGGCTCAATGGAAGGCGATTGCGGGAAACAATCCGAGTTCATTCAAGAATCCGGAACGGCCCGTGGAAAACGTTTCGTGGACGATGGCTCAGGATTTCATCGCCTCCCTGAACCGGAAAATCGAGGGTTATCGGTTTCGCCTGCCGTCGGAAGCCGAATGGGAATATGTCTGCCGGGCCGGAAGCGCCATGAAGTATTGCTGCGGGGACGGAAAGAATCTTCTGAACGAGCATGCGTGGTTCGATGAAAACGCTCGCGGCATGACGCAGCCGGTGGGGCGCAAGAAACCGAATGCGTGGGGCCTGTATGACATGCATGGAAACGTTTATGAGTGGTGCCTCGACGAATGGCATGAATCGTATCAGGGCGCTCCGGAAAACGGCGAAGCGTGGGGAAACTCCGAACGGGCTGAATATCGGGTGTTGCGTGGCGGGTCGTGGGCATACTACGCTGCCTACTGCCGTTCAGCTTTCCGTTATCGCAGCGAACCGACCACGGTGAAAAACAACATCGGGTTCCGGCTGGTTCTTGAACCGCTCGCGTAGCCGGGTGACTCGGGCCGGAGCGTCGGTCCGTGGCAGGTTTCCGTGGCCAGGGTAAACCCCGACTTTCCCCTCCTCCTCCTCGGAGGTCGAGCGCCTTCCGCCATGCCTGACCTTCCTGTTCGCCCCTGCCTGCTGGTTCTTGCCGGTCCCGCCGCGCCGCGCCGCGTGGAACTGGTCAATTTGCCGTTCACCATCGGGCGCGCCGAGGAAAACTCCCTTTCCATCAAGGATCAACTGGTCTCGCGCAAGCATGCCGAACTCATCGGTCTTCCCGATGGGGGCCTGTTGTTCCGCGACCTGCGCAGCCGGTCGGGGAGCTTCATCAATGGCGAGCGCGTGATTGAAAAGCGATTGGCGGAGGGGGATGAAATCGTTCTCGGCGACGGGTCGGTCGCCCGGCTGCTCTATGTCGCGGGTTCGACGATGCGGCCCTTCGTGATGATGTTCGAGCCGGACGGCACGAGCCAGCGCTTTGAACTGGTGGATTCGCTCTTTACGGTCGGACGCAGCCCCGATTGCTCGCTTCAAATCAAGGACATCGCCATTTCGCGTCATCATGCGGAAATCCGGCGGGCGACCGACGGAGCGTTTCACGTCCGCGACCTCGACAGCGCGAGCGGAACCTTCGTCAACGGTTCACGAATCACCGGCAAGCCGCTGGTGACGGGCGATGAAATCGTACTTGCCAACCCGAATGTCGCCCGGTTGAAGTTTTTCGACGCGGGGGCGCTGGTCCGGGCCTCGACGCCGCCCGCGATGAAGGCGGCGGAAACCAGTCCGGACGATCACGATGAACTCGTTGGCTCGACAACTATTCTCATCACCGATCAGCAGACGCGCTTTCTGAACGCCGAGCTGATGCGCCAGCCGGAATACGTTTCGGACCAGACGCTGCAACGGCTTTCCGCGCTTTACCAGATGTCGCACAAGTTGCTTCCGGCGCGCGACGTGAACGAACTTGCGGGCATCTGGCTGGCGTCGCTGTTCGACGCGCTGCCGCTCGACTACGGCGTGATTCTGGTGGTCAATCCGGAAACCGGACAACTTGAACCGGTCGCGAGCTGCGGCGAGGCGGCGGAGGCTTCCAACTGGAGCAAGAGCCTGGCCCAGCGGGTATTTTCGGAAAACGTCGCCTACCTGAGCGATGACGCAGTGGCCGATACGCGGTTTTCCGAAAGCCAGAGCGTGATGATCAACCAGATTCGCTCGGTTCTCGTTGCGCCCATCGCTTCGCGTCAGCGCGTGTGGGGCGTGTGCTACCTCGGGAGCAACCGTCGCGCCGCGTTGTTCAAATCGGAAGACCTCGAATTTCTGATGGCGACGTCGCGCGAGGCCGGGCTGGTCATCGAGAACCTGAATCTCGTCCGCGAGTTGCGCGCAATGCAGGATCAGCTCGTGAAAGCCGACCGGATGGCGACGCTCGGCAAGATGTGTTCGTCGATTTCGCACGAACTCCGCAACCGGCTCGCGCTCATCAGCGGGATTGAAATCATTGAAATGAAGTACCCGCACGACCCGGAAGTGCGTCAATTTTCACAGATGGCGATTACCGGGCAGCGGCGCGCGCTGGAACTGGTCGAGGAAATCCGGTCGTTCGCGAAAAGCACGCCGACGAAGTTCACGATGGAAACGCGCCAGTTGCTGCCGACGCTCGAACGGACGCTTTCCATCCTGCGCGTGGACACCGCGATCATCCGGCGGCAACTGATGCTGCATCCGACGGCCAATCCCTACGCCGTCATCAACGAGGGGAAAATCGAACAGGTCATCATCAACCTGATTCGGAACGCGGTCGAAGCCACCGTCGAAGGTTCGGGACAAATCGTCGTTTCGGTCGGGATCGAACACGGCATGGCGTCGATTCGCGTGAGCGACAACGGACACGGCATTCCGGCGGATGTTCTTCCACGTATTTGGGAACCGTTCTTCACGACGAAGGGCGATGACGGGACCGGTCTGGGGCTGGAAATCTGTCGCCGCATCGTCGAAGCCCACCACGGACGGATGACCGTGACCAGCCGCGTCGGCGAGGGGACATGCTTCACGATTTACCTTCCCGCCGCCACGCCGCCACCCGACCCCAAGCAGATCGACCTGACCGGACGGATTTGACACCTTTCCTCGAATTTATATGGAAAAAGAAGAAGTCAGTCCTCCGAAAACGGTTACGCTTCAGGTGACGCCGGATGAACTTGTTCTGCTTTGCAATGCCCTGAACGAGTCGCTCGAATGCGTGGATGAATTCGAGTTCGCGACCAGACTCGGGAACGAATCCGACAAAGCCCGCGACCTTCTGGAGAAACTGACCTGCATTTGGGACTCAATGAAATAGGGCTTGTTTCCCAGTTTTTTTCAACCTATTCCTCACACCACGGTTTTCAGATAGTCGTGAATCCGCCGGACGCCCTCCGTCAGGGCGGCGGGGCCGGGTTGCAGGATGTAGGCCGACTTGTTTCAAAAGCAACAAAAACGCTCATTCAGCAGTGGCAGTTATGACCACGGTTAAATGCGTAGCTACCTGAGTTGATTTTTACTATTAGAAGTTCTGGAAAGAGGAGTGCCTTGAATATGTTAATTCGATTCGAAAGCTCCAATAGAGATGATCTTAATGGTGCTATTTTGGAAGTTGAAAATTTCGGTTTGAAAATTGTAAATAAAGATGAACTTCTTGAAGGAGAAATTGATGGTTACCTCCCTTTTAAAATTGAGTTGAAGTACCCGCTTCCTTGCGGCCTTTCTTTTTTTGAGGAAGGGGTTTATTGTGGATACATAGAGTTTACATGGTCTTCAGATTCCGATTTTTCGTTTTTTTGGGAGGATTTAGGGAATAGTGTTCAAGAGTTTTTTAGTAGTGAGTGTTTCGTGATTTCTTTAGACAATAGATACCAGGATGGTTATTTAAGCCAAGTTTTAATTTATTTTATTGCTGCTGCCATAAGAAGAAAAATGACAAGTTTTCTAATTTTTAGAAGTGATATTCTGGGGGAGAAAATTTCAGTTCTCCCCCACGACAAAGAGGAGATGGTTTTTAATGAATTGCGATATTTAGAGGCGTCTAATATTTATTCCAGATGGAGGGCTGACTATAAGAAAACCCCCGAAGAATTCTGATTTGTCAGTTTTTTAAACTATGAACAGGCAGGTAAGCCACTGGTTCGACCAGTGAGACCCTCTGTGAAACCTTCGTGTCTTTGTGGTGAAAAACCAAATATCTCAATCTTTCGTGGTCTGAATTAGAAAAGCCCGTTCGTCGGAAAGTCCCTCTCCCCTTCAACGGGTCGCGGCAGGTTGTTCTTCCCGCAAAACCACTTCTTTCAAGTAATCGTGAATCCGCCGGACGCCCTCCGTCAGGGCGGCGGGGCCGGGTTGCAGGATGTAGGCCGACTTGATTTCGTGAATCCGGTTTTCACGAATTGCCGTGACGCTTTCCCAGCCCGCCCGCGCGCGGATGGCCTCGGGCCGGACGTGGCGTCCGCACCACGAGGCGAGAATCACGTCGGGATTGCGCCGCGCGACTTCTTCCGGCGTGACGATCCGGTTTTTCGCCGACTGTTCAAAGCGGAATTCCGGAAAGATCGGCTCGCCGCCCGCGATTTCGACCAGTTCCTCGGTCCAGCGGATGCCGGAGATGAGCGGTTCGTACCATTCCTCGAAGAAAACCTTTGGTCGGTAGGGAAACGCCTTTGCCGATTCCGCGATGTCGCGCAGGCCGGTTTCAAGTTCGTTGACGAGCGCGACGGCCTTGTCCGAACAGCCGACGATGCGCCCGACGGTCAGAATCATTTCGAGAATTTCCCGCACGCCGCGCTGGTTGAAGGTGAAAACGTTCACCCCGCGCCGGATGAGTTCCGCCGCGATGTCGGCCTGAAGGTCGGAGAAGGCGAACACCAGATCGGGTTCGAGTTCGAGAATCTTGTCGAACTTCGCGGTGATGAAGGCGGAAACCTTGGGTTTTTTACGGGCTTCCGGCGGTCGTACCGTGTAGCCCGAGACGCCGACGATGCGGTCCTGTTCGCCCAGTAAATAAAGGGTTTCGGTCGTTTCCTCGGTCAGACAGACAATGCGGCGGGGAAAATCGCCGACCGGTTTGATGAAAAGTTCGGTTTCAAGGGCGGAAAGGGTCGGTGCAGTCATCGTTTTGCTCGTAAATCAGACGAAAAAGATTGAAACAATTTTTTCACCACAGAGGCACGGAGGTCACACAGAGAACCACAGAGATTTTCTTCGATTTTCTCTGTGAATCGCTGTGACTCCTCAGTGTCTCTGTGGTGAAAAGCCATGTCTCGATGTCGATCGGTTCAATTCGGTTTTGAAAGTTCAATGTCAACGGCGGGAAGCCGACCGTAGTTTTCGAGATAGCGTTTTTCAAGCGTCCGGAAGAGGCGGTCCCAGATGAGGGTGTAAAAGCCGAAGTTGATGTGCGGGTCGTGGTGGTGGCGGGCGTGGAAGGTGCTTCCGGCCAGCCAGCCGGTGAGCGGGTTTTTCGCCACGGCGGAGGGGACCGGTTCGACGCCGAGATGGCCGATGGTCCCGAACGCCACGTTGAGCATCAGGTAGACCGACATTCCCAGCCACGACGGCGGGTAAATCGTGATGACGGTCAGCCAGAGCGCTCCGAACGCCAATGTTTCAAACGGATTGAGAATAAAGAGCGTCATCGGGCGGACCCGCTCATATTCATGGTGCATCCGGTGCAGCAGCGGAAAGAGAAGCGGATGATGGGCGAGGCGGTGCAGCAAATACATCGCGAAATCCATCAGCGCCAGCAATACCGCGACGTCGAGCCACGCCCGCCAGCCGAAATCCGGACGAAACCGGATGACGCCGAGTTTCCAGAGTTCCCATCCGGCCCACGTCACGGCGGTGTTGAGCAGGACCGTCGTGACGGCCAGAACGATTTCCTGGCGCGAGAGAGGCGCGGGTTCGGCGGCGACCCGGGTGGTTTTGAACAGGCGCGCCAGAACTTCGCCGCCAGCGACCGCCAGAATGAAAATGACGACGTTTTCGGCCAGAAAAAGCCCGGCGGCCACGGCGGAATCGAGCTGACGCAGCCATTCGATGAGAGCGGCGGGATCGGGCATCGGGAGGCGTTGGAACGTTCAGGGTTGGTGTCCGGCGGTTATCGCACGGCGGACCGGTCGGATGAAATAAATCTTTCCGGTGTGTGAAAGGCGACGCTTTTTCGGAAATACGCTTTGGTAGATTCGCCGCGCCTCCTCGGAACGTCCCCCGCCTGGCGGGGACGGCAGTTTCCAGAATCACGGAGCGACGCCAATGAGCGCGAACGCCGAAAACTTCAAAAGCCTTGCCATGACGGTGCTGATGTCGCCGGAAATGGCCAATTTCTCCGGTCACGTTCACGGCGGCGCGATTTTGCGCCTGCTCGATCAGGTGGCCTATTCCTGCGCCGCGCGCTATTCCGGCAGTTACGTCGTGACAGTCTCGGTGGATCAGGTCATGTTCCGGCAGCCGGTCCACGTCGGGGAACTGGTCACGTTTCTGTCATCCATCAATTACACCGGGAAATCCTCGATGGAAGTCGGCATCCGGGTCGAGGCCGAGCAGATCCGCGAACGATCCTGCCGTCACGTCATAACCTGTTACTTCACGATGGTCGCGGTGGATGAAAAGGGAAAACCCAAGCCGGTGCCGCCGCTTCAGGTGGCCGACGACGCGGGTCGCCGTCGCTGGGCCGCCGCGCAGCTTCGCCGCGAAGTTCGCAAGGAAATCGAAAAACAAAGCCTCGAAATACGTCTTCACCCCGAGGAACTCATCGCCGAACGCGAAGCCATCGACCATTCGAAGGATTGATGGACCTTGGTTTCCTGACTCCGAGACTCCCGACTCCGAGACTTTTCCTACCCGCCTTCGCGGAATTCGGGATAAAGGGTCATCCCGCCGTCAACGTAGAGCGTCGTTCCGGTCACATAATCCGAGGCGTCGGACGCGAGCCATACCACGGCGCGTCCGATGTCGGGCGGATCGCCGACCCGGTAGTAGGGAATCAGTTTCAGCAGTTCGGCTTCGGCTTCCGGGGTTTCCCACGCGGCGCGGTTGATGGGCGTCCGGATCGCGCCGGGCGAGACGCTGTTGACCCGAATCTTCTTTTCCGCCAGTTCCTGCGCCATGGATTTCATGAGCATCATCACCCCGCCCTTCGACGCGGCGTAATTGACGTGGCCCGCCCACGGAATGATGTCGTGGACCGATGACACGCAGATGATCTTGCCGAGCGCGGCGGAAAGCTCCGGTTGCGGGCCGCGCCGCAGAAATTCCTTCACGGCTTCGCGCGCGCAGAGAAACTGCCCGGTCAGATTGACGCCGATGACCCGGTCCCAGTCTTCCATCGTGAGTTCGTGAAACGGGGCGTCTTTTTGAAGTCCCGCATTGTTGACGAGAATGTCGAGCGTTCCGAATTCTTCCACGACCCGCGCGAACATGGCCGTCACGTCGGCTTCCTTGCTCACGTCGGCCTTGACGGCGAAGGCGGTTCCGCCAGTTTCGCGAATGTCGGCGACGACTGCTTCGGCTCCGGCGGGGTTTCCGGCGTAGTTGACCGCGACGGCGGCTCCGGCGCGGGCGAGTTCCTTCGCGACGGCGGCGCCGATGCCCGAACTCGCGCCCGTCACGAGCGCGCGCTGACCGTGAAGCACCGGCCCGATGTCGGTGACTGGAGGCATGTGGTTCTCCTTTGAAATGAGTGCGATGAGCCAAGTCTATTGGCCGGGATGTTAATTTGAAAAGTCATTCTCCGGGGCACGACGGCGTCATCCGATAAAAATTTCGCCGGTGACGGTCTGCTTTCTTAAATTGGAAGTGAGGGGCGTGTCGTTTGGCCGGTGGAAACCTTTTGAAACGGCGCGCTTTTTGAAAGGAGAAACCCCATGACTTTCGCCAACGCGCTCGAATCGCTCGAATCCGCCATTCTTCACGATGAATCCATCGACCTTCGCCTGTTTGCCGGTTTGCTCGAAGCCCAGCGTCGGCAGGGGCTGATGCACGGCGACCGCGAAATCTGCCCGTTTCTGCGTCCGCACTTCATTTCCCGCGAGCAGTACACCGCGATGACCCGCGCCGCCGAAATTCTGGCCGGGGCGTTTGAAAAGCTCGTCGCCGCCGCGCTGGCCGACGACGACCTGTTCAATCAGTTCGGTCTGACCAAACGCGAGGCCCGCCTCGCCCGCGTCGATCCGGGCTACCCGCGCCTCTGCGTGAGCAGCCGCCTCGACAGTTTCATCACCGACGACGGATTTTCATTTCTTGAATACAACGCCGAAACGCCAGCCGGGACGATTGACCAGCAGGCGTTTGAAAAAGTGTTTTTCACCTTGCCGTACCTGCGGGACTTTCTCGATGAACACCCGCATTTCTGCCCGAAACCGCATGAAAAGCTCTTTCTGGCGCTGCTCGCAACGTACCGCTCGTGGGGCGGCACGAAGGAAAATCCCAATATCGCCATCGTGGACTGGACCGGCGTCGAAACCACGCCCGAGTTCGAGGTGTTGCGCGATTACTTCACCGCGCAGGGTTGCCCGACGCGCATCGGCGATCCGCATGACCTGACCTATGACGGAAAAACGCTGAGGCTCGGGGATTTCGAGATCGACATTTTCTACAAGCGGGTCATCATCCACGAATATCTGGCGAAATTCGGCGACGATCACGCGCTGGCGCGGGCCTACGCCGACGGCAACGTGTGCATGGCGAATTCCTTCCGGACCAAAATCCCGCACAAGAAAGCCGGGTTCGCAGTGTTGAGCGAGGGGCGGTACGATCATTTGTTCAACGATGAGGAACTGGCCGTCATCCGCGCGCGCGTGCCGTGGACGCGGCGCGTTCGCGCGGGCGTGACCGTGTTTGAAGGCGCGGAACGCGACCTCGTCGAAATTCTCAAAACCGAACGCGAGCGGCTGGTGCTGAAACCGAACGACGATTACGGCGGACACGGCGTCTTCATCGGCTGGGAAACCACCCCTGAAGTCTGGGATGAACGCATCGCCTTCGCGCTGGAACGCGATTACGTCGTCCAGCAGCGGGTGAAGGCACGGAAACTGAGTTTTCCGCTCTTTACCGATCACGTCGAGTCGCGCGAAATGCTGGTGGATTTCGACCCGTTCCTGTTCGACAACCACGCGGAAGGCGCGCTCGTCCGGTTGTCGAACACGTCGCTCTGCAACGTCTCGTCGGGCGGCGGCGAAACGGGGCTGGTCGTGCTTGAGGAATCGTAGGCGGATTGGCTGGTCCGTTGGGGAGGGCGGGGAGTAGGATTTCGGCGTTTCTCCATTCTTTTCAAGTGAGTCAAAAACCGAATGAAAGCCGAACGCCCCGCCGCGACCGAATACCGGCCGCACTTCGAACCCTACATCTCGAAAGTCACCGAATCCGACATCATCCCGGCGCTGGCCGCGCAACCCGCCGAACTCCGCGCGGCCCTCGCGGGCATTTCCGAGGAAAACGCCGGACACCGCTACGCCGAGGGCAAGTGGAGCGTCCGCGAACTCATCGGGCACCTCATCGACAGCGAACGGGTGTTCGGCTACCGCGCCATGTGCATCGCGCGGGGCGAGGAAACCTCGCTACCGGGATTCGAGGAAGACGATTATGTGGCGAATTCCGGCCACGATTCACGCACGCTTGCCTCGCTTCTCGATGAATTCGAGAGCCTGCGCCGGAGCCACGTTTTTCTTTTTGAACATTTGAGCGACGAGGCCGCGACCCGTCTCGGTACGGCCAACGGCAACCCGATTTCAGCGCGGGCGATTGCCTTCATCTGCGTCGGGCACGTCCGTCACCACGTCGGCATTCTGAAGGAACGCTATGTTGGAGCGTTCACGGCGTAGGGTGGGTGGTTTAGAGCAGTTTTCGCTTGCGTACGACCAATCCACATCCACGCGGGTGGGTAACCGATTGGGCATAGCCCGTAGCCGCAGCGTTTTTTGCGAGGCTACGGGAAACATGTTTCACCCCAAAATGGAATAAAACCAAATGGTTTCACACGATTTCCCACGTCCTCGCCCAAGCGCTGCGGACGTGGGCTACATCCAATATGTGTGCCATTTCCTGTTCGGCGAGTCAGTCTCACCCAACTGAAAACATCTCCAGCCGGGAAACTGTGGGGAGTGATTTCGTTATGGTAATCGAAGGGAAAACCGGACGCATCCTCGCTGGACAAAGCCCTGGATGGTATATCCGGGTCGAAAAAGACGAAATCGAAACCGGTGGTTTCTACATCTACACATGCAAAAACGCTGACTTAACCGGGGCTTGGGGGGAAACCTTTGACGACTGGGTTCCCGACTGGGACGGCGTGCTTGCTTATTTTGCCGATCCTGAACTGGAAATTGACTGGGATTTTGACACTCGGCACTGAACCACCATCTACCAGCGGACGTTTCGGTAGATTTCGTCCAGCGTCATCGTGACGCCAATCGATTCGAAAACCACCACCTGATCGGGGTCGGCAATCATCTGTGATTGCCACCCCGATTCCGTTTTGCGGTACAACAGAACGCGCGGGGCGTCCTGCCAGACGATCGCGTATTCACGAAGACTGGGGATCGTTTTGTAGGCTGCGAGTTTTTCGTTTTGGTCGATACGTTCGGTTGAAGGGGAAAGTACTTCGATGAGAAGTACCGGTTGATTCCGAAAGTAACGGTCGGTTGGCGGATCATCGCAGCTAACGACGACATCAGGATAGTAAAACGTATCCGGCTCAAGTCGAATCTTCATGTCGGCAATGAATACTTCGCACTTTTTGTTTTCCAGTGCCGAGTCAAGTTTCTTGAAAAAGTTACCTGAAATTCGGTTGTGCCAGTCACTCCCGCCCGCCATCGCGTAGATTTGCCCGAGAATGTATTCGTGTCGGGTCGTGCCATCACGTTCACCCAGAAGATATTCTTCAACGGTGAGAAATAATTTCGGTTGTGGAAGTCCCATGCAAAAACTCCTTTAACTCCCGGCTTTTTCCCCGCCGCGCGCCTTGAGGATGAGATCCATCTTGAGTTCGTAGAGCGATTTTTCAAGTCCGACCGGGAAGGTGTGCGGATTGACGAACCGCTTGATGCTCGAATGGAAGCGCGCGAGGTTCGCCTGCGCGTTGGCCCGGACGTCCTCCAGCGACGGCGGCGTGTAGACACATTCACCATTCCGCCAAATCGGTGCGAGCAGGTCGTCGAACTCGGTTTCCGCCGCGATTTTCTTGCGTCGCGTCGGGTCGAGCGGGTCGATGATCGTACACCCGCCCGAAAGGTCGGTGTCGTGGTCGTAAATCACGTCCGCGATGTTTTCGCCGTGTCCGAAATAGCGCCTGACCTGATGAATGCCGGGATTCGAAATTTTAATCGCCTGTTCCGACAGCTTGATGCGGTAGTGCCAGTCGGTCATCCCCTTTTCGCGAATGGCCGTCAGTTTGTAGACGCCTCCGAGCGCGGGCTGGTCGTAGCCGGTGACGAGTTTCGTCCCGACGCCCCAGACGTTGATGCGCGCGCCCTGCTGCTTGAGGCTGTTGATGATCGTTTCGTCGAGGTCGTTACTGGCGACGATGAGCGCCTTTTCAAATCCGGCTTCGTCAAGAATCCGCCGCGCCTCGATGCTCAGATACGCCAAATCGCCCGAATCGAGCCGGATGCCGATCATCTCGTGACCCATTTCGCGCAGGTATTTTCCGGCCTCAACGGCCTTGTGGACGCCTTCGAGCGTGTCGTAGGTGTCCACGAGGAAGATGCAGTTGTTCGGCATCGCCTTGGCGTAGGCGAGAAAGGCTTCGAGTTCGTCGTCGAACGACATCACCCAGCTATGGGCGTGCGTGCCGCGTACGGGAATGCCGTACATTTTGCCCGCCAGCACATTCGAGGTCGCCGCGCAGCCCCCGACATAAGCCGCGCGACTCGCCGACAGCCCGCCGTCCACGCCCTGCGCGCGTCGAAGGCCGAATTCCAGAATCGGTTCGCCCATGGCCGCGACGCACATCCGCGCCGCCTTGGTCGCGATGAGCGTCTGAAAATTGATGATGTTGAGCAGAAGCGTTTCGAGAAGCTGGCCCTGAACGAGATTTCCCTTGATTCGCAGGAGCGGTTCGAACGGAAACACCACCGTGCCTTCCGGGACCGCGTCGATGTCGCAATCCAGCCGCAACATTTGAAGGGTATCGAGAAAACCGCGTTCGAAAAGCGGCGCGCCGTCGTTGCCCCGCAGGGTCGCGAGGTATTCGGTGTCGCTTTCCTCGAACCGGAAATTCCTTAAAACCTCGATGACGGTGTGGAGTCCGCAGGCGACCGTGAAGCCGCTGTTGAACGGATGCTTGCGAAAGAACATGTGAAAAACGGCTTCCTTTTCGGAAACGCCGGATTTCCAGTAGGCTTGCGCCATCGTCAGTTGGTATAAATCGGTCAACAACGCCAGCGATTGAGTATTGAGCAGCATTTCAGCTCCGCGTGATTCCGGATGGGTGAATTTTCGGTTCGGACGCGCAACTCACCACAAAGTCATCGCCACGGTCAATGGTTTTCGGCCCGTCCCGCCCCTTCCGGCGTGGTCGAAATCAAAAACGGAATTTTTTCGAGGGAACTTCGATGAAGCCGCACAGAATCGAACCCGGTCCGGGCCAGGAATCCGTCTGGGATTACCCGCGTCCGCCGAGGGTCGAAACGACCACCAAACGCATCCGGATCATTTACAACGGCGTGACCATCGCCGACACGACGCGCGCCCTGCGCGTCCTCGAAACGAGCCATCCGCCGGTGTACTACATCCCGCCCGCCGACATTCAGATGAAATATCTGATCTCCTCCGGGCGCGGGTCGGTCTGCGAATGGAAAGGGAAGTCGATGTACTACACGCTTTCGGTCGGCGACCGCGAGGAACCCGACGTGGCGTGGACTTACAACCGGCCGCTCAACGGCTTCGAACCCATCGAGGGCTACATCGCGTTTTACGCCGCGCCGATGGACGCCTGCTACGTTGATGAGGAAAAGGTGACGCCGCAGCCGGGCAACTTCTACGGCGGCTGGATTACCGCCGACGTGGTCGGGCCGTTCAAGGGCGAACCCGGTTCGTGGGGCTGGTGATGGGGAAGTCGGGAGTCTTGAGTCGAGAGACTTGAGTCTGGCGGATGGGTGGGGCGGATTCGATTCGCCCGGATTGCTTCGCCGCACAGTCGAGAACAATCTGAAAATGTCATAAAGCCCGGCGGGTGAATGCCTTCCGGGCTTTTTCACGTTTCGGGCACGGAATTCTTTACAAAAAAGTGCTTGTAAATGAAAATCATTTTCAATTAGTAGTAAGGGAAAGCAGAAACAAGGAGGCCCCGAAGCGCGGCAACGCTCCGGGGCCGGCACCTTGAGAACCGACTGGGTCTTGCAAACACAACCGGGCGAAAGTGCGCGCGACATCATACGCGGGCGCGCGCGGTTCGCCAACCGACAGGGAGCGCGTCATGCGGATTGTCCATTGTTTCATCTTCTTCATTCTTCTTTTCCCGGGGACCGTCGCGGTTTCCGGGCAAACCGGTCCGGGCGGGCTGGGCGGCATCGTCGCCGACGGGCAGGGAAAGCCGATTGCGGGCGCGACCGTCCGGGTTCGCGATGAAAAAACCGGCCTCGAACTGACCGCCCAGACCGGCCCGGACGGCGGCTTCCGTTTCCGGACCGTTTCCGGAAACGCCGTCAGCCTTACCGTTTCCGCCGACGGCTTCGCGCCGGTCACGCGGAGGTTCGAGGTCGTCCCCGCCTACGCCGGGACCATCCCCCTCGAACCGGCCCCGTTCGCCGAGGTCGTGACGGTTGTGTCCGGCTCGCGGCAGGAAGAACTTCGCGAAAGCCTCAACACCAAGGTGGACGTCATCGGACGTTCGCGCATTCGCGACACCGGTAACGAGAGCGTCGCCGAGGTCCTTCAGGAGCTTCCCGGTTTTCTGACCCGGCGCGGAACGCAGGGCGCGGGCGCGGCGGGCGAACAGGTCCAGGGGATTGATTCCAGGCAGGTTCTGGTTCTTTTCGACGGTCAGCCGCTGGTCGGCGCGCGCGGCATCAAGCGCGGGGCGATCAATCTCGACCGTCAGTCGGTCAACGCCCTCGAACGCATCGAGGTGGTCAAGGGAGCGTCCTCGGCCCTTTACGGCTCGGACGCCATCGGCGGCGTGGTCAACCAGATTTCGCGGGACCCGAGCGCGCCGTTCCAGATTTCCTTCGTCAATTCCGGCGGAAGTCTGGGGCGGCTCGATACGCGCGGCGATTTCGGTTTCGCCCGTGAACGCTGGTTTCTGTTCGTGAGCGGCGAACGGCACAAGCAGAACCCGTTCGACCTGACCCGGACCACCTTCGACACGACCGGGGCGGGGTTCAACCGGTACGACGGATTCGTCAAATCCAAACTTCAATTCAACCCGCGTTTTTCCGTGACCGGCTGGGTGAAAAGCTACTGGGCCGATGAACGGGGCCGGTCGGTCGGCGAGGAAGGCAATCAGGAAAGTTTTACCGGCGAACAGTCGCAAAACTACAACGCGCAGGCCGACTGGCAGGTGACCGACCGGCTTTCGGTGCAGGCGCGGGGGTATTTCGCCCGCTACGATGAAAACACGACCGGCACGCTGTTTCCCACGAACCGCCCGCTCGCGCCCGGCGCGCTCTATGAACGCTACGGCAAGATTGACGGCTCGCTCGCGTGGGTGGTTGGCGACCGCCAACTGGTTCAGGCGGGGGCGGAATGGGTCACCGACCGCTATCGCGGCATCAACCGGCTGGCCAACGACGCCGGGGAGCGGGCCGACACGGCCTCGGTCTGGGCGCAGGACCGCGTCAGCTTCGCCGGACGGGTCAATCTGACCGTCGGATTGCGCTTCGACCGGCACTCGATTTTCGGCGGCGCCGTCTCGCCGAAAGCCGGGATCAACGTCCGGGTGACCGACGGGTTGCGGGTGCGCGCGTCGTACGGGCGCGGGTTTCGCGCGCCGGACCTCGGTCAGTTGTACTACCGGTTTCTCAACCCGACGAATTTCTATCAGGTCATCGGCAATCCGAATCTGAGGCCGGAATACGCCGATTCGATTCAGGCGGGCGCGGAATACACCACCCGCAACCGGCGGCTGCGGCTCGGGGTGAATTTCTTTCACAACCGGATCGACGATCTGATCGACTCGTTCAGCCTCGGTTTCGTCGCCACGTCCCAGCAACTCAACGCAATCGCCGCGCGGGAAGGTATTGATCTGACCCGGTTTCGGCCCGCGCTCGGGCGGTTGCTGTTCATTTACCGGAATCTTTCGAATGTCCGGACGCGGGGCCTCGAGGTGGACGGCGACGCCAACCTGCCGTACGGGTTCAACGTGGGCGGGGCCTACACCTTTCTTTCGGCGGAAAACCGCGCCACCAACCAGCCGCTCGCGGGACGCCATCCGCACCAGGGGACGTTCCGGGTGGCGTGGGAAAGCAATCGCCGAATTGGGGTGCGTGCCAACCTGCGGGGGACCTTTTACAGCTCGTGGATTCAGACGCTCGGCACGCCGAACGTCGTCGCCCCGAAATTTGCTCTCTGGGATGTCTACGCCGCGAAGACCCTGCCCAACGGCGTCGAGCTGTTCGGCGCGGTGGACAATCTCGCCAACAGCCGCGACCCCAATTCCGGACGTTTCGCCGCCAACGGCAGCCCGCTCCCGATCTACCGGCCGGAATTCGGGCGGACATTCCGGATCGGCGTCCGTTTCACCTGGGCGCGTGAACGGTAGGGGGGCGGCCAGTCGTCAGTGGCCAGCAGTCAGTAGCCAGTCGTTCGTCGTTGGTTGTGAGTGATTTTGATTTGTTCACGGAAATTGTTGCTAATGCTGACTTTCCGGCTTTTGAAACTGACGGTTCGCCCTCGCTTTACCTCGTCTCTACCAACCACTAGCCGCTGACTGCTGGCCACTGGCTACTGTCTGCTGGCCACTCCCAAACAAGAGTCGTCGCCATGAAACTTCTTCCCAATTTCTTCTCGAAACACGACGCGCCGAAGGCGTCAGGTTTCCGCCCGCCGGTCTGGCTCCACGGAAAACCGTTGGTAAAACATTCCGTGTCCGCTTCGGTTCGGCCGGTGTGGCGGTTCATTTTCATTCTGTGTCTGCCCTGGCTGGTGGCTTTTCCGGGCGGATGCCGGAAGGCGGACGCCCGACCGGCGAATGCCGTCACGGTGACGGACGCCTCCGGCGCGCCGGTGGTTATTCGCGATGCCTCGCGAATCGTCGCGGCGGGCGGCTCGGTGACGGAAATCGTCTTCGCGCTCGGGGCCGAAAACCGGCTCGTCGGCGTGGATCAGTCGAGCGTTTTTCCCGAAGCCGCGATGAAACTTCCACAGGTCGGGTACGTCCGGACGCTCGCTTCCGAGGGGGTGTTGTCGCTCAATCCGACCCTGTTCATCTCCACCACCGAAGCCGGACCGCCCCCGGCGCTCGCGCAGTTGCGCGAATCCGGCGTGCCGGTGCTGCTCGTCTCCGGCGAACACGGCGTGGAAGGCGTCAAACGCAAGATTCGAGCCGTCGCCGCCGCGCTCGGACGCCGGGAAACCGGAGAAAACCTCGTCGTCGATCTTGAAAAGGACCTCGCCGAAGCCGCCGCCCTCGTCGCGGGGCGGGCGGAGCGCCCGCGCGTGATGTTCATCTACGCCCGTGGGCAGGGAACGCTCAACGTGGCCGGGAAAAAGACCGCCGCCGATGAAATGATCCGGCTCGCGGGGGGCGTGAATGCGTTCGACTACGAAAACTACAAACCGCTTTCCGCGGAATCGGTCGTGGCGGCCGCGCCGGATGTGATTCTTCTGCCGTCGCGCGGCCTCGACGCGGCGGGCGGCATCGAGGGCGTTTTGAAACTTCCCGGGGTGGCCCAGTCTCCCGCCGGGCGCAACCGGCGGGTGGTCGCGATGGACGACCTCGTCCTGCTCGGGTTCGGCCCGCGTACCGGAAAGGGCGTGAAGGAACTGTTCACCCTCCTCCACCCGGTTCCCGGAGTAAAACCATGACGCACGAATCGCAACTCCCGACTTCCGATGTTTTTCGACCGCCGGTCCGCCTCGGTGACCGGGTTCAGTGGGGTCTCGGCCTCCTGCTGGTGGCGTGTCTGCTCGCCGGGGCCGGTGTCGGCGCGGTCGCCATTTCTCCGGCGCAGGTGCTGTCGATTCTCCTCGAACGGATTGGAATTGAAGGCCTTACCGCCTATTCCGAACAGCAGGCGGGCGTGTTTTTCGCCATCCGGCTGCCGCGCGTGCTGTTCGGGCTGGTCGTCGGCGTCGGACTGTCGGTTTCAGGCGTGGCGATGCAGGCGGTGTTCCGGAATCCGCTCGCCGATCCCGGCGTGACCGGGTTGTCGAGCGGGGCCGCCTGCGCCGCCGTCGCCTGCATCGTCTTCAACCGGTGGATGGCCGGAATTCTGCCGCCGTGGGCCATCCCGTTTGAACTGCCCGTCGCCGCCTTCGCCGGGGCGTGGTGCGCGTCGCGGGCCACGGTCGCCCTCGCCCGCCGGGGCGGCGTGACGAGCGTCGGGACCATGCTGCTGGCCGGAATCGCCGTGACCGTCCTCGCCGAGGCGGCCCGTGGACTGATGATTTTCGGCGCGACCGACGATCAGCTTCGCGCGGCTACCTTTTGGGGATTCGGCAGCCTCGGCGGCGGGACGTGGGCGACCCTCGGCATTCTGGCGCTGTTCGTTCTTCCCCCGTCGGCCTTCCTGCTCGGAACCGGTCGCCGGTTGAACGCCCTCCTGCTCGGCGACGCCGAGGCGGGCCACCTCGGACTCGATGTGGAACGGCTCAAACGGTGGGCCATTCTCTGCGCCACGCTCGCCGTCGGGGCCTCGGTCGCCTTCTGCGGGATCATCGTTTTCGTCGGACTGGTGGTCCCGCATCTTTTACGGATGGCCATCGGTCCGGACCACCGTCGCCTGCTGCCCGGCTCGGCGCTGCTCGGCGCGAGCGTCCTCATCGGGGCCGACCTCGTTTCCCGGACCTGCGTCCGGCCGGCGGAACTGCCCATCGGCGTCGTGACCGGGCTGGTCGGCGCGCCGTTCTTTTTCTGGTTGCTGGCGAACGACCGGAGTCTGGGAGGCGTGAAATGATGGAAGCCCGCTCCCTCTTTTACTCGGTCGGTGGTCGCGATCTGGTCCGCGACGTGTCGCTCGATCTGCGTCCGGGCGAGGTGACGGCGGTTCTCGGGCCGAACGGGGCCGGAAAATCGTCGCTTTTAAAACTGTTTTCGGGCGAACGCCCGCCGACTTCCGGGGAAATCCGGCTCGACGGTCGTCCGCTGGCCGCCCGCGATACCGCCGAACTCGCCCGCCGCCGCGCGGTGCTGCCGCAGGAATCGGTCGTCGCGTTTCCGTTTTCAGCCGGGGAAATCGTTCTGCTCGGACGCCTCCCGCACCTGCGGGGAGCGGAAAGCCGCCGGGATTTCGACATCGCCGCCGAAGCGATGCGGCTGACCGGTGTCTCCCACCTCGCCCGCCGCCTTTTTCCGACGCTTTCCGGCGGCGAGCGGCAGCGGGTGCATCTGGCCCGCGCGCTGGCGCAAATCTGGGAATGTCCCGGCGCGGCGCGTTTCCTGCTGCTGGATGAACCGACCTCGAATCTCGATCTCGCCCACCAGCACGAGACGCTCGCCGTCGCGCGCGATTTCGCCGCGCGCGGCGTCGGTGTGCTGGTGATTCTTCACGACCTGAATCTGGCGGCGGAATACGCCGACCGGATCGTTCTTCTCTCCGGCGGCGCGGTTCAGGCCGAGGGCACGCCGGGAAAGGTTTTGACTGAAACGAACGTCCGGACGGTGTTCGGTTTGAACGTCGCCGTCATTTCCCATCCGAAAAGCGGTCGTCCGCACGTCATCCCCGTTCCGCGCGCCGTTCCCGGGCAAACCGGGGTGAACGGAAGCCGCCGGGGCGCGACCGTTTTCCCGTTTCGAAACGTCTGAAAGGAAAGTCCGTCAATGAACCACGAATTCCGACTTGAACCCGAACAGTCCGGCCACGCGGATGTCCGCGTCTGCCAGTGCGTCACCGCCTGCGTCCATCTTCAAGTGGGGGATTTCAGGCTGAAATTCTCCGCCGACCAGTTTCTCGCCTTCGCCGACTCGCTGATGGAGGACTACGCGAGGCTCACGGTGAAGAAAATGCTCGACGACCGGCGAAACGCCGATGTTTCCGGCCTCGCGCGCGCCGTCGCTTCCTGACGCGTCGGGCGAACCCCCTTTTTTCGTAAATGTTCAGAGTCGCCCGCTTCAGCGGGGATTTTTGGGGAATTTCGGTCCTTTATCCGCAACGCTTCTTGAAAAAGTACTGGTGAAACCTGTTTTTCCGTGAAAAACGGTTGCCTGCCGCGACTTTTCCCCGCTGAAGCGGGGGACTCTGAACAGTTACCTTTTTCTTAAATCGTAATTTCCGTTTCAAGGAGACGTTATGAATCACGCCGCCACACCATCGCCGCTTACCGACGCCGGGTATTCCGCCGCCGACATCGCCGAACGCTGGTCCGCCCTCCAGCGCGAGGAGCCGAAACTCCGCATTCGCGACGCCGCCGACCGGCTCGGCGTCACTGAAGTACAATTGCTCGCCACCCGCTGCGGGAACGGCGTCACCCGGCTTGCCGCTGACTGGGGCGAACTCATCCAGAACCTCGAACCGCTTGGCGAGGCGATGGCCCTGACCCGCAACGCGGTCGCCGTCAACGAACGAGTCGGCCGCTACCGCAACGTCGAGATTTTTCGCGCCCACACCCACATGGGGCAGGTACTGGACGACGGCATCGACCTCCGGCTGTTTCTCGGCAAGTGGAAATCCGGCTTCGCGGTGGTTGAGCAAACGCCGCGCGGCGAACGGGTGAGCCTTCAATTCTTCGATGCCCGCGGAAACGCCGTCCACAAGGCGTTTTTCAGGGAGGAAGGACTTCGTCCGGCGTTCGACGCGCTGGTCGCGAGGTACGTCGCGGTCCATCAACTCCCGGTCGAAGCCGTCGAGCCGCCCGACCCGCCGGTGGCCGAAATTCCGGACGAAGACATCGACGTCGCCGGATTCCGCGCCGGGTGGCGCGCGCTTCAGGACACGCACGATTTCATGGCGCTGACCCGCCGGTTCAAGGTCAGCCGGACGCAGGCGCTCCGGCTCGCCGATCCCGAATTCGCCCGCCGGGTCGACGTCGGGGCCTACCGGGCCGCGCTTGAGGCCGCCGCCGCGAGCGGCGAAAGGATCATGGTGTTTGTCGGCAATCCCGGCTGCATCCAGATTCACGGCGGACGGATTGAAAACGTCAAAATCCTCGGCGACTGGCTGAATGTGCTGGACGAAGGGTTCAACCTGCATGTGTTCGAACCGGGGCTGGCGCAGGCGTGGGTGGTCCGCAAGCCCACCGTCCGCGGGATCGTGACCGGCGTGGAGTTTTTCGACGCGGCGGGGGAAAGCGTGTCGATCCTGCACGCCAAGCGCGACGATTCCGGAACGCCGCCGAAGTTCTGGGAGGACATCTGCCACGGTCTTCAATAGAACGAAACGCCCCCGCCCCGGTTTTTGACCGGAGCGGGGGACAAAGCCGGAACTGTCCAGTGTCCTGGTCGTGAGACGGCCTTCGATTTGCCGGACAGGACCTCCCGCCCGGCCTGAACTACCGGGCGGCGACGACTCGGCTCACGGCGAGTGCCGGTCGTCCCTTTTCGGGAATGAAGGTGGCGGTGAGAATCGGATTCCCCGCCTTGTCGAAGCCGGTGGCCTCGACGGCGAGCCGTCCCATTTTCACCATTCCACGGTTGCGCGCGTTTCCGCTCTCGATGACGGCGAAGACGTTCACGAAGAACCGGAAGCGCCGCAACTGGGGCATCGCGATCCGGAAGTTGACCGGGATGACCTGATTCGGGGCGATCGGTCCGGGAATCGCCTGGGTCGTGCCGACGAGTCCGCCGGTACAGGCGGCGCTGTTGAAATCGTCGGCGGTCGTCAGCCGGAAGGGGTTTGCGGGTACAGGGCCGCCCGATTCCTGAAATTCGGCGACCGAGAAGAATGGGCTGGAAAGCGTGTTGGTCCCGATGTTCCGGAGATCGACGTTGAGGTTGTACTGGTTGGTGTAGCCCAGTCCGGCGCAGGAACCGGCGATGCCCGTCACGCTCTGCGTCGTCGGCGTGAACGACACCCGGTCGTTGACGTTCACCGGGCTGGGGCCGACCGCCGGGACCGTAAAGATATAGGTCGCGCCGGCACCCGGGGCCGAGTTGTCCGCCTGGTTTCCGTTGACCCCGGTCGCGCCGCTGTCTTCTCCAAACGCCCCGACGACCACCGTGTCGCCCGACACCGCCACCGACCTGCCGAACTGGTCACCCGCATCCGTGTTTGACGCCTTGAGATACGCCTGTTGACTCCACGTCGTGCCGGTTCTGGTAAACACATAAGCCGCGCCAGCATCCGAGGCCGAGTTATCGGCCTGGTTGCCGCTGACCCCGGAGGCGTTGCTGTCTTCTAGCAATGCCCCGACCACCACCGTGTCGCCCGACACGGCCACCGAAAAGCCAAAGGAATCATTCACATCGGGGTTTGACGCCTTGAGGTACGCCTGCTGATTCCAGATGGTACCGGTTCTGGTAAAAACGTAGGCCGCGCCGGCACCAGTTGTCGAATTATCCGACTGGTTGCCGTTGACCCCGGTCGCGTTGCTGGCTTCTCCAACTGCCCCGACCACCACCGTGTCACCCGACACCGCGACCGAATAGCCAAAAACATCACGCGCATCCGTGTTTGACGCCTTGAGATAGGCCTGCTGACTCCACGTCGTGCCGGTTCTCGTGAAGACATAGGCCGCGCCAGCCAGGGTGGCCGAGTTGTCCGCCTGGTTGCCGTTGACCCCGGTGGCGTTGCTGGCTTCAAACACTGCCCCGACCACCACCGTGTCGCCCGACACCGCCACCGAAAAGGCAAACTGGTCGTTCACACCCGTGTTGGAGGCCTTGAGATAGGCCTGCTGACTCCACGTCGCGCCGGTTCTCGTGAAGACATAGGCCGCCCCCGCATTGACAAACGAGTTGTCCGCCTGATCTCCGTTGACCCCAGTCGCGGCGCTGGCTTCTGCAAATGCCCCGACCACGGCCGTGTCGCCCGACACCGCCACCGACCAGCCGAAGATGTCACCCGAATCCGTGTTGGACGCCTTGAGATAGGCCTGCTGACTCCACGTCGTGCCGGTTCTTGTAAAGACATAGGCCGCCCCGGCGTTTCCCGCCGAGAGGTCGGACTGATCGCCATTGACTCCGGTCGCGCCGCCGTTTTCCAAAGGCGAGCCAACCACCACGGTGTCGCCCGACACCGCCACCGAGTAGCCGAACTGGTAATTGCTGCCCGTGTTGGATGCCTTGAGGTAGGCCTGCTGACTCCAGGTCCCGCCGTTCCGAACAAAGACGTAGGCCGCGCCGGCGCCCGGAGCCGAGTTGTCCGCCTGGTTGCCGTTGACCCCAGTCGCATTGCTCCTTTCAAACCGGGCCCCAACGACCACCGTGTCGCCCGATACCGCCACCGACCAGCCAAATTGCTCGCCCACATCCGTGTTGGACGCCTTGAGGTACGCCTGCTGTACCCACGGATCAACCGTCACCGGATAGACCGCCCCCGCCGTCTCGACCGTCACGCCGATCCGGTTTCCTTTTACCGCTTCAAACCGGGCGTTCAACGTCTTGCCGGTCGCGTCCCACGCCTTCAGCCCGCCGTAGGTCAGCGCCGTCGCGCCGTTCGTCAGGTTGACGGTCGTCGCGTCAGCCGTTTTCACGCGGAAACCGCCGCTCACGCCGACTTCAATCCGGGCCGAGGTCGTGCCGTCCGGCGCGCTCGCCAGCGTCCAGCCCTGTTCAAAACCGCGTTCATCGTTGACGAACCACTCCGTCAGCCGGTCGTCCCAGACGTACTCGACGCGGTTCTCCGCCGTCGTCACCCGGCGGGCCTTCGATCCGACCGCCACCGTGTCGGCGGAAAAACCGTACCGTTCAAGTTTTAAACCGAGGCGTGTTCCGCCGTCGGTCCTGATCCGGGCCGCGCGCCCGTCGAATTCCGCCGTCAGTTGTTGTCCCGGATTGCGCGCCGTCCATGCGCCGGCTGTGCGTTCGAATACCTTCCGCCGTCCGGCTTCGTACGCCTGGCGGATTCCGGCCCAGTCGCTCTTCCTCAAACCTTCGGGCGTCTGTTCGGCGGATGAAAGATGTTGTGTCCGCCCGGTCGCGCGCTCAGGCGCGGCGGTTTCCCGGACGACGGGTTTCGCGGGCGACCGGCGGTCCGCTCGCGGAACGCTCCCGGTGAGCGTCATGAAGAAGACGATTGAAAGCGTGAGGGTTGCGAGAATTCGGATGGGGCTGCGATGAATGTTCATAAATCCTCTCGTGAGAATGATTGGTTGAACCAGGAACGACCGACCCGACGGGGCGCGCCGGGTCGGTTGTTCCTAACGTTGACGGTTTCCAGCCTGAAGCGAGGTGGAATTCGGCATTTGGCCGTCCGCCGAAGCGGAGGGGTTGGGGACCGCAAAGGTCCCGCCGAAATTCTGCTTTTCCGACGGCGCGCGATTCGCCGCCGCGCGGGTGGGCTGGTTCGTGACCGCTTCGACATTGAACAGAAACTTGAAGCGCCGGACTTGAAAGACCGCGATCCGGAAGGTGAACGGGACCGACTGACCCGGTTGAAGAACAAAACCCGGCGCGCCCGCGCTCTGTCGCGCGCCGACCAGACCGCCGGACGAGCAGCTCGCGCCGTCCGCCGAGATGAGCCGGAACGGCTGGGCGGGCGGCACGCCGCCGGTTTCGCTCAACACCGCCACGACGTAGGCCGGATTCGTCAACGGGACGGTTGAAGTATTGGTCAGCGTGCCGGTGATGACGTAGTCGTTGGCATAACCCTGCCCGCCGCAGGTCGGAACATCCAGCGCGGAGGTCAGAATCGTGACCGACACACTGCCATTGGCGTTGACCGGCGTTCCCGAGGTTTGAACTTCAAACGCCCCGGCATCCACCGCGCCGCCGAAAATCCGGGGGAAGCCCGCGCCGCGCTGGTCGAAGAACGGCGGTCCGGCGTAGGGCGGGTTGGTCACGAGCGCGCTGTTGCCCGCGTCAATGGCCGGACTTCCCGGAAGCAACGCGAGCGTCGGCATCGGCCCGCCGTTGTTCGTGAGCGGACCGAGGTTCGGATTGGTGTTCACCAGATCGGCGGGCGCGGCGAGTCCGCCGGAATTGTCGGACGAAACGTTTCCGCCGACCGAGGTGAGGGAAAGCGTACCGGGCTGGGTCTGGACCACCCCGATTTGCGGGGCTAACCCTTCGAAGATCGAGTTTCCAATCGTCGATGTAATTGTTCCAGTGGTGGAAGTCGTGAGCTGGAGTGTCTTTCCGGTCGTCGGACCGGGCGTGCCGTTGATGGCATTTCCCGAAAAGGTACAACTTCGGATGGTCACGGTCGTCGCCTGATTGGGCGAAAAAGCCCCGACAAACATTCCGGCCCCGCCCGCGACGCTGCCGGAGTTTCCGGAAATCGTGCAATTGATGAGTTCCAGCGGGTTCGCCTGATTGTTGATGCCGCCGCCCTGGCTGCTTGACGTGTTCCCGCTGATGGTGGAATCCGTGATGACGTGGCTGCCGCCGATGAGATTGACGCCGCCGCCCGCGCCGTTGACGAAATTGTTGGTGATGAAGCACCGGTTCACCGTCACGCTTCCGAACGCCAGAATCCCGCCCGCGCCGCCCGAGGCACTGGCGTCACGGATGGTCATTCCGGAAAACCCGGCGGCGGTGAAGTGTTGAAAAATTTGGGTGGTGACGCCCGTGTTCGGACGGACGACGAACTGGTCCGCGCCGGGGCCGTTGATGGTGATCGGTACTGAAAACGAGGGAAGTTCGCTCAGAAGGGTGAGCGTCCCGGTCGCGGAAACCGTGATGACGTGCGGTACGCCCGCCGTGTCGGCGTTGGCTTCGAGAATCGCCTGCCGGAGACTGCCCAAACCGCTGTCGTTGGTGTTGGTGACGGAAAACGCGGTAAAGGGAACGATGGCCGTGGCCGTGATTTCGCCGCCGCCGATTTTGGCGGTTGAACCGGTCCAGCGGACGATTCCTTCCGCGTCGGGTGCGCTCCAGCCGGACTTCCCGGCCGTTTTGAAGGCTCCGGATTCCGGCGCAATCAGCCGCGCCGCCGGAGTTCCTTTTAAAGATTGGGGAAGCCGGACGCGAACCGCGTCCGGCCCCACGCCGGGGGCGAGTCGCCAGTGGAGGGTGAAGTTTCCGGCCGTACCCTCCGCCCGGACCGTCACCCCCGGCGCAAGCTGTTCCTCGACGGTTGAAAGTCCGGTGGCGAGCCGGGTGCTCCACGTCGCGAGATCGACCGTTCCGCGCAGTTTCGCGTCGCGGGCGACGGCTTCGCGGGCCATTTCGCCGTATTTCGGATCATCGAGCAGGTTCAAAAGAGCGGGCGCGGATTTCGCCGTCGGTGAGGACACGCGGGCCGCGACACCGGTCGGCGGCATGATCAGGGCCATCACCGCGCCGAGCGCGGAAATTGCCGTCAACGTTTTCAAAGTGTTCAGGGGCATTGGAAGTCACCTTTTTCGGAACTGTTGAAACTCCCCGGCTTTTGGTTTTTGAAAGAATGTTTCGGTCAGGACGACAGGCTGAAGTTGTACCGACCAGGCGCGGATGCGCCGTCAGGGAATAGCCCCGCCCGTGAGGGCGGGGTGGCATGACGGTCAATTGCAAAGCGTCGAAGACGCGACACCCGTGGGCAGGAACATTTGACATTGAAAATCCGGTTTTGCTCTTCAACGTTCATTGCCCATTTTCCCGTGTCGCCGCGTTGCGGCTCGACATTTTGGCTGCGTCTACCCCGCCCTTACGGACGGGGCTATTCCCTGACGGCGCATCCGCGCCTTCTTTCCGGTTCAAATGTTCAAAAACCTTGTGCGGGGAAAAACACGGCTGACCGGAGTCAGCCGATTTTTCAGGAAGCGGATTCGACCCGGCGCGCCCGACGGGTACCGGGTGAATCCGCGAAAAACGGTTCGGGGCGAAGTTCAAAACCAGGCCCGGCTTTTTTTGAAATTGTGTTCAGCCGCGCCGAGCGGTTCGATTGATTCACGAACGCGAACACGTTCACGAAGAAGCGGAAGCGGCTCAGTTGGGGAAGGCCGATGGTGAACGTGACCTGGACCGATTGTCCGGGTTGAAGAATGAAGCCCGGTGCGCCGACGCTCTGCTGTGAACCGACCAGTCCGCCCGAACCGCAGGTCGCGCCGTTGGCCGAGAGCAGATGAAACGGCGAGGGCGGGGGATTCGCGCCGGATTTCTGAAGTTCGATGACTTCAAAATAGGGATCGAACAGCGGCGTGGCCCCGATGTTGGTCAGCGTCGCGGTCAGAACGATGTTGTTCACGTCGGCGGGGCAGGTCGCGGGCGTGAGCGTCTGACCGGTAACGACGAGGGATACGTTTGCGTTGACGTTGACCGCCGGGCCGGGGTCGGCAAACAGGCGGGCGATGCTGGTCCGGGGCGTGCCGTTGATCCTGAAGAACTGCCCGCCGCCGAGAATTCGCCCGTCGGATTGCAGGGCGAGCGCCTGAACAATGCCGTCGGGACCGGAAAGCCCGTTTCCGAACAGGGTGTCGAGCGTACCGTCGGCGTTCAGCCGGGCGAGCCGCCGCCGGGTGACGCCGTTGACCGTTGAAAAATCTCCCCCGATGACGAGTTTTCCATCCGGCTGAAGGGCCAGCGAGACGAGTCCCGTATTTGCTCCTCCGAGGCCGCCGTAGGTCGTGTCGAGCGTGCCGTCGAGGTTGATTCGGGCGATTCCGCCGACCGCCACGCCGTTGAGAATTGAAAAGTCGCCCCCGACGATGACCCGCCCGTCGGGTTGAATCGCGAAGTCGCGGACGAACGAAGCCGTCCCGGTGATCCCGCCCGCAAAGGTCGTGTCGAGCGTGCCGTCGGCGTTGAGGCGGGCGAATTTGGGGCGTCCGACTCCTCCCACCGTATCGAAAACGCCGCCGATGAGAATTTTTCCGTCTGTCTGGACGCGCATGGCGAAAATCGTGTTTTCGGGGCCGATGGACCCGACGGTGGACGTTTCATCCAGTGTCCCGTCCGGATTCAGCCGGGCGACGCGCGTGCGCGGGGTGCCGTTGACCTGGGTGAAATTACCCGCGATGAGGATGTCGCCGTCCGGCAGGACGGCCACCCGCGTCACCGGGCCGTTCGGTCCGGACAGGCCGTTCAGGAAGGTCGCGTCATACGCCCCGTTGCTCTGGATGCGGGCGATACCGATTCTCGAATTCCCGGCGAAGGTGGGGAAGTTCCCGGCGACCAGAATTCGTCCGTCGGTCTGGAACGCAAAGTCGAAATAGGTCAAACCCGCGAGTGCTTCGGGAAGGGTACCGGCATCGAAGGTTGCGTCGGTCGTGCCGTCGGCGTTCAACCGCGCCACGCCCGCCCGGATCAGTCCGTTGGCGGCTTCGAACTGGCCGGAAACCATGATTTTGCCGTCCGGCAGTTCCTGAATCCGGGAAATCATGCTGCCGAATCCGCCGGCCCCCGAGCCGCCTGCGCCGAACGAGGTGTCGAGCGTGCCGTCGGCGTTGATGCGGGCGACCCCGCGCCGGAAGACGCCGGGGCCGGTGGCGAACAACTGGCCGCCGAGAATGAAACGTCCGTCGGACTGCCGGACGGCGGACTGGGCGCGGTCGCCGAGCGCCGGGTTGAAGGCCGTGTCGAGCGAACCGTCGGAATTGAGGCGCGCGATCCGGTTTCTGGCGGTTCCGTTGACGGTGGTGAAAAAGCCGCTGATGAAGATTTTTCCGTCCGGCTGGAGAGTGGCGACGTTGACGATGTTGTTCGCGCCCGCGAGGCCGTTCCCGAAACCAGCGTCGAGGCTGCCGTCCGCGTTCAGCCGTCCGATGTTGGCGCGCGGCTGACCGCCGATCTGGGAAAAGGAGCCGCCGATGACGATTTTCCCGTCACTTTGAACCAGTACGACCGAAACGGACGCGCCGGTCAGGTTCGGGGCGAACGTTCCGTCGAGCGTCCCGTCGGCGTTGAGCCGGGCGAGGCGGGTGACGGCGGTCCCGTTGACTGAAGTAAAGGTTCCGCCGATGACGATTTTCCCGTCGGATTGAAGGGCGATGGCGGAAACCGGGTTGTTGGCCCCGGCCAGTCCGTTGCCGAAACCCGTGTCGAGGGAGCCGTCCGCGTTGAGCCGGGCGATCCGGTTCACGGAAACGCCGTTGACCGAAGTAAAAAAGCCGCCGATGAGGATTTTCCCGTCCGGCTGGAGGGCGAGGGCCTGAATCCCGACGTTGGTCCCGGCCAGACCGGCCCCGAAGCTCGTATCGGTCGAGCCGTCGGCGTTGACCCGGGCGATATTTCCCCGCGCCACGCCGTTGATGGTCGGAAATGACCCGGCGACGAGGATTTTTCCGTCCGGCTGGATGGCGAGACTTGCGACCGAGCCGTCCACCCCGGCCAGATTTTCGCCGAAGGTCGTGTCCACCGATCCGTCGGCGTTGACCCGAGCCAGCGCGATTCTCCGGCGGTCATCGACGCCGAAAAACAATCCGGCGATGACGGTTTTCCCGTCGGGTTGTAGCGCAAGGGCCTGGACGTTGCCCGCGCGGGTGATGCCCGACTGGTTGGAGGCGAAGGTCGGATCGACCGTCCCGGGGAATCCCTGCTGCCCGAAAACGGTTTGAACAGGGGTCAGGAAAAGGGCCAGCAGGGCGAAAAGAAGGACCGGCGGCCTGAAGCGGCGGTCGGATGACGGCTGATGCATGGTGTTCTCCTCTGAATTTGCGGCTGTCTAGGGATCGGTCGGCGTTGGATGAAGCCGACCGAAGGGGGAATGGCGTGCATTCCCCGATTTGTTGTTTTTGAACGTCACTGAAACTGGTGAGTCCGGGAGCGAGGTTCACCGGACTGAGTTTGAAACAGCGCCGGATTCGGCCCTCCGGCTGATTGGAAAGACCTTTTTTGATCGGTCGGCGTCATCGGACCGAATTTCAACGCTCATTCCAATGGGACGCGCGGCCGTTGTTGAAAGCCGGGACGTCCCGACCGTGCGGTTCGGCTGGTTGAGAAAGGCGAAGACGTTGACGAAGAAGCGGAAACGGCTCAGTTCCGAAAGGCCGATGGTGAACGTGACCGGGACGGATTGTCCGGGCTGAAGAATGAAGCCCGGCGAACCGACGCTCTGCTGTGAACCGATCAGCCCGCCCGAACCGCAGGTCGCGCCGTTGGCCGAGAGCAGATGGAACGGCGAGGGCGGGGGAATCGCGCCGGATTTCTGAAGTTCGATGACTTCGAAATAGGGATTGTTCAGGGGAACGGACCCGATGTTGGTCAGCGTCGCGGTCAGAACGATGTTGTTGACGTCGCTCGGACAGGTTGCGGGCGTGAGCGATTGACCGGTGACGACGAGCGAGACGCTGGAATTGACGTTGACCGCCGCGAGGTTGGGAGCGATGGTGATGGCGTAATTTCCGCTTTGTCCGCAGGCGGATGAATCGGTGGCGGTGACGGTGAAGTTGAACGTTCCCGAGGCGGTCGGAATGCCTGAAATCGTCCCGGTCGGACTCAGGTTCAGTCCGTTCGGCAAGGTTCCTCCGGTGACGACGTATCCGTACGGCGTGAGTCCGCCGGAGGCCGAAACCGACTGATTGTAGTTCTGGCCGACGGTCCCGCCCGCGAGTGAGCCGCCGCTCGGGGTCAGCGAAATCGTCCGGCAGATGTTCGTCAGTGAGAAATTGACCGAATTTCCGCCGCGCGCGGCGGCTGAAACGGTGTACGGCCCGCCGGTAATCGTGTTCGCCGGGGTCAGGCCCGGCGAGGCCAGCCCGCCGGAAATGGGCGCGGGATTCGATTGAAACGAACAGCTCGCGCCGCTGCTCGGGGCGGTAAAGGTTACCCGTCCGCCGTCAACCGGTTCGCCCGCCGCAAGCGGGGACACGCCGACCGAAGGCGAGGTTGGAAAGGCCGATCCCACCGGGGCCGACTGGTTGTTCCCTCCCGCGATGTTCAGGGAAAACCCGCGCGATTCGAACGCCCCGGAGTCGATGCCGCTCAACTGAGGCCGGGCGATGCCGCGCGCGTCGTTCGCCGGAGCGCCTACCGCGACGCTGTTGTCGATGGCCGGGCTGCCGGGGAGGATCGCGACGGTTTGCGTCGGTCCGCCGTAGTTCCCGAGCGCCGAAAGCAGCGCATTGGTGTTCACCAGGTCGTTGGTCCCGGTGAGTGAGGTCGCGAAACTGTTGTCGTCGTTGATGTTGCCGCCGAGCGTGGTGAAGGTGGGAGGAGTGGACGTGGACTGAAAATTCGTTCCGCCGTTCTGATAAATCGAGTTTTGCGTGGTGAAGGTCATCGCCTGAAAGCGCCCGTCGAAAAACACGCCCGATCCCGAAACGTTGGCCATGGTTGCGTTTCGAAAGGTGACGGATACGGGCGCAAGGTCCGGGAAAAAGTACAGGCTGAAGACCGTATTGCCGGAGAAAGTGGTGTTTTCCACGGTCAGAGTCCCGCCATGGATCAGCAAAACGCCCCGGTTGCCCGTGAAAAGCGAATTTCTGATCGTGATTGGCCCGCCGACGCCCCCGATTGCGCTTCCGGCAATCACGGGCGAGGTGTTGTCGCTGATGACGCAGGTGTCCACATTGAGTGCGCCCGCGGCCTGAAACGCGCCGCCGAACGCCGCGTTGGGGGCAAAACCGGCCCGGACCGTCACGTTCGAAATGTCGAGGGTCGCTTCGAGGTCGATGATGAAGAGCTGGAATGTCTGATTTCCCGAGATCGTGATCTGGTTGACGCCGGGACCGCTGATGGTCATCGAGCGGGTGATGACCGGAAGCGCGCTCGTGAGCGTGATCGTTCCGGTCACGCCGAAGGTGATCGTGTGGGGCGTGTTCGGGTCGGCGTTGGCTTCGATGATCGCCTGCCGGAGACTGCCCGGTCCGCTGTCGTTGAGGTTGGTAACGGAAAAGGCGGTATTGGTGACGTTTTCCCCTTTTTGAATGGTTGCGCCGGTTTTTTTCGCGGCTTCGACTCGTCGGAACGGGGCAATCGTCATCATCCCGGACAGGATGATCAACGCCGCGAACACGGCGAGGCGGGGCTGGCTGAATCGTTTTTTCATAAAGGTTCTCCGGGTGGCAGGTTGTGCTGATCGGGTTCCGAAGGAGCGACCGAGGCGAAGCAGACGAGGACACCTCCGTCCGGACGTTCGAGGTAGTGAATTCGTCCGGCCTCGATGCGCCGGAAGATTTCGCGTTGACCGATTCCGGCTTCGCGGGCGGCGATTTCCGGGCGGACGAACGCCGACTCCCGACCGCACGCCGGGCAGTGCGCGAGCAGCGGTTGTTCCTCGGTCGTGATCCGGATGACTTCGTGGGTTTCGACCACAGTGCGGGTGATGCGTTTTTTCATGTCGCGGCTCGCTGACCGTGCGTCGGACCTGGAGGGCCTGGCCGACCGGTTGGAATCCGTATTGCGTTACTGGAAAAAAATGGGGCGGACGAAAAGCCGACAGGCTGGCTTTTTGTCCGCCGCGACAGTCCTCGAATTGGTCCGGAAAAGTCTTATGAACCGTCCAGGGATTTTCCGGGAATTTTCCAAGGGTCGCGAAGTGCTTTGGATGGAATGAGATGGGGAAATGGGCGGTTTCGCCGGAGAGGGAGGCGGCAGCCCGAGGGAGGGCGGTCCTGGCCGAATTGGTCGCTGGTCTGAGACAGCCCTTCCTTACGGGCGGGCTGCCGTTCCGCCGTCTTCATAAAGGAATTGCTGGAAACTGACCACTGGCCACTGACCACTTCCGACTGGCCCGGAACCCCTCCTGAGTTGTAACGTCTGGAAAACAGTTTCACATTTTCGGAAGCCCGGTTTGAAGGAGACTCGTACCCATGAAGGTCCGTTCCGTCGTTGCCTTGTTGTTCCTTTTTTCCCTGTTCGTTTCGGTTGCGGTGGCCGACATCGCCAACCCGGACGGGTCGCGGCGGGGTCGTACCCGCAAGCCGTCCGCGCCGTCAGCCGAGTTGACCCCCTTCAGGATCATTTCGGATGAAAACCTGAGCGTCCCGGAATTGCGGGTGCCACGGAAAATGGCTGCCGCCTTTCAGGCTGAGGGTGAACCGCTCGCGGCCGGGACGATTTCGACCGGCGGTGGTCCGTCGCCGATTCAGTTGATGGTCGGTGGGGTGCTGCTGTCGTGCGCGATGGTCGCGGGCGGCTTGTGGCTGGCGCGGAATCGGGGGATGCGTCCGGCGAAGGCGATGCCGGCGGTGCTGGCGGTCGGACTGGTCGGCGTCGCGGGGAGTGCGGTATTGGCAAACATCGCGCCGTTTCCGAAGTACTACGAGGCGGGAACGCTGCCCTACGCGCTGCGGCCTCCAAAGAACAATTCACAAGGCGAAAACGCCCCCTTCAAGGAGCTTGTCGGCAAGGTGAAGGTCGTCGTCGTGAACGAGGGGACCGAAATCGTGCTGGTCGTCCCGACCAAAACGGCGAACGGCGATTGAGTTTCAACCCGTTTTTTTGAGGTGGAGGACCCGTCCATGAGATTTCGATTTTTGCTGCTGGCGATGTTCGGGCTGTTTCTGACCCCGCTGGTTCAAGCCGACGTCCCGTCGCCGAATAAAAAGCCCCCGGTGCGTCCGCCGATGCCCGCCGAGCGTGAAACGATTGCGTTCGTCATCGTCGGGGACCCGAATATTCGGACGCCGGAACTCCGCGTCCCGAAAAAGATGGCCGGGAACTTCGCCGGGACACTGGTCAACGGCGGGGAAATCGCGTCCGGTCCTTCGAAGACGCAAACCATTGTCGGCGGGGCGTTTCTGTCGCTGGCCGTCATCGCGGGCGGGTTGTGGCTGGTGCGTTCGCGGATGCCCCGCGCGGTCAAACTCGGGACCGGGGCGGCGCTGGTGGCCGTTTTCGGGCTGACCGTGGCGACGTGGGCGAACAAGGCTCCGCCGTGGTATCGCGATCAGGGGACCTTGCCCCGCGCGTTGCTCAATGAAGCCGAACTGCACGGTCGGGTAGCCGTCGTGATGGTGGACAGCGACGACGACACCATCCGGCTGGTCATTCCGAAGTCACCCGCCGCCAAGGATTAACGCCGATGTTGCGCGCCGAATCGCTTCCCACCGGAACCATTTCAGCCGAACGCCGATTCCTGCTGTTCGCGGGCGTCGGCGTCGGCCTGCTGGCGCTGGCGGTCGGCGCGTTTCCGGTGGCGGCCTCGATCGTGACGGTGTTTGTCTTCGCCGCGCCGCACAATTTGATGGAAGTGCGGTTTTTCCTCTCCCGGATGCCCGTCCGATGGGGAAGGGCGACGGCGTTTTTCGTGACGGCCATCGGCGGCGCGCTCGGGCTGACGCTGCTCTTTCCCGCGCTGCCGTTTCTGGCTGAAAAGTTCAACTGGTCGGAATCCGCGTGGGTTTTGAGTAACGCCGGATGGAATTCCGCGCTCGTTTTGTGGGTTTTTCTGCTGACGCGGCTGTACCGGCGGGAACGCGAACGGCGGTGGGAATGGCACGTCCCGGTCGTTTTCGCGCTGCTCGCCGCTGCCTGGTTTTTTCCACAGGGGTTCAGCGTCGCGCTGGTGTTTCTCCATCCGGTGTTCGCGTTGATTTTCCTCGACGTACAACTCGGAAAATCCCGACCGGCCTGGCGACCGGTCTACCGCCGGGGAATCGCCGTCGTCGGGGCGGTGTTCATCCTATTAATGATGGCGACCGCCGGGCTGCCGGATATTCCCGGCCGGGATGTACTAACTGTCCGCATCACCGATCACGCCGGGGCGGGCGTCATCGGCGGAATTTCAACTCGCTCGCTCGTTTCCGCGCATGTTTTTCTGGAAACGCTGCACTACGGGGTCTGGCTGGTGGCGATGCCGCTCATCGGTCTCGGCGGAAACCCCTTCCGGCTCGATACGATTCCGCTCGTCCGGCATTCGAACGGCTTCCCGAACTTCGTCAAAGTCTTTCTGTTCTGCGGTTTGCTCGGCGTGGTCGGTTTCTGGATCGCGTTCCTCGCGAATTACCCGATCACCCGGGATTTCTATTTCACCGTGGCGATGTTTCACGTCCTCGCCGAAGCGCCGTTTTTCATTCGTTTGAAGTAGGGTTTTGGGTGTCGGGTATTGGGTTTTGGGTAAAAACCGGCTATGGGGCGATATAACTCGTTTGGGGGAAATTCTTAAAAACAGGCGGGGGTGCACCGTCAGCAGCCGTTCTCAGGCTGGAATCTTGCACACGTCCGGAGCGCTTTGGCGAGGACGTGGGAAACCAATTGGATTCAATGATTTCGGTCGAACATGAAACCCACAGCCTCCCTTCGGTCCGGCCTTTTGTTTCTACACAAGTGAATGAATCTGTTATTGGAGAAAAAACTGGAAAAAATAAAGCCGAATGAGGCGAAAATTTTTCTTGAAAAGAACAGCAAACCTGAGCAAGAGGTAAGTTTTCTTCAGTTTTTGTCCTGTTTTTTCACTTATTCGTTTCGTTTTCTCGCGCTAATAACAGAAAAAAAAGGTTGTGTAGAAACAAAAGGGTCCGGCTGTGGGCTACGTTCCTTGTTGGTCGCACGCAACTGAAAACCGCTCTAATCGATTGGATTAACCCTCTTCTCGTGGATGATTGAAGTATGGGGATTCCCGCTTTTCTTCGAGTTAAGCTTGGCTTCCTTCTGACGCTCCTCTGTTTTCTTCAGGGCGCTTCACAGGACCGCCCGCGTGAAAACAGCGGGTATCTTCCGGTGGACAACGTGAATACGCTGCCTGGCCAATCCGGGTTTATCGGTCCGGATGGGCGGTTCATTTTGCGCCAGTTATTCGAAAAAGCGGGTGCTTACAGCGAGGGATTGGCCGAAGTTCAGGTCTTGGGCGGTTCTTGGGGGTATGTGGACCAGTCGGGTTCAATGAAGATTCAACCGAGATTTGAAGAGACGACCGCCTTTTCGGAGGGGATGGCGGCGGTGAAGCTTGAAGGGAAGTGGGGATACATCGACAAAAAAGGACACTTCGTCATTTCGCCCCGTTTTGACGATGCCGACGGTTTTGGCGATGGGGTTGCGCGGGTTCAAATTGGAGAAAATGACTTCTTTATCGACCATTCCGGACGCGTGAAGTTCAAGGTTCCATCCAACCTGTTGCTTTTCAACGACTTCTCCGAGGGGATGGTCTGTTTTGAGGAGCGGAAGGGGGAAACTTCAAGCGCCGGCTACCTGAATACGTCAGGGCAAATCATGTTCAGGAAGCGGTTTCACTACGCCTCTCCTTTTTCGGAGGGATTGGCCGCCATTGCCACCGACGGCTGGTGGCATTCCCAGACGTTCGAATGGGTGGACATGAAGTTCGGGTACATCGACAAAACCGGAAAGGAAATCATTTCGCCCCGATTCGAGTTTGCCGGCCCTTTTGTGAATGGCATGGCGGTCGTGATTCAGAATAGGAAATCCGGGTTGATCGACCGGACGGGGAAATTCGTGATTGAACCGCGTTTTTACCGGCTCGGTCAGTTTTCCGAGGGACTTGCCCCGGTTCAGTTCCAATACGATGGTCTTTGGGGATTCATCGACCCAGCGGGGAAAACCGTCATCGAACCCCAGTGGCGGGAGGTTGAAGGGTTTTCCGAAGGCCGTGCCCTGGTTCAGGAAAAGGGCGGAAAATGGGGATTCATCGATACTTCCGGAAAGACGGTTATTCCGGCGCGGTTCGACAAGGCGACCTCCTTTTCGGGCGGTCTTTCCACGGTCACCATTTTTTATCGACGCGGCTGGGTTGATGAAGCCGGTCAATTTCACCCGTAACCATTCTTTAGAGCGGTTTTCGATTGCCAGGGAGCATCAATTTCTTCTGGACGATGCTCCGACGGAATCTAGCCCACGTCCGGAGCGCTTTGGCGAGGACGTGGGAAACCAATTGGATTCAATGATTTCGGTCGAACATGAAACCCACAGCCTCCCTTCGGTCCGGCTGTGGGTTACGTTCCTTGTTGGTCGCACGCAACTAAAAACCGCTCTATTGTCCCTGGTCGTGTCATTCAGGACGCCCTAATCGCACCGCAAGGCAACCATCGGATCGACCTTCGTTGCCCGTCGCGCCGGAATCCAGCAGGCAAGCAGGGCGATTCCGACCAGCAGCACCGCCACGCCGCCGAACGTCAGCGGATCGCTCGCGCCGACGCCCAATAGCAGGCTTGAAAGCACGCGGGTCAAAGCGAAGGCAGTAATCAGCCCCAGGCCGAGTCCGATGACGACCATTCGCATCCCCTGGCGGATGATGAGTTGTAAAACTTCTCCCAGATTCGCCCCGATGGCCATCCGGATGCCGATTTCGCGCGTCCGCTGGGTCACGACGTAGGTCATCACGCTGTACAACCCCATCGTCGCCAGCAACAGCCCGAGCAGTCCGAAGGTCGTGGCCATCCCGGCGGCGACGCGCGGCCCCCAGTAGGCAAGCGACAGATTGTCCTCGGCCATCAGAATGCCGAACACCGGCAGGCGCGGGTCCATCCGGTTGATTTCGCGCCGGACGTTTTCAATCGCGGGGCGCAGGGCGTCCGTCGAGGCGACGCTGACCATCAGGGTCATGTCCGTGCGCGGGTGCTGCGTGACCGGAAGGAACAGAAACGGCGTGGGATCTTCGTACAACGTGCCGTATTTCCCGGTCTTCGCCACCCCGACGATTTCCATCAGCGGCGTTCCGGACTGGAAGCGAAACCGTTTGCCGAGGGCGTTTTGTTCGGTCTGGAAGAACCGCCGGGCGAATTCCTGATTGACGATGACGACCGGCGTGGTGGTTTCCTCGTCGCGTTCGGTGAATTCGCGTCCGACCAGCAGCGGCGTTTGAAGCGTTTCGAAATAGCGAGGGGAGACGAAGCTGCATTCCACGTTGAAGCCCTGATTGGGCGGCGGATCGCCTTCGCCTTCGCGTACGACGGGGCCTTTCTTGCTCCGGCTGACCATGAGCGGCAATTCGCTGGCGAGGGCCGCCGCGCGGACGCCCGGCTGTTCTCCGACGCGGCGCTGAACTTCCTTGAAAAACCGCGTCGCGGCGGGCCGGTCGTAGGCCGCGAGGTCGAGGTCCATCATCAGGGTCGCCAGATGGTCGGTTTTGAAGCCCGGATCCGTGTTTTTGACCTGTCCGAGACTGCGTACGAACAAACCGGCGCAGACCAGCACGACAATGGAAATCGAAACCTGGGCGATGACGAGGATTCCGCTCGGGCTGATTCCGGCGCGATGGCGCGGCGCGGTCAGTCCCTTGATGATGCCGACCAGATTGGTTCGCGAAGCCAGAATTGCCGGAGCGAGGCCGAAGAAGAACCCGGTGGCGAGCGACACGCCGAACATCCACTTCAAAACGGTCAGATCGGGTTTGAAATCGAGGTTGAGCGGGTAGGGCACGGGCGGAATGGTCGCCTTGATGACGTCGGCGCCGAAAAAGGCGAAGACCCAGCCCAGACCGCCGCCGAGCAGGGCGAGCAACAGGCTTTCAATCAGGAGTTGCCGGACAATCCGCCAGCGTCCGGCTCCGATGGCGACGCGGATGCCGATTTCGCGCGCCCGCGCGGTCGCTCGCGCGAGCATGAGGTTCGCGACGTTGGCGCAGGAGAGCAGCAGCACCAATCCGGAAAGACAGACGCCCATCCAGCCGCCGAAGGCGATGATCGGCGTTTCTTCCTGGTAGCGTCCGTCCACCTCGGTGGTCATCTGCATTTTCGTGCCTTCGTTTTCCTTTGAAAAACGGGCGGCGAGTTCATTTGAAACGCGGTTCAGGTCGGCTTCCGCCGTCCGGAGCGAGATTCCGGGCTTGAGCCGACCGTAGACATTGACCCGGTCGTTCGAACGATCGGCCATCCAGTCCTTTTTGTGGCCGAAACTGCGGCTCATGGTCAGCGGCGCCCAGAAGTTCATCCGTAGATAAAAGGTCCCGCCGGTGAAGGATTCGGGCATGACCCCGATGACCGTGAAGGGGTTGCCGTTCATGAAAACGGTTTTCCCGACAATGGCCGGATCGCCGTTAAAGCGTTGTTTCCAGAGCAGATGACCGATAACGACAACCGGGGAGTCGCCTTCGGTTTGACCCTCCTCGGGCAAAAACGTCCGGCCAAGCGCGGGTTTGACGCCCATCACGTCGAAGTAATTGCCGGTGACCAGTTCGCCCCACACAAGTTCCGGGCGGTCAGCCGGTCCGGCGGATTCCTTCGCGGTCGCGCTGATGCCGGCGGAAGTATTCAACCACGCGCTCAGGCCCGAAAAACTGGTGTTCCCGTCACGAACGTCGCGGTAATTCGGGAAGGAAAGGCGTCCCCAGACGTTCGGGTCGGTTTTCTTCCCCCAGTACACCGCGCGGAGTTCCTCGGGTTTTTCGATGGAAAGCGGGCGCAGAACGAACCCGTTCACGGCGCTGAGAATGGACGTGTTGACGCCGATGCCGAGTCCGAGAGCCAGCACCGCCACGAGGGTGAAGGCCGGAGATTTGAAAAGGACGCGAATTCCGAAACGGATGTCCTGAAGCATGGTGTTCCCCCGAAATGGGATTGTAACTGTTCAGTCGCTACCCGCCCGGCCCTCAAGGACCGGGCTGCCCGAAAGCAAGCCTCGTGAACGAGGCTAATAGATTGATTTTCTTGGTTTTAGCTCCGTTTACGGAGCTTCGGAGTGAATAGCCCGGTCCTTGAGGGCCGGGCGTCCTCGGAAGGCCGAACGGTTACTTGGGACTTTCAGCCGGAAGTCATTCGGAGCGGAGCGCCGTCATCGGATCGACCTTCGTCGCGCGTCGCGCCGGAATCCAGCAGGCGGCGAGCGCGGTCAGTCCGAGCAGCAGCCCGGCGCAGACGAAGGTGAGCGGATCGGCGGCTTCGACGCCAAAAAGCAGTGTTTTCAATGATTTCGAGAAGAAAAACGCGGCCCCCAGGCCGAGCGCGGCCCCAAAACAGATGAGGATGCCGCCCTGTTTGAGAATCATGCCGCGTACGTCACGCGCCGTCGCGCCGAGCGCCATGCGGATGCCGATTTCGCGCGTCCGGCGGGCGGCGGCGTAGGCGGTCACGCCGAAAATTCCGACGGCGGCGAGGCCGAGCGCGGCGGCGGCGAAGATGCCGAGCGTCAGCGTGTAGAGTCGCGGCATTGCGACGCTCGCGGCGATGTTTTCGGAGACGATGACCGGCGCGCCGGGCTGGCGGTTCGGATCGAGCGTTTGCAGGCTCGCTTCAAGGCCGTTGAGGGCCGTGCGTGGATCCTCGGCGGTGGTCCGGACGACGGCGTAATGGGAGAACCACGGCATTTGTGAATAGGACGCGAAAACTTCCGGCAGCGGGGCACGGCCGGGGGCGTCCTGCCGGACGTCGCCCACGACGCCGACAATTTCGCCGTCCATGCGCCGGTTCAGGTAGGAAATCGTGAGACGTTTCCCGACGGCTTCCTCGCCGGGGAAGAATTTCCCGGCGGCGGCTCGGTTGATGATGAAGACGAGCGGCGACATTTCACGGTCGGAATCGGCGAACTCGCGGCCCTTCACGAGCGGAATGTTTAAAACCTTGAAGTAGTTGCCGCTGACCGAGCTGTAGCGGGCGTTGACATCGCCGTTCGGGAAGGGCCGGTCGGGCCGGTTGACGGGAAAATTGAGATAGCCGAATTGCGACCCGTTGGTGAGCGCCGCGCCGGTCACGCCGGGGGCCTGCGCCGCCATTTCGATAGCCTTGCGGTAAAAGGTGATCTTTTGTTCATTCGGCGCGTTGAAGGGCAGCGGCGCGGAAACATTCACGATCATCAGGCGGTTCGGGTCGTAACCCGGCGAATCGGCGAGCAGGTTGGCGAAGCTGCGGGCGAGCAGGCCCGCGCCGCACAGCAGCGCGACCGCGAGCGCGATTTGAACCACGACCAGCCCTTGCCGCATCCGGCCGTGACCGGCGGATTCGGTCGTCCGGGTACTGTCACGCAGATCATCGGCGAGGTTTTTCCGGAAGGCTTGAAACGCCGGAACGATGCCGAAGGCGATGCCGGTGAGTTGCGCGACCAGCATCGTCAGAATCGCGACGACCCAATCCAGCCGGACGATGCCCTGGAGGCGTCGCGCGTCCGCTTCCGGAAGAAGCAGCGGGATGGCGTCCACGCCGTACCGTGCGAGAAGCAGCCCCAGCGCCCCGCCGAACGTGGCGAGAACGAGGTTTTCAACCAGAAGCGAGCGGAAAAGCTGGCCGTTGCCGATGCCGAGGGCGATCTTGACGGCAAGTTCGCGGCGTCGCGCATGGGCGCGCACGAGGGCGAGGGCGGCGATGTTGGCGCAGGCGATGACGAGCAGCAGTCCGACCGCCGACAGTAAAACCGTGAGCGGCAGCCGGTCGTCGCCGTTCGTCCACTCGCGAAGGCCGACCAGTTTCACCGACCAGCCCTTGTTCTGCTTCGGATGGCGTTCGGCGAGCGAGGCGGCGATGCCTTTGAGTTCGTTTTCGCCGTCCGCGAGGGTTTTTCCGGGGGCGAGCCGTCCCACAACTTCAAAGTAGCGGTTTCCGCGCAGGTTGAACTGCGAATTGTTCATGGAAAGCGGAACCCAGAGCTTCGACCAGCTCGGGTAGGCGAAACCGGGCGGCATGACGCCGATGATCGTGCATTTTCCTTCCGAGAGGTCGAAAGTCCGTCCGACCACGCCGGGGTCCGCGCCGAATCGGCTCCGCCAGACTTCATCGCTGAGAATGGCGGGAACTTCATTCTTTCCTTCGTTGAAATCCTCGGGCGCGAAAGGGCGGCCAAGTCGCGGAAGCACGCCGAAGGTTTTGAAGAAGTCAGTCGTGACGAGCGTCGTGGGGAACGATTCGTAACGATCCCCGGTTTTCAGAAGAAGTGCGGTGTTGGCGAACGAGGTCAGGCCCTCGAAATTCTTCGCCTCGCGCTTCCAGTCCACGAAATCGGCGGGAGCGTTCAGGCCGGGCTGTGGCTCCGTCTGGTTCACGGACCCGACGGCCACGATCCGTTCGGGCTGGGGATAGGGAAGGGGCCGCAGGAACACGCTGTAGTAAAAGCTGAAAACCGTGGCGGTCCCGCCGACGCCAAGCGCCAGGACGAAGGTCACGGTCAGCGCGTACCCCAGGTTTTTCCGAAATGAACGCAGCGCGGACGCAAGATCGTGGAGAAGAAATCCCATGAACGAAAAGCCTCGATGAAAAACGTTGCGCTTCGTTCATCAATCGCCGTGCCGGACGGACCCGCTTCGTAAAATCAATGATTTACGGAGATTGCGGCGGCGGCGGCTGTTCGTAATCGGGAATGTGGCGTCCCAAGAGCGGACAGTCTTGGGAGGGATGAGGGCGGAGGGATGAGGGATGAAAAAAAGTCCGGAGTCTGGAGTCGAGAGTCTGAAGTCCAGAAAACACTTGACGGGTCAAAGCCAAAACCGGACGTTCCCTCATCCCTCATCCCTCATCCCTCATCCCTCATCCCTCATCCCTCATCCCTCATCCCTCATCCCTTTAGTTTGCGAAGCCGTTCCCCCGCCGCGTGCAGGGTTTCTTCCTTCTTGGCGAACATGAAGCGGACCATGTGGCGGCCGGCGTCGGCGGGGTACATGAAGCTGCTGCCGGGGACGGTCGCGACGCCGATGTTTTCGACGAGGTGTTTGGCGAAGGCCACGTCATTGTCGAAGCCGAGCGGGCGAATGTCGGCGAGAACGTAGTAGGCCCCTTCCGGCGGCGTGAATTTAAAACCGGCTTCCGTGAGGTAGCCGAGCAGGATTTCGCGCCGCTTGCGGTACTCGGCGACCATCTTTTCGTAGTAGCTGTCGGGCCAGGCCATCGCCAACGCGCCCGCGACCTGCAACGGGTGCGGCGCGCCGACCGAGAGAAAATCGTGGACCTTGCGGATGCCGTTCGTGATTTCCGGCGGGGCGATGCAGTAGCCGAGTCGCCAGCCGGTCACGCTGAAGGTTTTTGAAAGGCCGCTGATGGTGACCGTCCGCTCGGCCATGCCGGGAAGCGTCGCGATGCTGATGTGCGGCGTGTCGGTATAGATGATGTGTTCGTAAATTTCGTCGGTCAGCGCCAGCGCGTCGTGTTCAACGCAGAGTTCGGCGATGAGCGACAGTTCCTCGCGGGTGAACACGCGCCCGGTCGGGTTGTTCGGCGTGTTGACGATGATCGCCTTGGTTTTTGACGTGAAGGCGCGGCGGAGTTCATCCGGGTCGAAGGTCCAGTCGGGGGCGTGAAGGTTCACCCAGACCGGCGTCGCGCCGGAGAGTTTGCAGTCCGGCCCGTAGTTTTCGTAGAACGGCTGAAAAATCACCACTTCATCGCCCGGCTCGATGACCGAGAGCATCGTCGCCATCATCGCCTCGGTCGCGCCGCAGCAGACCGTGATGTTGGCGTCCGGGTCGCACTCGATGCCGTTGAAGCGTTTGGCCTTCTCGGCGATGGCCCGGCGCAGGTCGGGCGCGCCCCAGGTAATGGCGTACTGGTTGTAACCGTCCTGGATGGCCTTGCAGGCGGCGTCCTTCAAATCCTGCGGCGTTTCAAAATCGGGCATCCCCTGCGAGAGATTGACCGCGCCGAAACGATTGGCCTGCCGGGTCATTTCGCGGATGACGGATTCGGTGAAAAAGGAGACACGTTGGGCGAGCACGGGCTTGGGCTACCTTTCAGGCGAAATCTGGAACACAAAGACACAAAGTCACGAAGGCACAAAGAAAACCCGTCAAATGCTTCGGGTCGTGAAGACGATCAGGAAGTTTTTCTTTTCGCCGGATTCGAGAATGAGCATGTCCGCCGGGATGCCGCGCGCTTCGAGGTTGAAGGAATCGGTCGGGCAGGTGTTCGGCTCGATGCAGATGGCGGTTCGGGGCGCGGGCGTGGTGTACACGACGACGTGGGGGAATTCGGCGGCGGAAAATTCCACGACCGTTTCGGTTTTTTTATCGAAATCGGTCAGCAGGCAGCGAACCAGACCGTCGGCGTCGGGTTCGAGCGCGGTGTAGATGTCGTCGAGGACGAGTCCGTCGAGGGAATGTCCGTTTCGAAGATCGAATTGCGGGTCGAGGTCGAGTTTTTGGCCGGTTGGGAGGTTTTCGACGAGTTCCCAGCGTTGTGCGGCGGGGACGGTGATGCTGCCGTTGGCCGGTTTTTGAAAGTAGGGATGAATGCCGAACCCGGCGGGCATCGCGCGCGAACCGGTGTTTTCGATCTCGGTTTCCATCGCGAGGCGTCCGTCGCGGAGGCGATAGGTCACGGTTATCCGGAAGGGAAAGGGAAACTGGCCGAGGATGGCGTCGGGGTGGTCGCTTGCGTCGCAGGTCGCCGTCACCCATGCGCCGTCGCTGTCGGATGCACCCGAGGAAACGACATTCCACTTTTTATCGCGGACGAATCCGTGCTGCTTCGGGGTGACCGTGAAGGTTTCGCCGTTGAACGTGAACACGCCGTCGCGGATGCGGTTCGGGAATGGAAAAAGGATCGGATTCCCGTAACTGGTCGGTTTTGAAAGGAACGTCTCGAACGGAAGGTGTTCCATCCGGTCCTCGCCCACGACGAGGGAAAAGGCGTTCTGGCCGAATTGCGGGTAGATTTCGGCTTCGCCGAAACCATCCTGAACGAGTTGGAAAAAAGGCGTGCCGTTCCTGTCGGTTTCCCGAACGTGGTATCCCATAAAGGTTCTCCGGTTTGAAATCCGTGTAATCCGCGTACCCCGTGGCTATTCCTTCCCGGCGTTCGAGGGAATCAGATAACTCGCGCCGAGGCCGACGAGAAAGGTTGTGAGCGAACCGATCAAAACATACCACTGCCAGGAAACCGCCGTCCCGAATTTCACCGCGAGCATCGTCGCCGCTCCGGCGAGCAGTCCGACGTAGGCGTGAGCCGACCCCACGCGTCGGGTGAACGTTCCGAGGAAGAACACGCCGAGGATGAGGCCGTTCGGAAAGGCCGCGATGGCGAGAACTTCATTGACCACGCTGCTCGAAATTTTCACCGCCAGAAACGCGAAGCCGATCTGAACGACGCCCCAGACCGCCGTGAGATAACGGGAAACCTTGAGGTAATGGGCGTCGCCGCGCGTTCCGCCCGAAATCGGGATGTAGAAATCGGCCATTGCGGTGGCGGCGGACGAATTGAGCGACGAAGAAAGCGTGGACATCGCCGCCGAAAACACCGCCGCGACGACGAGGCCGACAACGCCCGAGGGGAGGTGATTCACGATGTACTGCGGGAAAACGGCGTCGTTCTGAATTTTCCCGTTGGTGGTGATGACCGAAAGTTCGCCGCCCGCCGGACCGCCGTAAAACACCCAGAGCATCGTCCCGATGAACAGGAACAGGCAGAACTGGATGAAGATGGCCACGCCTTCGGTGAGCAGGGCGACGCGGGCGCGGCTGAGTTTGTCGGTGCAGAGGTAGCGCTGGACGAGCAACTGGTCCGTGCCGTGGGTCGAGGTCGTCAGAAACGCGCCGCCGATGAGGCCTGACCAGAACGTGTAGTTTTTCGTCACGTCGAACGAAAAATCGAACAGTTTGAACTTGTCGGCTTTCCCCGCCGATTCGAACACCGTGTTCAGCCCGCCGGGAATGTCGCCCGCGAGAATCCACATCGCCACGAACAGCCCGATCAGATAGATGATGAGCTGGATGCCGTCCGTCCAGATGACCGCCGACATGCCGCCGAGGTAGGTGTAAATGAGCGTGGCCACGCCCATGACGATGATCGAGAAGACGAGCAGGGCGACGTTCGGCGCGAAAAACGGAAACAGCTTCGCCGAAACCGCCTGAATGCCGCCGATGCGGGACAGGAAGGCGGCGAGGACAAGTCCGGTCGAAAACAGCCGGAATCCGTCGGAGAGGTTGCGGGTGACGAGAAAGATGGAAGCCACCAGTCGCTTGACGGCGTTTCCGAAACGGTCGCCGAGCAGTTGATAGACCGTTAAAAGTTCCTTCTTGAAATAGAGCGGCATGAACACCGCGACCACGACGATCCGTCCCACGAGGTAGCCGAAGACCAGTTGCAGAAAGCGAAAATCGCCGCCGAAGGCGAATCCCGGAACGCTGATGAAGGTGACGGTACTCGTTTCGGTGGCGATGATCGAACCCGCGATGGCCCACCACGGCATGGTTTTGCCGCTCACGAAGTAATCGGCCACGTTCTTCTGGGACCGGGAGAAATAGGCCCCGAACAGAACCATCCCGACGAGGTAGCCGACGATGATGAAAATGTCGAGTGACGGCATGGGGGAGGAAGTCTGGAGTCCGGAGTCGTGAGTCTGGAGTCAAAACCTAGGAGGAATGGATAGTGGATAATTGACAATGGACAATTGACGGTGAAAACGGGTTTTCATTGTCAACTGTCCATTGTCAATTGTCCATTTCCGGAGAGTCCGGATTTGACTCCAGACTCCAGACTTTCGACTCCAGACTGAAATTTAGAACGAGAAGCGCGCGGCGAACTGGAATTCGCGCGGCGCCGTCGTTCCGGTGGGCCGTCCGAGCGTGCCGGTCGGTCCGTTGTCAGCCGATCCGGGGGTGAAGGTCGTCCCGAAGGCGGTGAAAATGGTGTGGTTGAAGACGTTGTAGACTTCCGCGCGGAGCTGGAGGTTAAAGCGATCCTCCGTACCGAAGCGGAACATCTTGGTCAGCGTCAGGTTGGTGAGGTTCGTCGCCGGGCGACGTCCGAAGGAACGCGAGCCGGAGCCGTAGGTCCCGGTGGCCGGGGCGGCGAGGGAGTTCGGGTCGAAGAAGTATTCGAGGCCGGTTCCGTCGATCGTTCCGGTGAGGCCGCCGTTCGGATCGGAAATGAAGTTCGGACGGTTGCCGCGTGCGCCGCCAAGCGTGTCGCTCAACAGGACGCGGGCGAACGGACGCCCTGACGCGATGGTCGTGATGCCGGAGATCTGGTAGCCGCTCAGGAAGAGCTTTGCCCAGAGCCGCTTGTCGTTGCGGAAGAACGGCAGTTCATAGAGGTAGCTCGCGCTGAACACATGCGGACGCGCGCTGCGCGCCTCGGCGTATTCCACGCGGAGATTCTGCGGGTTCTGCGGTTCGTCGATGGCGTCGCGGTCGTTGGTCGCGTCGGTCAGTGTCTTGCTCCAGGTGTAGGCGAGCGTGATCCGTCCGCTCTGGCCGATGTTGTAGATGAACGACGACAACAGCCCGTGATAGCGGGACCGGGCGCTGGTTTCGCGCCAGGTGATCGTGCCGTAGCCCCGGTAGGGACGCACGAGGTTCACGTTCTGGCCGGCGGCGAGACCGGCGACGGCGGCCACCTGCGGGAAGTTGATGTTGTACTGCCGGAGCAGGTTATCGCCCTTGGTTCCGACGTAGGCGACGTCGATGGCCGCGCCCTTGAACAGTTCGCGCTGAATGCCAAGCGACCACTGCTGAATGGTCGGCGTTTCGAGGTCTGAGGCGTTGGCGATGAGGGACGGTGCGCCGTAGGTGGTCGGCGCGGCGCCGCCCGAGGGGGCGGAGAACGTCACGAAGCCGGTCGGACCGTTGACGGTCGGGCTGGAAAAACTGGCCGTGTTGACGAACGGCGGGTTGACGAAGGAATTCTGCTCGATGAAACCGACCAGCAACTGGTCGTAATAGAAGCCGTACCCGGCGCGGACCACCGTTTTGCCGTCCTTGAACGGGTCCCACGCAATGCCGAGGCGGGGGCTGAAGTTGTTGGTGTCGCGCGGCGTGACGCGGCGCGGGAAGTTCGAACCGGCCACGACGATGCCGTTGAGCGGGTCGCCGGTGCCGCGCAGGAAGGACGCGCAGGCGGCGGTGGCGCAGGTGGGAATCCCCGCCTGCGTGAAGCGACCGACGACGAAGTTGGTGAGGACGTTGTCCTTGTCGACAATCGGGACGTAGTACTGGTAACGGACGCCGAGGTCGAGCGTCAGGTTGGGAAGAATCTTCCAGGTATCCTGTCCGAAAAATTCACGACGACCGAAACGGAAGTTGACCTTGATGTCGCGTTCGGCTTCCGAATAGGTGTTGCCACGTCCGAGCAGGAAGCTGGCGACGGCGTTGCCGGTCTGCGAACGGAAATTTGACGCGACCGCCGCGCCGGCCTGCGTGGCCACCGTCGTAAAGGCGAAGCTGCCCTGCGTGTTGTTGCTGCCGTTTTCGTTCTTCTGTTCGAAGGTCAGTTCCGCGCCGAACTTGAGCGTGTGGTTGCCGAAGTTCCAGGTGAGATTGTCGCGGAAGGTGTGATTGCGGTACTCGATCTGGTAGCCCTGCGTCGAGCCGATGGCCGCCAGTCCCGCAATGGTCACGTTCGGAATCGCGTTGTTGAAGTTTTCCGGGAAGACTTCGGGAATCAGTTCGGAGCCGGGGTAATCCGACTTCCGGCCCTTGCCAATGAGGTTCGATCCGATGGTGTTTCCGGAAAAGTTGTAGGTCAGTTCATTGACGAGGGTCGGTCGGATGAACGCCGTGTAGGTCGTGGCGAAGACGTTTCCGGGAACGGAGGTTTTGGTCGATGCCACGTTCGGCAGGGTGATGCTGTTGAACAGGCCGCCGGCTTCGAGCGTCCGGCTTTCGTCACGGGTGTAACGACCGAAAATGCGGTGGTTGGCGTTGAAGTTGTGGTCGATCCGGACGACATACTGATCGGTGTCGAGCGTGTTGGTCCGGTTGAATGTCGAGGTGGTGGCGTCCTGGTTTCCGTTGGCCGCCGGAAAGGCGTTGAGCAGCGCCAGTGCCTGGCGACTCAGATCGCCCTGCGGAATGACGTTGCCCGCGTAGGCGACGCCGTCCGGTCGGAAAATCTGGCCGACGCGAAGCGGGATCAGGGCGCCGTTGGTGTCGGTCACGTTGGGACCGCCCGCGATGACCGCGCCGAGCGTGGCTGAAAAGTCGCCCGTCCGCTGGCGCGCGCTGGGAACGACGATGTTGGACGAGGAGGACGCACGGATGATGCGGCGACCTTCATACGAGAAGAAAAAGAAGGTTTTGTCGCGACCGTAGCCCGGGAAGGTGATCGGCCCGCCGAGGGTCGCTCCGAAGTTGTTGTAGCGCAGGACCGGAACGGGGGCGATCAGCGAGCCGTCGGCGCGGCGTCCGGCGCGATTGTTGAAGTAGGTGTTGGCGTTGAAATAGTCGTTGCGTATGAATTCATACACCGAGCCGTGAAAATCCTTCGTACCGCCGCGGGTCACGATGCTCACCACGCCGCCCGCCGAGCGTCCGAATTCGGCGGTGTAGTTGGCCGTCTGAATCTTGAATTCCTGAACCGAGTCGATGGTCGGCGTCGACAGCAGGGTGATGTTCGAACCGACGTCGCTGTTGGTCACGCCGTCCACGAGGTAGTTGACCGAGTTGCGGCGCATCCCGTTGATGGAAATGCTCGTGCGGCTGGTCAGTCCGAAGCCAATGTCCCCGTTTGACTCCTCGTCTTCCAGGGCGGAACTGACGCCGGGCGTGATTTCCAGCAGTTTCAGGAAGTTCCGGTTATTCAGCGGAAGTTCGCGAACCTGGTTGCCGTTGGTCAGCGTCTGGGTTGTCGGGCTGTCCTGAATGACGGTCGGGATGGCGTTGACCTCGACCGCGTCGGACACGTCGCCGGTTTCGAGGGTGATGTTCACCAGTCGGCGGTCGGTAACGCTCAGGGTCAGGGTTTCAATGACCGATTTCTTGAATCCGCTCCGCTCGACGGTCAGGGTGTAGTCACCCGCGACCAACGGCGTGAGGATGTAGTTCCCGTCCTCGGTGGTCTGGATGGTGCGTTCCGCGCCGGTCGCCTTGCTCACGGCCTTGACCGTGGCTCCGCCGACCGCCGCGCCACTCGCGTCCTTGACCTGTCCGATGATGGTGGCGGTTGAATCCTGTTGCGCGAAAACCGAAATCGAAAAACAACCGTACAAGAGAAATATCGCGAACCAAGAGGCCGCGCTTCGTAGACGAGTACCGAATCGCTTGGACGTCATACCGGGTGAGACTCCTGCAAAAAATAAAACGCCACCATCCTTCCGGAGGCTGAGCCGAAGGGGTGGGCGTGGTGTTTTGATTGTTGATTGGGTCCTTCGTGACGGACGGTCCGGTTTATAAACGAGGCAACGTATGAACTCAACCTGAAACCGGGTTCAGGTTTAAACTTTTATAAATATTTTTCTTCGGTAAAGCAGGTACATCGCGCTGAACCAAAGCAAAACGTACGTCATGGCGTACAACAATGACGCATTCACCGGGGAAGCCAGGGGAGCGAAAATCGTTTTGTAAATCAGCGCTTGAAGGTGAACCGTTTTCCCGTCGGGAGTCGGGAATTTGATTCGGAGCAGGGTTTTGGCGAGGAGTCCGGAAAGGACGAACACCGCCAGCGCGTTCATTCCGTACACCAAAAACGGAAATCCCCATTTTCGATACAGCTTCACGTCGATGAGCCAGTAGCAGGCGGCGAGAAAAATCAGGGCGAGGCCGCCGGTGAATAAAACATAGCTGCTCGTCCAGAGCGATTTGTTGAGCGGAAACCAGCGACTCCAGGCGAGTCCAAGCGCAATCAGCCCCAATCCGGGCAGGATCATTCCTTTCAGAATGTCGCGCGGGGACTTCCCCGTCCGGATGAGATCGCCGGTGAAGACGCCGATCAGTGTCGTCACGATGGCCGGAATCGTCGAAAGCAGTCCTTCCGGATCGAAATCCTTTTTCCATGTATGCGCGCCGAGAATCAGCCGGTCGAGGTAGGCGGCGAGATTTCCCTGCGGCGAAAGGTCGCCCGCGCCGAATCCGGGAACCTGGACGTAACGCATCAGCAGCCAGTACAAAACCAGCAGCCCGGCCGCCGCGGCGTACCGCGCCCGGACACCCAGAAAAACATAGATCAATGACGCGCACCCGTAGCACAGGCCGATTCGCTGAAGTACGCCCATGACGCGCATCGTCCCGAGCCGTTCAAACATGTCGTAGAAGGGATAAACCACCATCATCGTCCCAAGAAGAAAGATGATGATCGAGCGTTTGACGATTTTCCGGACCAGGTCGCGCCGGTCACCCCCCTGCGCGACCCGTTTCGCGAAGGCGAGCGAAATCGAAACGCCGACGATGAACAGAAAGAAGGGAAACACGAGGTCGGTCGGCGTGCAGCCGTGCCATTCGGCGTGCTGGAGCGGCGGGTAAATCGCGGCCCATGTTCCCGGATTGTTGACGAGAATCATTCCCGCGACGGTCATGCCGCGAAAAACGTCGAGCGATTGCATTCGGTCGTTGGGCTGCACATTTACCTCTTTTGACCACAGATTACACGGATGACACAGATTCCGATTTCTTCAGGATTTCAAAAATCCGTGTCATCCGTGAAATCTGTGGCCTTCCATCACTTGTAAATCAGATACCGCTCCCGAACCCGGTAGAATTCTTCCAGTTCCTTTTCCCAGATTGTGGGTGATTCCAGGGCATTCGGATGATTTCGCAATTCGTTGAGGGTCGCCCTGTCGGCAAGTAATTTGTCGAGTTTGGCGATGTCGAATTCCTTCGGGTAAAGCCGTTTGAGAATAAACGCCAGTTCGAGGCCGCATTCAACGGCGTTGAACTGGTCACGGTCGGTGATGATGAGGTTCACGCCGCCGCATTCCTTGTCCTTGTGGACACTCGCCTTCGGGGTAAAACGAACCGGCACGACCGTCAGACCGGGAATTCCGGCTTTTCTGATTTCGGCGGCCAGCGTTCGTTCGTCAATCCACGGCGCACCGATGACTTCAAACGGGGTGTCGGTGCCGCGTCCGACCGACAGATCGGTCATTTCGAGCAGTCCGATGCCCGGATAAAGCGTCGCCTCGGTCAGACTTCGCATGTTCGGTGACGGATTCACCCACGTCAGCCGGGTGTCGTCGAACCAGTCGCGGCGACTCCACCCTTCAAGTTTCACGACGGTCAACCGGGCGTGGATGTTTCGTTCCTCGTTGAACAGCCTGGCGAGTTCACCCACGGTCATCCCATGCCGAACAGGGAGCGGATGAAATGCGACGAAAGACAGCTTCTCCGGGTCGGCAACTGGCCCTTCGACGTGGGTCCCGGTAATCGGATTGACCCGATCCAGCACGACAAACTCGATGTTCGCCTTTGCCGCAGCTTCCATTGCCAGTCCCATCGTCGAAATGTAGGTATAAAACCGCGTGCCGATGTCCTGAATGTCGAAAATCAGTACGTCGATGCCTTCGAGCATCTTCGGCGTCGGTTGTCGCGTCTCGCCGTAGAGGCTGAAAATCGGAAGACCGGTTTTTTCATCGGTCGAGTTTTCGACCTTTTCATCCTTGACGCCGCGAATGCCGTGTTCCGGGGAAAAAAGGGCGACCAGTTTGACGTCCGGGGCCTTGAACAGCACGTCGATGGTTGAGCGTCCGTCCGCCGTCCGTCCGGTGTGGTTGGTGATGAGGCCGACCCGTTTTCCCTTCAGGGGTTGAAAGTCGTTTTGTACAAGAACATCTATGCCGTTTCGTGCCTGAGTCGGTTTCAGGGGTTCGAAACTCGTCGGTTTGCCGGTGCGAGGCCGGTATCCAGGCTGGACAATATTGACCGATGGGCCATCCGTGGATGGACCCGGCAACGCCCCGGCCACGATGGTTGCGACCCTCCCGCGTAGCGCGGTCACGTCGCCATTCTTCAAATGAACCCGGTTGCTGAGAAAGATGACGAACGTTTGGCTTGCGGGATCAATCCAGATTGACGTTCCGGTGAAACCGGTGTGACCGAAACTGCCGATGGGGAAAAGGTCGCCGCGATTCGAGGAAAAGGGCGAGGCAATGTCCCAGCCGAGGCCGCGCTGGACTGAATCGGCGGCGTTGGTCGCGGCGCGGAATTGCGTCATACGGGCGACCGACAGCGGGCTGAGAATCCGCACGCCGTCAATGGCCCCGTGGTTCAACATCATTCGACAATACCGTGACAAATCTCGCGCGGTTGAAAACAGCCCGGCGTGTCCGGCGACGCCGCCGAGGAGAAAAGCGCGGGGATCATGAACTTCGCCCCGAATCCAGTATTTTTTGTCGCCTTCGCCGCGTTGATCGGTCGGGGCGATACGGGTTTTCAGGTTTTCCGCCGGTCGGAAACCGGTTTCGGTCATCCCGAGCGGTTTAAAGATGTTTTCGGCGGCGAAAACGTCGAGCGGCTGGCCGGAAAGGCGGCGGACGAGTTCACCCAAAACAATGAAGTTGACGTCGGAGTAGAGAAACTTTGTACCTGGCTCTGATAACGTTTTGAGATTGTAGATATTTTCGAAGGCTTTTTCCGTGCCCTGCTGGTATTCCTCGATTGGATTGTCGGCGATGAGGCCGGAACGGTGCGTCAGAAGATGTTCGACCGTGATGGTTTCCTTGCCGTTGGCCCCGAATTCGGGGATGTGCTTGGCGACCGGGTCGGCGAGCCGCAGCTTTCCGCGTTCAACCAAGATCATGACCGACGTAGCGGTGGCGACCGGCTTGGTGAGAGAAGCAAGGTCAAAAATCGTTTCCGCCGTCATGGCTTCCGGTGATGGTTGGGTTGCTCGGTTACCGAAGGCTTTCCAGTAGACGATTTGATTGCCGCGCCCCACCAGAACCACCGCTCCCGGGAGTTTTTCCTTCTGAATTTCCTCCTCGACAATCAACCCGATCCGGTCAAGGGTCGGAGATGACATCCCTTGGGCTTCGGGGGGTGAACCAGGCGATTGCGAGCGGACGATTCCTCCGGTCAGAAAAAGGACCATGACGAGAATCGCGACGGAACGATAGAGTGGCGGCGTTCGCACAGGCGGGAAATTCCCCTCGTACAAAAATTGAAGATTCGGAGTGAGCGGTAATGTCGCTGATGTTAGAGGAAATCCGTCAGCAACCGGAAGCGTTGCGACGCACGATTGACGCGGAAGCGGGGAAGGTGACGAAGCTCGGCGCGTTCTTGAAGGCGCGGGACGTCCGGTTGATCGTGCTGGTGGCGCGCGGGAGTTCGGACAATGCCGCGCTCTACGGCCGGTATTTGTTTGAAACGGCGACGGGAATCCCGGTTTCGCTGGCCGCGCCCTCCGTTTTCACGATGTATGGTGGTTTACTTAAGTCTGATAACGCCATTTTTATTGGTGTCTCACAATCAGGTGAAGGTGAAGACATCAACTTCGTGCTTGAACGCGCGAAATCCGCCGGGGCCTTTACACTCGGCATCACCAACGAGGCCGGTTCGACCATGGCCGGACTGGTGGACGAAGTTCTTGTGACGCAGGGGGGCAGGGAACGTTCGGTCGCGGCGACCAAAACCTTCAGCGGGCAGATGATGATGTTCGCGATGCTGGCCGAGGCGTTGCGGGAAGGGGGGCCGGAAATTGATTTCCGCAAAACGCCCGACGACGTGGCCGCCGCGCTCGCATCCGATGAGGCCATTCGGGGAATGGTCGAACGCTACGTCTTTATGGATCAGTGCGTGGTGGTGGGACGGGGGCTGGTCTACGCCTGCGCGTACGAAATGGCCTTAAAGCTGATGGAAACGTGCTACGTCGTGGCCGAGCGGTTTTCAACGGCGGATTTTTTCCACGGACCACTCGCGATTATCGAGCGTCATTTTCCGACCTTCGTGTTTGCTCCGGCGGGTAAAACGGTGGACGGCACCCGTCAGCTTCTCGAACGCCTGCGCGACCTTCACGCCGACACCGTGGTCTTTACCGGTGATGAATCGCTGACCGGATTTTCGCCGCGCACCGTCCGGTTGCCGTCCACGATTGACGAACGACTGGCGGCGATTCCGTACATCGTGCCCGGCCAGCTTTTCGCCGCCCACCTCGCCGCCGCGAAAGGTCTCGACCCCGACGCCCCGCGCTCGCTCACGAAAGTCACGCGCACCCTGTAACCGGCCCGCGCGTACGACATGTATTAATAGGATCGCGCGCGTACGATTGAATTTTCCGGAAAGTTCCGTGAATCGAAGACGACTTTCCGGGCGTTTTTCTAAAGCTTCGCCATCAGTACTTCGCGGATTTCATTGTCGTTGAACATGCCTTCCGTCCGCAGGGCGTAGGCGCAGTGCATTTCCAGCACGCCTGCCTCGAACGTGATTTTCATGTCGGCCTTGTCCCGGACGTTTTTCAGTTTGACCAGTTTTAACCCGTCGCGGACAGCTTCCTTGCCGAGATCGTCGAGGCAGATGACCCGCAGGGCCATGTTCAGCCGGTGGCAGGAAAGGTTGTCGATAAAGTTGAGGCCCTCGGCGTCGTCGGCCAGGCTTTCCCAGTCCACTTCATAGGAAATTGGTTTCCCGCAGATTTCCTCGATTTCCTTGACCCGTTCGGGAAAGGTCGTTTCCTGAAGTTCCTTGATTTTGCGGCGTTCGGCGAGACCCATTGACCTTTGCTCCTTGGGAGAGGGTTTGAAAGTCGGCCCAGTGTACCCAAAGCCCGCCCGGATGGAAGGGGAAGGACGTCCCTCGAAAGGCCCGCGGGGTGGACAACCAAAAAGGGCTTGTGGAAACTAGGCGGCTTCCATCCGTCCAATCGCCCGTTTTTTCGTTTTCCACGGTTTTACGATGCCGAATCCCACAGTCACGGTCCTTATCTGCGCCTACAACGGCGAAGCCTTCATCGCGGAAGCAATTGAAAGCGTGCTGACCCAGACTTTCCAGGACTTTGAAATCATCGTCGTGGACGACGCCTCGACCGACGGAACCGCCCAAGCCGTCAAACGGTTTAAAGACGGGCGGATTCGACGACTGGTGAATGAAAAAAACCTCGGGCACGCGGGATCGTTGAATCGGGGCATGGCCGAGGCGGTTGGAGAGTACGTCGCGATTCTCGATTGCGACGACCGATGCTTCCCGACGCGCCTCGAACGGCAAACGGCTTTTCTCGACGACAATCCCGAATACGTCCTGTGCGGCTCGTGGTCCAGAACCTTCGGCTCGTGGGACCTCGAACGGCGCTATCCAACAGATTACGAAGCACTTCGGGCAAGTCTTCTGTTTGAATGTCCGATCGTGACGCCGTCGGTGATGTTTCGGCGGGAAATGGTCCGTGATGCCGGGATGGCGTTCGACTCCAGTTGCCCGTTGGCGTTTGATTACAAGTTTTGGATCGAGGCTTCCCGACATTTTCCCATCGCCAATCTCGAAGAATTTCTGGTGGCGTATCGCCTTCATCCGGCCCAAATTTCCAGCCGAAAGCGCGAAAAACAAAAATCCGACACACGGACGGTGGCGGTCTCCCTGCTTCGCGAGCTTTTGCCCGAAATTTCGGAAGCCGAAATCGATCTCCATCTTGACGTCTTTTTCATGGAGCCAATTGCCTCGGTTGATGAGATCGACCGGCTCAGAACCCATTTCGGCAAGATTTATGAAGCCAACCGGAAGCAGAACCGGTATGTTCAGTCGGAATTCCTCAAAATTCTGAACAAGAAATGGTTCGAGGCCGGAGAACGCGCCGGCTGCGGGCCGGTTTCACGGCTCCAGATGGCGTTCGGCCTGCCGTGGCCCGGAATTGGCGACTTCCTTGACCAATGGATGCCCTATTCATTCGAACATTACAAAAAAGGATTGAAGACCGCCGTCAAACGGGCCATCGGACGGTGATTCATTCGCGGGCATGACCTCATTTTTCAATCGTTTATCGAAATTTCTCCCCGTTTCCGCCGGATTGGTCGGCGGGCTTTTCTTCTTTCTGCTGGCGATGAAGCTGACGGTCATCCGGCTGGGGGGATCGCCGATGCCGTTCGCCGACCAGTGGGGACACGAAGGCAATCTGCTCTACATTCCGGCGTTCGAGGGAACGCTCGGCTTTCGAAATTTCGTCATTCCGGTCAACGAACACCGGACGCTCTGGAATCGCCTTCAGGAATTAGGACTCGTTCTCTGGAGCGGTCAGTGGGACCCGCTGTTGCAGATGACCACCAACGCCGTCCTTCACGCCGCGATCATGACCGCCGTCTGCGCCCTGTTTTACCGCCGCTTCGGCCGACAATACGGCCTGATCGCCGGGTTTCTGGTCGCGGTCGTCTTCGGAATCCCGTTTTCGTGGGAAAACACGTTGCAGGGAGTCGCCTCCCACCACTATTTCCTGTTCGGATTTTCCTTTTTGACCATCGCCTTCCTGGTTTTGAGGAATACAACCGGGTGGGCCATCGGCGGCGGGATTCTGGCCGGAATTTCGAGCATTTTCACCATGGGTTCGGGATGGCTCGCGGCGCTGGCCTGCCTGCCGGTCCTGCTTTTTGGCGCGTGGAGGTTCAAGCGGCGGCCCGGCCCGGAAGCCGGACGCCTTGCGGTCGCCCTCGTCGTTGCGCTCATCGGGGTAAAACTCATCGTGTTCGTCCCCGCGCACGCCGTTTTGCGTGCCCACTCGCCGATGGACTTCATCTGGACGGCCCTCACCGCCGCCGCCTGGCCGAACGGCGTCTTTCCGCTGCTCGCGGTCCTGATGTGGCTGCCGTTTCTCGGCCACCTTTATATGTACTGGGTTCGTCGGAAGGAAGCCGACCGGGCCGACGAATTCCTGACCGCGCTGGGCATCTGGCTGCTGCTTCAGTGCGCCACCATCGGTTTTGCGCGCGGAGCCTCGCGGCTGGTCCCGTCGCGATACTTCGATCTGCTCGCGTTTCAGGTCGTGGTCAATGCGATGTGCCTGGTCCGGCTTTATGACTGGACCGCCGTCCATGCCGAGGTTCCAAGATTTTTCCTGAAACCAGCCATGGCAGCGTGGGCTGTGTTTTTTGCCGTCGGAGGGGCCAACCTCGCCTCTTTCACCCTAATGGCCGACATCCCGGAATGGGAGCGGATGCAGGCGAAACAGGTAGCCACCATCCGTTCCTTTCTGGTGACCGACGACCCGGAAAAAATCAATTCCAAAACCCGCGAAGAAATTCCATACCACGACAACCCCGAGTTGATCGGCTATCTCCGGCATCCATACATTCTTTCAATTTTGCCGGCTGAAGTCAGGAAACCGGTACAGGTCCTGACCGCGCCGAAAACTTCCGAGGGATTTAAAGGTCTCGAAGCCCTTTCTCTGAAAGGGGACCCGGCGGAATGGCGCGGCGGGCTGACCGACCGGGGTGCTTCCGGCCCCTCGCGGTTCGAGGGAAGCCCGGTCAATCCGCCAAAACTCCCGTTTCTGGTCGTGACGGTCGCCGGTTCGCTCGGCGCGCCGGGGACAACCGCCAAATTCGTCGCCGCTTCGGACGGCCGGACGCTGGCCGACCTGCGTCCGCCGCGCCCCGTCGGCAACCGCTGGACGAACGTCGTCATTCCGACGCCGCGCGAAGGCTTTCGGCTGGTCTTGGAAAATACGTCGGGAAGCTGGTTCGCCGTGGCCCAGCCGCTTGAACTGTCGGCGCCGGGAAAACTCGCCCGCCGGACGCTGGGCGTGGGCGGGTTGCTGTGCTTTTTCGCAAGCGGCTTTTTCCTGGTCATCGGACTTCGAAACGGCCTCCGTCTGGAAACCGAACAGGGCGATGAACATTCTTCACATTAATCAGTCCGACCTTCAGGGCGGAGCGGCGGTGGCGATGGGTCGCCTGCACGACGGGCTGCTTCGGCTCGGTGTTTCGTCGTCGATCATGGCGTCCATCCGGACCACCGGGAGCGATCTCGTACACCCGTTGCCGCCGTGGGGAAGGAAGGACGTCTGGCTCGGGGCGATCACGCGGCGGCTCGGACTGCTCGACGTCAACATCGTCAGTACGTTCGACATCGTCCGAACCGAAGCCTACCAAAAGGCCGATCTCCTTCATTTTCACGCACTTCAGACCGGTTACTTCAACTATCTGGCGATTCCCGCGCTGACGAAAACCAAGCCCGCCGTGCTGACGCTGCACGACATGTGGATGATGACCGGCCACTGTTCGAACGCCTTTTCCTGCGAACGCTGGAAAACCGGCTGCGGAAAATGCCCGCATCCGGAGGCGTTCCCGCCGATTCAGCGCGACGCCACGGCGACCGAATGGAAGCTCAAGCGGCGGGCGGTGAGCCGCTCGGGCCTGCGGGGCGTCGTGGCGATCAGTCGCTGGATGGAAAATCAGGCAAAGGAAAGCATTCTGGGGAAAATCCCGATTTCCTGCATTCACCACGGCATCGACACCGAACTGTTTCAACCGCTCGACCGCGCCACCTGCCGGTCCGCCCTCAACATTCCGCGCGACGCAAACGTCATTCTGTTCGGCGCGCAATATCTGAGCGAATACCGCAAAGGCGGCGATCTTCTTTTAAAGGCTTTAAAGGCTTTGCCGGACGACCTCCGGCGACGCACGATTCTCCTCACCTTCGGGGAAGGCGGGAAATCGCTCGGCGAACAGCTCGATTTGCGGGTTTTTGAACTCGGATTCGTTTCAGGCGACCGTTTGAAGGTGCTGGCCTACTCCGCCGCGGACGTATTTGTCTCGCCCGCGCGGGCGGAATCGTTCGGGCTGGTGCTTCAGGAAGCCGCCGCCTGCGGCGTACCGTCGGTCGGTTTCCGGGTCGGCGGGATTCCGGACATCGTTCGGCACGGGGAAACCGGCCTGCTGGCCGACCCCGAGGATTGGGAAGGATTGGCGCGGGGAATCGTCGAACTGCTCGAAAACCCCGCTCAACGACAAAAATTCGGAAACGCGGCCCGGAACCTGGTCGAAACCGATTTCGACCTCGTCGGGCAGGCCCGACGCCACCAAGCCCTGTACCGGAAAATAAAGGATGAAGGGTGAAGGCGGAAGGATGAAAAAGTCAGAAGTTCATCCTTCCGCCTTCATCCTTCATCCTTTCGGGACCCAGTTGCCCGGCAGTTTGTCCCAGACTTCGATTTCGCCGAATTCGACCGGACGGCGCGGGCCGATTTCGCGGCACCACGCGGCCATCCGGGCCAGTCCCTCGGACAGTTCGGTGGACTCGGGCGTTCCGAAAATCTCGTTGACCTTGTCGTGCGCGGCGTAGGCGTGCGCGACCTCGTTCCGGGCGGGGAGGTGGACGATGTTCGGCTCGACGCCGAAGGTTTCGGCGATGCGCGTCGCCAGTTCGTTCACTGTGTAGGGCTTGTCCGCGCCGATGTTGAAAACCTGATTGCGGGCGGCTTCGACAAACGGCGACCGGGCGATGATCGGCGTCATGTCCTTTACATAGGAAAAGGCCCGGGTCTGGGTCCCGTCACCGTAAACCGTCATCGCCTCGCCCTTCATCACCTGGTTCATGAAGATGCCGATGACGTTGCGGTACTTGTCGGCGATGTTCTGGAATTCGCCGTACACGTTGTGCGGGCGGAAGATGACGTAATCGAGGCCGAACATCCGGTGGGCGGCTTCAAGGTCGAGTTCCACGGCGTACTTGCTCACGCCGTAGGGGTCTTCCGGCATCGGCGTCAGCGATTCGACCATCGGGAGCTGGTTCGCGCCGTAGACCGCGATGGACGAGGTAAAGACGAAGCATTTGACCTTCGTCCGGACCGCCGCGTTGATGAGCGTGACCGAGCCGATGAGGTTATTGGTGTAGTTGAAGCGGCGGATGAAGTGCGAAAGGCCCTCGGCGGCATAGGCGGCGAGGTGATAAACGTAGTCAAACCCTTCCGTTTCAAAGAGTTCCGAGATAAGACGGTCGTCGCACACGTCGGCCTTGATGAACCGTACCCCTTCGGGAACGTTTTCGACAAAGCCGCCGGAGAGGTCGTCGATTCCGACAACTTCCATTCCCGCCGCCAGACAGTCGGCGGCGACGTGCCGCCCGATGAACCCAGCTACGCCCGTGACAAGGCATTTCGTCATGAGAAACCTGCTTAAAAAATGAAATAAAACCTTCTGGAAGAACGGTTTCCGGGGGATTCGGGTCAGGCCGCCGAAAGCGGAGCGCCGAGTTTCTTGCGGAAATCGTCGAGGCGGTTCAGGTCGGGGGCATTCTGAAGCGCTTCCTGACCGCGTTCTTCCCAGAGTTTGACCGCCTGGTCGTGCGCGTCGCGCCAGACGGCATCCTTCTGCCGGCTTTTCCGCCATTTCAGCCATTTCATGTAAACGGCGTGTTCAAAGCGGAATAGGGGCTGCCGGAGATTGCGCCAGTGAAAAAGAAAATGCGCCCGCAGCGACATGAACTGCGAGCGGTCCGAGCCGTCGCTGTTCATCGTCCCGCTCTCGCGGTGGTAAACGACGCTGTCGGGTTCGTAAATCGAGGTCCAGCCGCGACACCACGCGCGGAACGAAAGATCGAGGTCCTCGCCGTAAATCGGATAGAACAGTTTGTCGAAGCCGCCGATTTCCAGATATTTGCGACGATCCACGGCCATAAAGCCGCCCACGGCGAACAACGTGTAGCTCGGTTTCTGGGTGGCGAGGTCGGGTTCGCAGAAGTACCACCCGCGATGCCGCCGCAGCCGCATCGGCCCGGTCGTGATTTCGTGACCGTCCCAGTCGAAGGCTTTGGCACTGACGGCGAAGGTGTCGGGTTTGGCGAAGTGACGCAGCAGCGGCTCGATGAAGTCCGGCTCGACCTTGAGGTCGTTGTTCAAAAGGATGACCACATCCTCGGTCCGCTCGCCGAGCAGCCAGTTGTACGAATAGAGGTAATCGTTGCCGGGCGCGAGAATCGTCTCGACCTCTGGAAAATTCTCGGCGAGCCACGTCCGGTCGGGACCGGTGCTGTGGTTGTCGAGCACGATGACCGGACAGGGTTTCCCGTAGGTCTGAACGGCGACCCGAAGCGTCGGAAGCAGGTGTTCGAGGTGGTGAATCCCGTTCCAGTTCAGAACCGCGATTGAAACCGTGGGCGAATTTGAAGACGAAGCGAGTGAAGCCATGCCGCGGGGAATTCCACCGTGCCTGTTGTGGCGAGAGAGTTTGAGGAAGTTGAACTGCCCGGCCAGATTACCGTTTTGCCCGGCGCAGGGTCAACGTCCTCGGATTTTTAGTCTGGAGTCCGGGAGGGAAGTCTTGGGAGTCTCGGGTGTCTTGGGTGTCTTGAGGGTCGGGAATGGTTGAAGGATGGTTTTGCTGAACCCATTCCAGATTTAAACCTGAAACCGGACACCTGAAACCCGAAACCTTTTTTTAAAATATCCGTTGCGTCGGATAATTGAGCTTATGTTGAAAAAATAAATGGTTCAGGTGAACTTTCCGGTTCTCCTGAACCACATTATTCATACCGGATTTCTCGTTTCCGTCAACCCCTCGGACGCCGCGCTTGAACCAACCGCCGCTGGCGCACAATGGCTTCATCCACATACTTCAAGGCCGGATCGTCCGCACCGAACTCCTTTTCCCATTCGGCGCGAAAACGAACCAGAAACGCCTCCGAGATCCCTTGCGACAAACTTCTGGGGAGAATCCGCATGGGAAAGGTCCCACCCGGGTTGCCTCCTTGTCCAGTGAAAGCCAATGGGAAAATATTCACGAGCGACCGGGGTTCGAACAGCGAGCGCACCGAGCGGATTCGGGCATAGAGGAAGGCAAAATCCGGTTCCGCCCGGTCACCCTGTCCAAGCTCCTGAAGGACCAGGTACCGCAACATCCGGGCCATCCATTCCTGGTTGTTCAGGGTCTTGGGGTCGGCGGTCGCGAAAAAACGTTCGACCATCTCGTTGGCGGCCTGGAACTCCTTTTTCTCCAGGCCAACAAATGCCAAATACAGCCATCCCGTGCTTGCCAACGCCCCGCCGCGCTCCGCGAGTTCGCGCGCATACTCCGCGGCCTTGGCCTGATCGCGCTTCGTATCGTCGTAAAAAAACATCAGGTCCTTGAGCGCTTTCTCAAGTGCGGCTTTCTGTTCGGGACACTGTCTCGCCGAGGCAAGCGCCGCCAGCAGCCGTTTTTCCTGTGTATTTGAATCGGGTGATTTCTCCAGGCGCTCTTGATATACCCTGAACATGAATTTCCAGGTTTCATCCCGCTGCTCCGGCGGAATCTGGTTGGCGGCCGCCAGAATGTCTTCAATCACCTTGTCCGCCGGCGCCGGATCGCGGGATTCGGGGGATTGGTAAAACGCCACGAGCAAACGGGTCAATTCCTCGGTCAAGGGATGAAAGGGACCGAAACGCTTGATAAATCGTGCCTGGTACAACCGAATCAGCGCCGGATCAGTCTTGGCATCGGTTTCAAGTCGGTCGAGATACACCCGTATGAGTGGGAAAAATCGTAGTTCAACGCGATTCGAAACCCGGATTTCTCCGCTTTCCAGTTGAGCCAGAATCCGTTCGTAACCCGCCAGCCCCTCGGCGGTCATTCCCGACCTCAATTGCATTCCCGCCAATTTGAAAAGCCGATCGCAATAGGCGTCGTCATCCGCCGCCCCCGATTTTCTCAGCTTGACCGAACGGCTCAAAATCTCAATGGCCAGTTTCTGGTTCTCTTTCCGGCGGGCGGCGTACTCCGGCTGGCCCGGTTCAGAAAGAACGGGGCTGGAATAAAGCTTTTCGGCGTAGTCGCTCATGGCCTCGAGCGCGCGGGGATCGCCTTCCCCGAACTTCCGGGTCCGGGACTCCCAGACCTTTTTCTGAAATTCGAGCGCGCGGTTGGAATAGCCTCCGTCCTTCAGGATGGCGACGTATTGCTTTTCCTGTTGCGGTGTCCAGTCATCGACCGGGCCGGACGCGTTCTCAAAGGCTTGCAGGTAGCCATCCACCACTTCCGCGCGTGCTTTCCGGTCGCGCCAGTTCCCGCCCTGATAACCCGTGAGGAGTTTTGTAAGTACCGACTGGCTTTCCCGGCAGACTGCGACTTCCCCCCGCGAAAAGGCTGAAATCAAAAGAGAAACCAGCGCGACAAACCGATCTTCATCGGGATTGCGCCGCAACGCCTCCCAGTAAGAATTATCGATGACGGCCATCGTCTCCTGGTCAAGTGGCCCCCCGATTTGTTTCCGGATGGCGATGGCCCGGCCAAAGACGGAAATTCGCTCCCGGTCCTCATCCGTACGCCTGCCGATTTGAAAAAGGAGCGGAATGAGATCGGGATGCTCCGGCCCGAGCCGTTTTTCAAATCCCGCGACCGCGAGCCGGTAACATCGGGCGGTTTCCTTCATCGGCCCTCGTCTGGCGAAATATTCGGCCGCAAACAACGTGACTTCCATCGTCAGCGGATGCTCCACGCCAAGGTTCTTTTCGGCGGCTTCGGTGAGAGCGACAATGCCCGTCTGTGTTTCGGTCGTGAATTCCCGCGCCTGCACCAACTGCCGAAGTGTCTCCAGACGCCCCCGGATTCCGGCCTCCGCGGTTTGCGGGGCGTCCTGTCGCGGCGGGACGCCAGCCGCGTGGGTCGCCGTTTGAAAAAGACCGATCAATAGAAGCGGAAATAGAATGTTCAATGGAATCAGTTTCATGGAGGGCTTTCCCCTTTCATCGATTTTGCAAGGAAGCGTAAAGGTCTGTTCCGGAATGTGAACGGTTTCCCAAACCATACAAAGAGAAAAAACGCGAAAGCGTTTTTTTGTTTCGATTTTTCAGTGACTGGCTGGAAAAATTCGGCGACATCCCGTTTTCCACGCTTGCTCCATGACTTTTTTGTGGAACTCCGGGACAATCCGCGTCGTTCTCGCCTTTCTCGCACGCAACTTGCTCATCCATCCCCCGGTCCGGGTCTTCCGTCCCTGTGGCGAAGTTCCGGCCAAGGAGAATCTTCATGGTCCGTACCTTGTTCGTCGGCCTGTGTCTGCTGATTTTCAGTGGTATTGCAGGCGCTCAGACGGCTCCGGCCACGCTTTACCAAAGGCCCGCCGTCAATGATTCGACCATCGCCTTTGCCTACGCGGGCGATCTCTGGACGGTGTCCCGTTCCGGCGGAATGGCCGAACGGCTCACCAGCGGCGTCGGCAACGAAACCGGCCCGATCTTTTCCCCGGACGGCAAATGGATCGCCTTCACCGGCGAATACGACGGCAATACCGATGTTTTTGTCGTTCCGGCCACCGGCGGCGTCCCGAAACGGCTGACCGCCCACCCGTCGCCCGACACGGCGGTCGGCTGGACGCCTGACGGAACGCGCGTCCTGTTCAGTTCGACCCGGAAAAGCACGTCCAACTACCCGCGCCTGTTCACCGTCCCGGTTTCCGGCGAAGGTCTTCCGGATGAACTCCCGCTTCCGATGGCCGAACGCGGCAGTTACTCGGCGGACGGCCAGTTCATCGCTTACGAACCGCTCAGCCAGTGGCAGCCGGAGTGGAAACGCCATCGCGGCGGCCAGCAGGACTACATCTGGATCGCCAAACTGGCCGATTCGACGGTCACGCCGATTCCCCGCGACAACGCCACCGACCGCTACCCGATGTGGGTCGGCAACCGGATTTTCTTCGTCTCCGACCGCGGCAGCGAGGAAGGCACGATGAGCCTGTTTTCCTTCGACGTGAAATCGAAGGAGGTCAAGCAGGTCCTCAAAAACGAGGGGCTGGACATCAAGTACGCCTCGGCGTGGAAAAACACCATCGTCTACGAACAGTTCGGCGCAATCTTTCTTTTCAACCCGGACAATAATCAGGCGAAAAAGGTGGACATCCGCGTCGCTGGGGACTTCCCCGGCGTGCGACCGCGCTTCGAGCGGGTCGGCGGCCAGATCGCCAACTACGCGGTGTCGCCGAACGGCATCCGCGCGGTCGTCGAGGCGCGCGGTGAAATCGTCACCGTTCCGGCCGACAAGGGCGATCCGCGCAACCTCACCCAGACGCCCGGCGTGATGGAACGCAACCCGCAATGGTCGCCGGACGGCCAGTCCATCGCCTATTTCTCGGACGAATCGGGCGAATACGCGCTCCACGTCCGGAATCAGAAGGGCGACGGCGAGGTCAAGAAGTTCAATCTCGGCGCGCCGACCTTCTACTTCAATCCGGTCTGGTCGCCGGACAGCAAGAAAATTGCCTTCATGGACAAGCGGATGGACCTCTGGTACGTCGAGCTGGCCACCGGCAAGACCGTCAAGATCGACCACAACCCGCTCGGCCTGCCCGACGACGTGTTTGAGGCGTCGTGGTCGCCCGACAGCAAGTGGATTACCTACGCCAAGCATCTCCCGAACCTGCTTCGGGCCGTCTTTATTTATTCGGTTGAAGCCGGAACGACGAAACAGGTCACGGACGGCCTGAGCGACGCCCGCTATCCGGTGTTCGACAAGGGCGGAAAGTACATTTACTTCACCGCCAGCACCGACGTCGGACCGAAAGTCAGCTTCGCCGACCTTTCCGGGATTGACCATCGGGTGACCCGCGCGGTCTACGCCATCGTCTTGGCGGCGGATTCCGCTTCCCCGCTCGCGCCCGAAAGCGACGAGGAAAAGATTGAAGGCGACAAGAAGCCCGGCGAGGGCGACAAACCCGCCGGTGGTCCCGGCGGACCGGGGGGACCGGGCGGAATGCCCGGGAAAGGCCCCGGCGACAAAAAGCCCGCCGAAACGAAGGTGGATTTCGAGGACATCGACCAGCGCGTCGTGGCGTTGCCCATTCCGACGCTGAATTTCGTCGATCTTCAGGCCGGAAAGGCCAACACGGTCTTCATTCTGGAAGCGCCAGACGACGGCGACGGCGGTCCGTTCGCCGGTTTGACGGTTCACAAGTACGACCTTGAAAAGCGCAAGCTCGACAAGGCGTTCGAGGGCGTCAGCGGTTTCCGCGTGACGGCCAACGGTGACAAGGCGATGGTCGGCCAGCGCGGCCAGTGGCTGATTCAGTCGCTGATTCTTCCGAACCGGCCGGGCGAAGGCGTTTTGAAAACCTCGGAAATCGAGGTCCGCGTCGATCCGAAGGCCGAGTGGCGGCAGATGTACCACGAGGCGTGGCGCGACGAGCGCGACTTCTTCTACGACAAGGGCGCGCACGGACTCGACATCGCGGCGGCGGAAAAAACCTACGCCCCGTACCTCGAAGCCGTCGCCCACCGCGCCGACCTGAACTACCTGTTCACCGAAATGCTCAATCAGTTGACGGTCGGACATACGTTCATCGGCGGCGGCGACATTCCCCGCCCCGGATTCGTCCCCGGCGGTCTGCTCGGCGCCGATTACAAGATCGAAAACGGCCGTTACCGGTTCGCGAAAATCTATCGCGGCGAAAACTGGAATCCGCAGCTTCGTTCCCCGCTCACCCAGCCGGGCGCACGCGTGAAGGAAGGCGAATTCCTTTTTGCCGTCAACGGGATGGACGTGAAGGCCAGCGATGATGTCGATCGGTTCTTCATCGCGAAGGCCGGGAAGCAGGTCGTCATCAAGGTCGGTCCGAACGCCGACGGCAGCGGTACGCGCGAGGTGACGGTAGTTCCGATTCCCAGCGAATCGGCGCTCCGCAACCGCGAATGGATCGAAAACAACCGGAAGAAGGTCGCCGAACTGAGCGGCGGTCGGCTGGCTTATATCTACATGCCGAACACCGGCGGCGACGGCTATTCGAGTTTCGTCCGCTACTTCTTCGCCCAGACCGACAAGCAGGGCGCGATTCTCGACGAGCGGTTCAACGGCGGCGGTCTGCTGTCGGATTACGTCGTGGAAACGCTCACCCGCAAGCATCTGGCCAACATCCACTACCGCGAGGGCGGGCAGGACGTGCCGGTTCCGGCGGGCGCGATTTACGGCCCGAAAGTCCTTCTCATCAATGAGTTGGCTGGTTCGGGCGGCGACGCGCTGCCGTGGTTCTTCCGCAAGGCGGGCGTCGGCCAGATGGTCGGCAAGAAGACGTGGGGCGGCCTCGTCGCCGCGTTCCGTCCGCCGGCGCTGATGGACGGCGGCTCGATTACCGCGCCCGACGCGGCCATCTACGGCCTCGACGGTCAGTGGGAAGTCGAAAACGTCGGCGTCGCGCCGGATGTCGAGGTCGAAATGGACCCCGCCGCGTGGCGCGCCGGACGCGACCCGCAACTCGAAAAAGGCGTCGAAATTGCCTTGAAGCAACTCGAAGCCAATCCGCGCAAACCGTCACCGCTGCCGCCGTTCCCGAAGTACAAGCGCAACGGCATTTCGGGACAGAAGTAAAAGAAAAGGATGAAGGCGGAAGGATGAAGGATGAAAAAAAGCAGGGCTTGCTGCTCGGATTTTCATCCTTCATCCCTCATCCTTCATCCTTTCATTCCGAGGATTCATTCATGAAAAAACTGCTCGCTCTTTTCTTTTTCGGTCTGTTTCTGACCGTGACGGGCTTTGCGCAGGAAACGGCGCCGCCGTTGCTGGCCCGCAATCCCACGTTGAGTAAAACCCACATCGTCTTTTCCTTCGCGGGCGACCTCTGGATCGTCGCGCGCGACGGCGGCGAGGCGGTCCGCCTGACGAGCCATCCGGGGACGGAAACCGACCCGGTTTTCTCGGCGGACGGTTCGACCATCGCCTTCACCGGCGAATATGACGGAAACGCCGATGTATTTGTCGTGCCGGCGACGGGCGGCGTGCCGACCCGGCTCACCTCCCACCCCGGTCCGGACCGCGTCGTCGGCTGGACGCCCGACGGCAAGGTGCTGTTCTCCTCGAACCGCAAGAGTGAAACCGGGCGAACCGGGCGGCTGTTCACGGTGAGCAAGGACGGCGGCCCGGCCGACGTGCTTCCCCTCCCGCAGGCCACCTTCGGTTCGTTTTCGGCGGACGGCTCGCAACTGGTTTATGAACCGGTCCCGCGCGCGTTCGCGGCCTGGAAACGCTATCGCGGCGGTCGCGCCTCCTATTTGTGGGTGGCGAAAATGGCCGATTCGAGCGTGACGAAGATTCCGCGCACCGATTCCAACGATTACAACCCGATGTGGGTGGACGGGAAAATCTACTTCCTGTCCGACCGCAACGGTCCGATGACGCTGTTTTCGTTCGATCCGGCCTCGAACAAGGTGACGCAGGTCATCCAGAACGCCGGACTCGACATCAAGACGGCCTCGGCGGGGCCGGGCGCGATTGTCTATGAACAGTTCGGTTCGCTGAACCTGTTCGATCTGGGGTCGGGTAAAACCTCGAAGCTCAAAATCACGGTCAGCGGCGACATGACCGGGGTGCGGCCCCGGTTCGACAAGGTAGGACAGGCCATTTCCAACGCCGCCGTCTCGCCGACCGGCGCGCGCGCGGTGTTTGAAGCGCGCGGCGAAATCCTGACCGTTCCGGCGGAAAAGGGTTCGGTCCGCAACCTGACCGAAACGACCGGCGCGGCGGAACGCGATCCGGCCTGGTCGCCGGACGGCAAGTGGATTGCCTACTTCTCGGATGCTTCCGGCGAGTACGAACTCCACCTCCGCAACCAGACCGGACAGGGTGAAGTGAAGAAGATCAAGCTCGAACCGAGCTTCTACTACTCGCCGACCTGGTCGCCGGACAGCAAGAAAATCGCCTTTTCCGACAAGCGGCTCAATTACTGGGTTGTGGACGTTGAAAAAGGCACGCCGCCGGTCAAGTTCGACAGTTCGCGTCGTGGTCTCGGCAACGGGATGAGCTGGTCGGGCGACAGTCGCTGGATTGCCTACACCAAGGCGACCAAGTCCTGGTACAGCGCGGCGTTCGTCTATTCGGTCGAGGAAAACAAGGTCACGCAGGTGACCGACGCGACCAGCAACATGACGCTCGCGGCGTTCGACAAGAACGGCAAGTACCTTTATGTCGCGTCCAGCACCGACGTCGGCCCGGCGCTGTTCGGGTTCGACATGTCGAGCTACTCGCACCGCAACGACGTGACCCAGAACGTCTACGCCATTGTTTTAAAGAAGACCGACCCGTCGCCGACGGCTCCGGAAAGCGACGATGAAGCGGTCGTCGAGGAAAAGAAGCCGGAAGAGAAGAAACCCGAGGGCGACAAGCCCGCCGAGGGTGAAAAGAAGGACGGCGAAAAGAAGCCGGAAGGCGACAAACCGGCGGGTGGTCCCCCGCAGGGCGGTCCCGGCGGACCGAAGAAGGAAGCCCCGAAGGTCACGATTGATTTCGAAGGCATCCAGCAGCGCATCGTGCCGCTCCCGATTCCGGCGCGGAACTTTGGCGCGATTGTTCAGGGCAAGGCCAACTCATTCTATCTGCTGGAGTTCGTGCCGGGGAGCTTTGGCGCGACGGTCCACAAGTACGACGTGGAAAAACGCAAACTCGACAAGATTCTCGAAGGCGTGTCGAGCTTCGACGTGACGGCCAACGGCGAAAAGGCGTTTTTCCGGCAGGGACCGGCGTGGTTCATCGTCCAGCTTGGACCGCCGATCAAGCCGGGCGACGGTCGCCTCAGGACCGAGGAAATGGAAGTCGCGGTCGATCCGCGCGCCGAATGGAAGCAGATGTACAACGAAGTCTGGCGCATCGAGCGGGACTTCTTCTACGACCCGAACCACCACGGCCTCAATCTGGCGGCGACGGCCAAAAAGTATGAACCGTATCTCGCCGGACTGATGCACCGGGCCGATTTGAACTACCTGTTCAATGAAATGCTCGGCGAACTGACCATCGGACACCTCTACGTCAACGGCGGCGACGTGCCGGACGTGAAGCGCGTTCCGGGCGGCCTGCTCGGGGCCGATTACGCGGTTGAAAACGGGCGCTACCGGTTCGCCAAGATTTACAGCGGCGAGAACTGGAATCCGCAGGCGCGCGCGCCGCTGACCCAGCCGGGCGTGAACGTAAAGGTCGGCGAATACCTGATCGCCGTCAACGGTCACGAGGTGAAGGGATCGGACGACCTCGACCGCTTCCTTGAAAGCACCGCCGGGAAGCAGGTGGTGCTGAAAGTCGGTCCGAACGCCGACGGCTCCGGCTCGCGGGATGTCACGGTCGTGCCGGTGGCGAATGAAAACAGCCTCCGGACGCTCGACTGGATCGAAGGCAACCGCAAGAAGGTCGAGGAAATGTCGAACGGACGGCTGGCCTACCTCTGGCTGCCCGACACTGCAAACGGCGGCTACACCAACTTCAACCGCTATTTCTTCTCGCAACTCGACAAGGAAGGCGCGGTCGTGGACGAACGGTTCAACGGCGGCGGCAGCGCGGCCGACTACATCATCGACTACCTCAACAAGCCGGTGCTGAGTTACTGGGCGGTCCGCGACGGCGACGATTTCCGGACGCCGTTCGGCGCGATGGCCGGTCCGAAGGTGATGCTGGTCAACGAGTACGCCGGATCGGGCGGCGACCTGATGCCGTGGATGTTCCGGCGGCTGAAAATCGGCCCCCTCATCGGCAAGCGGACGTGGGGCGGTCTGGTCGGCATCGGCGGCTACCCGGTGCTGATCGACGGCGGGACGGTGACGGCGCCGCACTTCGCGTTCTACTCGCCGGAGGGCAAATGGGAAATCGAGAACCACGGGGTGGATCCCGACCAGGAAGTGGACCTCGATCCGAAAGCCTGGCGCGAGGGCCGCGACACGCAGCTCGAAGCGGGCGTCAAGTCGGTGATGGACCAACTGACGAAGAACCCGCCGCCTGCGCCTCCCAAGCGCCCGGCGTACCCGAACTACCACAAGGGAAGAAACTGAGCCTGACGCGCGGATAGCGTTTTTTCGAACTCCAAACGGTTTGGAACGTGCAAGTTGACGTTCCAAGCCGTTTTTTTCATTTTGGGTTTGGGGAATGAAACAACCTCATAACCCGTTGTATGGCCTGGAGTTGTCGTTTATGTTCCCGCCCGGCCGCTAAACCTCCGGTTTGGGCGGCTCAAATTCTTGTCCGCAACGGACACTCTTCCGGATGGACCAATGAAAACAGCCCCTCTCCGCGCTTTCCAAAAAGTCGCCATTTGCTTCTGCCTGCTTGCCCTGCCCGGTTTTCCCCTGAACGGACGGGTGTTCGCCCAATCCGCGCCGCCGCAAACTCCGGCCCCGGCTGAACCGCCGCCGATTCAGAAGGAACTTCCTCCGGTCGGCGTTCCGACGGAACAGACCATCACGCCGGGCCAGACGCACCGCTATAGGGTGGACTTGCATGGGGGGCTGGCGTTCCGGGCGCGTGTTCGGCGCAAGGGAGTGGCGCTTTCGCTGTTCGTTCACGATGCCCAGGACAACCCACTGGTTCAGGGAGATTCGGCGAGCGGCCCCGATGGCGAGGTCCCGCTGGTGTTTATCCCGAAGGAAAACGGGACGTTCACGCTCCTGATCGAGTCCGAAGGTGACCCCGCCGCCGAAAAAGGCTATCTCCTGACGGTTGAAGGGCAACGCGAGCCGACCGACCAGGACCGGGCGGAGATGCTTCTGGAAGTGGGGGAAATCCAGACCCAAACGGGGAATTTCAAACTTGCGGTTGATACGTTCGGGAAAGCGATCGACGCGCTCCGGAAAACCGGGAACCCGGAAAGGTTGGCTCAGGGACTTCTCTCCCTCAGCTTTTGTCAAATGAATCTCGGTCGCCTTCAGCCGGCGGAGGGATTGCTCAAGGAAGCCTTCCCGCTCTACCAGAACCTTGGTTTCGAAGCCGGGCAACAGCTCTGCCTGTCGAATTTATCGACGATTCATTCATTTCGGGGAGATTTCGACACGGCGCTCGAATATAGCCAGCGGGCATTGGTCATTCTTCGAAATCGCAAGGAAGTCACCCTACAGCTCGGGATTTCCTTGAGCAATCATGGGCACATTTACAGGCAGCTCGGCAATTTCCTGAAATCAATCGAGGCACGGGGTGAAGCCCTCGCGATATTCAGGAAGCTCCGGAATCAGGAATTCGAGGGCGCGACGCTGGCCAATATCGGCGACGACTACCGTACCTTGAAGAATCTCGATCAATCACTTGTATTTCTTGAAGGCGCGCTTGCCATCTTCAGAAATCTCGGGGACCGCAAGAAAACCGCCGAAACCCTGATCAAGCTTGGGGCGGTACAGCGGGATCAGGGTGAACTCGACAAGGCCTTGGCGAATACCCTGGAAAGCCTGGCGATTTTCAGGGAAGCGGGTGATCGCCGTCTGGAAAGCGTTTCCCTCAACAACCAGGGGAAAATTCTGGAACGGATGGGAAGAGTCACCGAAGCGATTGCGCTCTACAAGCAGGCGCTCGGCCTTCTGCGAGCCACCGAATTCAGGAGCGAGGAAGTCGACTTCCTGATCAATCTGGCCAACGCCGAACAGAGAACCGGCGATCTTGAAAATGCCCTGAAGCATATCGAGGAGGTGATCGCCATCCTCGATCCGGTTCGGGCCGGTATCGGGACCTCGATCAATCGCGCGAGTTTTTCCGGGTTCCACCAGATTGCCTACTCGACGTATTTCGAGGTTCTTCAGGCGTTGCATGCGGCCAATCCGGGTCAGGGCTATGATCTGCGGGCGTTTCAGGTTTCGGAAAAGGCTCGCGCCCGCACGCTGGTCGAGCAATTGACTTCCCGCAAAACCGACCTGCGCGAAGGGGTGGACCGTGAATTGTTGGCCCAGCAGACCGAAGCCAGAAAAGTTCTTGACGCCAAAAGTCAGGCGCTTGCCCGCGCGACAAACGATCCCGAAAAAACGAAAGCGCTGAAGGCCGAGGTGGAGGTGGCGCTTGAAAACTACCGGCTCGCCACCCGGAAGCTCGACGAGGCCAGCCCGCGTTACGCCCGTGCGGTACGCCCTTCGCCGCTTTCCCTGGACCAGATGCGGGAACTGTTCGATTCCGACACCGTTTTGCTCGAATTCGGTCTCGGCGGGAATAAATCCTTTCTCTGGGTCGTGACCCAAACCGGCTTCAGGACGTTCGAACTCCCCTCGGCGGGTGAACTCCAACGGGTTTCACGGCAAGCCTATCAGGCCCTGATGGCCCAAAATGAACTGGTCAGGTTCGAAACACCCGAAAAACGCATTGCCCGACTGGCCGAGGCCGAAAAACAGTTTTCCATCTCCTCGAAAACATTGAGTGACATCTGTTTCGGTCCCATCGCCACCGAGATCAAGGGAAAAAAACTCGTCATCGTCGCCGACGGAGCGCTCCTGTATCTGCCCTTCGCCGCCCTGCCCTTCCCCGGCACCAACCAGCCGCTCATCACCCATTGCGAAATTTCGCAGCTTCCCTCCATTTCGACCCTGGTGGCCATTCGCGCCGATGCTTCCCGCCGACCCGCCCCTTCAAAAACGCTGGTGGTACTGGCGGACCCCGTCTTCAACGCCGATGACGAACGGGTCAAGGCCGCCAAACCCGTCACCGGCCCGGTTTCCACCGACGCCCGCCGCGCAACCGCCGATCTCGACGGTCCCGACCGCGGCTGGCCGCTCCGGCGTCTTCCCTTCACCCGCAAGGAAGCCCAGGCCGTTTCCGCCCTCGTCCCGGCCAAGCAGCGGCGGGTGCTGGTCGATTTCCCGTCCAGCCGGCAAAACGCCCTCGCCGACGACCTGGGAAACTACCGTTTTATTCACCTCGCCACCCACGGTCTGGCCAACGACCGGCAGCCGGACCTCTCCGGGATGATTTTCTCGATGGTGGATGAAAAGGGGCAGCCGACCGACGGTTTCCTGCACGCCTACGAGGTGTTCAACCTGAAACTCCCGGCGGAGATGGTCGTGTTGAGCGGTTGCCGGACCGGACTCGGGCAGGAAATCCAGGGCGAAGGCCTCATCGGCCTGACCCAAGCGTTTCTTTACGCCGGGGCCGCGCGCGTGATGGTCAGCCTGTGGTCGGTTCAGGACGAGTCAACCTCCATCCTGATGGCCGAGGTCTACCGTGGCATGCTTGGGCCGAAGAAACTCCGGCCTTCCGCCGCGCTGCGCGAGGCGCAATTAAAGATGATGAAGAATCCCCGCTGGGCGTCGCCCTTCTACTGGGCCGCTTTTACCATTCAAGGTGAACCCCGGTAGAAAATTGAAACTGTTTCCTTGATCGGCACGGAACGTTTCACGACGTTTCCGGCCGTTTCCCTGCGAGCGGGTTGGGATTTGAAACAAATGCTTTCCGATTGCCTGAAACTCCCGGACGGATTACCGTGAGGCTCGGTTTTCCCGAATTGTCTCTCCCACCGTCACGGGTACTTCGCATGCGCCGGCCCCAACTGTTTGTCCTGCAAGGGATTCTGCTCGTTTTCTGCTTGTTCTGGCCGGCGACCGCTCCGGCGATGTCGGCCCGGGCCGGAGCGGAAAACACCGACCGGAATCACCCGCCGGAGCCGGTACAGGGCCTGTTCAATCCCGGCGAGGCCGCCCGGATTCCGCTTGAAGTTGCGGATGGAATCCGGCTCGACCTTCATCTTTTCACCGAGGCCCGGCAGGTCGAAGCGACCCTGCTCGATTCGACCGGGACAAAAACGGAAGCCTTTCTCCTCATTCCGGTCGGCGGCGTGGCGGTTTTTTCCCTTCACCCCAAAGGTCCGGGGCTTCACACCCTCTCGCTGAACGCCAGACTTTTCGGAATCAAATCCCTTCCCTTTCGACTGACCTCCGGGGTAGCTCAAACGGCGGATGAGTCCGTTGATGCCGCCCGCCGGGTTCTCGGTCTGGCCGGGACCTTCCGCGGCGGCATCTGCCCCGAGCCGCTGCTCGGACAACTCGCGGACGCCGTCGCCGTCTTCAAAAAAGCCGATTTACGTCAGGATGAAGGGATGGCCCTTTTCCTGCTCGGCGAATTCCACGAGGCGAAAGGGGCGGATCAGCAGGCACTTGAGAATTTCCAGTCAGCGGAAGGCGTTTTTTTCAAATTAAAAAGGGCCGAGGCCCTGTGCCTGGTCTGGGAGCGGCTGTCTCGGCTTGCGTTCCGGCTGGAAAAATTCGACCTTGTTCCCGCCTATCTTGCCCAGTTGATGGAGTCTCGCCGAAAAAACGGTCCGCCGGAGGCGCTTCCGCCGGTTCTGGAAGAATTCGGGGCTTTTTACCGGCGGTTCGGGAAATGGGAGCGGTCGGCCCGCTTTTTTACCGAGGCCGCCACACTTTACCGGACTGGCAATGACCCGGTGCGGGCCGACCGGGCGCAAAGTCTGCTCGGCGAGGTCCTGGTCCGCTTCGGTTTTCAGGCGGATGCCGTGAACATCCTCAGCCGGACCATCGAGGGACAAATCCGGTCCAAGGACAAGCCGGGGGCGGTCTGGACTTCCCTCCGGTTGGGCGAGGCGCTGGTGGGACATTCGCCGCCGCAAGTGGTCCGGAACGTACTGGACACCTGCCTGACCGAGTTCCGCGAAACCGGGGATCGTTTCGGCGAAGCCCGGACCCTCGCGGCCCTGGCCTTGCTTGAGGACACCTCCGGTTTTCCGGAAAAAGCCGTTCCCCTTTTTCTCGAAGCCCTCCGCGTTCTTCCCCAGACTGATGAAGCCTTCGGGTTTTCGTTCGAATTTCTGCTCGGACTCGGGGACACGGAACGGCGCGCCGGCCGTCTTGTGGACGCCGCCCGCCATGTCGAGACGGCAATTGCCGGAATCGAACGGATTCGAGGAACGCTCACCACCGACTTTTTGAAAGTGGGACTTTCCGATCGGTGGGACGGGCCGTACGAGCTGCTTTCCCGCATCCGGCTTGAGGACTACCGCGCTGCTCCCGGGCAAAACCGCCTTGAAGATGCCTTTTTGGCGCTTGAAATGGGGCGGGCGAGAATTCTGGTCGAGCATCTGTGGTCGGGGAAAGCCTTTCAGTTGAAACAAAAGGCGGTTTCCGCCGAGCAATCGCGGGCAACCCTCCGTCTGGCCGTACTGGACCTTGCCCTGGACGGAATGGCTGATGATCCGGAACGGGCTGGAAATCTGGCGCGGGCGCGGGATGAGGCCTGGAGAGGCTGGCGCGACGCGATGCGGAAATATATTGCCAGCCAGCGGGAATTCAACGGACCGAACGGCCGACTCCAATTTCAAAGGCGGACGTTCGCGGAACTTCGAGAACTGCTCGATGACGATACGGTGCTGGTGGATTTCTCGGTTGGGAAGCGGGACATCATTCGCTGGAAAATGACCCGTGCGGGGGTGGAGGCCACCACCATCCCACTCACCGGTACCGACCTGCTCGGACAGATCCGGGAACTTCGCGAGGCGTGCAGTGAACGTGCCCGGAGCATCCGGTTTGAAACCCCCGAGAAACGGGCGGAGCGGATTGCGCTCGGTGACCGGCGTTTTCCCGAAGTGTCGGCCGCTCTTGGAAAGGCTCTTTTCGGAGACCTGGAAGGAGCGTTGTCCGGGAAGCGACTTTTCCTCGTCGGTGACGGGATGCTGAATTTTCTTCCCGTCGCGGCTCTGCGGTTACCTACTTCGGGGAAATACCTGATTGAAGTCTGTGAACCGGTGTTTATTCCCTCCCTCTCGTTTCTGGCCGTGTTGCGTCGGAAGCAGGAGTCGCGGGGCACGCCCACCAAAACGGTCAGGATTGTGGCGGACCCGATTTTTACCGCCGGGGACCAGCGCCTGAAGACCTCCGCAACCGACCCCGAAATTGCCCGAATGAATCCCGAAGCCCGGCGTGCCATCCAGGAAGACGAGGAATCGACCCGAGACTGGCCACCGACACGGCTTGAATTCACCCGTCAGGAAGCCCTTTCCATCGCCGAACTCACAGGTGTTGGTGAAAATGCGGTCAATCTCGACCTTCAGGCGGCGACCGGAGTTTTTTCTTCCCCGGATTTGAAGAATTTTCGAATCCTCCACATTGCCACCCACAGCTTCATTCACCCGCTCAAACCCGATTTTTCAGGAATCCTGCTGTCGCTTTTTGACAACGACGGCAGGCCGGTCAACGGATTTATGAGTGCCATCCAGATTTCGGAACTCGATCTTCCGTTTGAACTGGTGGTGCTGAGCAGTTGCCGAACCGCGCTCGGACAGGATGTGCGGGGCGAAGGCGTACTGGGAATTGCCAGATCATTCCACCTGGCCGGGGCCGCTCGGGTCATGGCGAGTCTCTGGTCGGTGGCCGATGAATCGACCTCGGTCCTGATGGCGGATGTCTACCGCGGCATGCTCGGACCGAAAAAACTCCGCCCCGCCGCCGCGCTGCGCGAGGCGCAATTAAAGATGATGAAGAACCCCCGCTGGGCATCGCCCTTCTACTGGGCGGCGTTCACCATTCAGGGCGAACCACGGTAAAGGAACAAATCCAAATGAAAATTTCGAGCTTCAAATTCGCCATCCTGTTGCTTTGTCTGGTCTCCCTGTTTCCGATCCCTTTCTCGGCGCGCGCAGCGGGCGGCCAGAAGAAAATGCTGGAGGATGTCCAGGAAAACCCGCCCATCGAAAAACAGTTGCCGCCAAACGGACAGTCCGTTTCGGAAAACACCTCGGGCGGCCAGTCGCACCTGTTTCCCCTGAAACTGTCCGCCGGGATGGCTCTGCCCGTCACCATTGAAAAAGGCGGAGCCGAGGTGGGAGTCAGGATTCTCGACTCAACCGGCGCACTGGTTTTTCTGGCGGATTCCGAAACCGGCTTTCAGAAGACGATTCCCCTATCCTTCATCCCGAAGGAAAGCGGCGAATTTCGATTGATCGTCAGGTCCGAGGGAGCACGGGATAAAACCGGGCAGTACCGAATTACGGCCCACTCCCCGCGCGAACCCAATGCCCGGGACCGGGCAGTCATGAAATTCGGGGAAGGTCTGGCCCTTTATGAATCGGAAAAGTTCCAACCGGCCTACCTGACGCTTGAACAGGCCGTCGAGGCGGTCCGCGCCGAGGGCGATCCGGAGTTTTTGGCCGAGGCGTTGCTGGCCTACGGGATTGCCGCCGAACAGATCGGCCGCCTTCAACGGGCAGGCATTTTTTATCAGGAGGCGATGGAAATATTTCGCAGGAACGGATTTCACGACGGAGAAACGGTCGCCTCGCTCAAAGTCCTTTCGATTCAGGGGACCGAAACCGACCCGTCGAAGACCCTGGAAGCCGTCCGGGAAATCGTCGAAACCCAACGCGCCTCGGGCCGGCGCAACCGGGTATTCGGATTATCCCTGCTTGTTCTCGCCAATAAGTTTCAGAAACTCGGAGACCTGCTTCGAGCCACCGAATCCGCCACCGAGGCGCTTCAGGTTTTTCAACAACTTGGGAACCGGCCTATGGCGGTGACGGCAATGATCAGAATCGGAGACTTTTACCGAATCGGGCTGAAACAGGCACAGGCCGATCCGATCCTTGAAGAAGCGGTCGCCGAAGCCGTCCGGCTGAAATCGAAATTCCTGGAGGCATCGGCGGTGACCACGCTCGGTGCGAACTATACCGGCATGGCCAGGCATGCCGATGCACCGCGCCTGACCCAGAAAGCCCTCGACCTCTGGAGGGAACTCGGATTGCGCTCCGGTGAAGCCATCGCGCTCTATAATCTGGGGCTCATCAATTTTCTGGACAAAAAACTTGCCGACGCCCGCAGTTTGACGTTCCAGGCCATCGAAATTCTTGAAACTTCCGAAGAAAAATCGAATTTGCCGTTTTACTATTCGGGACTTGGAACCATTGAAATCAAGCTCGGAGATTTTGACGAGGGACTCCGCCATTCCAAACAGGCGGTTGACATGGTGGAGAAAATTCGGGACACCATTCTCGACCCGGAAAGCCGGATCGCCATTTCGAATGATCTTCTCCATGAAGTGTACGAAGGATATGTCGAGTGCCTGATGGCCACGCAGCGGGCCAAGCCCGGTCTGGGGTACAACCGAACGGCGCTCGAAGTCAGCGAGCGAGGGCGAAACCGGACACTCGTGGAGGTTCTCAACTCGCGCAAGGATCTTTCCACCGCCGGTCTTTCCCCCGCACTGGTTGAAAAACGCGACAAGGCCCGGCGGGAGGTCGAGGCCGCGAGTCTCGCGTTTTCCCGTGCTTCCTCCAATTCGGCGGAAACCGGCAGGCTTCGGAATGCCTTTGACCGCGCAAAATCCGATTTCGAGAAGGTCCTCCGCGAGATTGAGGTCGCCAATCCGAAATTCGCCCGCCTTGCGTCGCCCGATCCACTGACCGTCGAGGACATGCAGAAACTGCTGGATCCGGACATGGTCCTGGTCTTCTACGATGTGACGGAAATCACGACCTACATCTGGGTAGTGTCCCCGAAGACGTTCAAGGCATACCGGGTTTTCGGGCGATTTTACGCTTTCAAGGCGGCCAGAGAGGCGTACGCGGCAATTACCGAACGGAGTCGTTCCCCGCGCTATCAAGCCGAATCCGAGGAACAGAAAGCCGCGCGTCTCGCGGAGGCGGACAAGGCTTTTTATAACGCCACCAAAGCGCTCGGGAACAATCTGGGGGGGGAAATTTTCGAGCAGATCAAGGGGAAGCGGGTTGTCATCGTGGCCGACGAGGCGCTGAACCTGATTCCTTTCGCCGCCCTGCCGGCTCCGGGGCTGGATGTCCCGCTGGGAACCCAGTGCGAAATTACCCAGCTCCCTTCCATCGGCGCGCTGGCCGCCATTCGCCGTGAAAACGCCGGCCGCGCCCCGGCCCCAAAAACGCTGGCGGTATGGGCCGACCCGGTTTTTTCACCGGAAGACCCGCGGGTCAAAGCCGGAAAGCTGAAGGCCAAGGTAAAAGACTCCCCGGCACTGCTGCGCTCGCTTGGGGACGTCGACGGGGCTGAGCGCGCCTGGCCGCCAGTCCCACTCCCGGCTACCCGGAAGGAGGCCGAGGCAATTTCGGCCCTCGTTCCCCAGTCCGACCGAATCGTCAACCTCGGGTTTTCCGCCAGCCGGAACCAGGCACTGGCCAAGGACCTGAACCAGTACCGCTACATCCATTTCGCGACCCACAGCCTGATCAACAACACCCGCCCGGACCTTTCCGGGATCGTCCTCTCGCTCGTTGACCAGAAGGGACAGCCACAGGACGGTTTCCTGCTTGCCTTCGATGTTTTCAACCTGAAGCTATCGTCGGAAATGGTCGTTTTGAGCGGTTGTCGAACGGGGATCGGTCAGGAAAATTTCAGTGAAGGAATGATCGGACTCACACGGGCCTTTATGTTTGCCGGGTCCACGCGCGTCCTCGTCAGCCTCTGGTCGGTTTCCGACGAGGCCACGTCGGTGCTGATGGCCGACATGTACCGGGAGATGCTGGGTCCGAAAAAGTTGCGCCCCTCCGCCGCGTTGCGGGAAGCACAGTTGAAGATGATGAAGGATCCGCGCTGGGCGTCGCCTTTTTACTGGGGAGCCTTCGTCATACAGGGCGAACCCCGCTGACCGTCGCGAGCCGTGATTATTTGCTTAAAGGATTCATCCAAATGAAGTTACACCCATTTTTCGCCCTGAGATCCGTCGTCGCCGGCGCCCTGATTTTCGTCACGCTCGGTTTCCCCGGGATGGGCCGGGCTTCCGGGCCATCCGCCCCGCCCGTTCCGCCGCAAAGTCCGGCTCAATCGCCGCCGATTCAGAAGGAGCTTCCTCCGGTCGGGGTGCCCGCCGAGCAGGCCATCACGCCGGGGCAGACCCACCTGTACACCGTGAAGCTGACGGCGGGACAGGCATTTGCGGTCACGGTTCGAAAGAAGGGCGTCGCGATTTCACTGAAGATTCTGGACGCCACGGAACAGCCGCTCATTCTGGCCGAGACGCAAACCGGGTTGAACGGCGACATCCCGGTCGGGTTCATTCCGCGCGAAACCGGCGACTATCGGCTGGAGGTTGCTTCGGAAGGACTCCCCGACTCCCCCGCGAGGGCCTATACGATGAGCGTTGAACCATTCCGCGCGCCGACCGCGCGGGATCAGGCCCTGATGACGCTCTGGGAGGGTTTGTGTCTCGCGGATCGGGATCACATTCGGGAAGCCGCCCGCAAACTGGAAGCGGCGGTGACCGACCTGCGGAACGCAAAGGCCGAGGATCTTTTTCCGGATGCCCTGTTTGCGCTTGGCCAGGCCACCCGAGAACTGGGAAAGCTCCGTTCCAGCCAGATTTTCCTGAACGATGCACTCGACCTGTATCGCAAGCGCGGGATCGACGAAGGAGAACTGGTCTGCCTCAATGCCCTCGCGGAAACCTGTCTGGCTCAGGAGAATTACGCTCAGGCGCGCGAATTGGGTCAGGTGGTCGTGCATCGGCGACGAACCGCCACGCCCCTCAACGCGGAGCAACTCGGCATTGCGCTCTATACATTCGGGACGTACCACAAGGTGGTTGGAGATTTCTCAAGGGCGGACGAGTTGATGGCCGAATCCCTTGAGATTGCTCAACAACTCAACCATCGTCAATGGATTGCGCGTTCGCTGTGTGAATTGAGTGAAATCAAGTCCCTTGCCCACGATGCGGAACCGGCGCGCGTTCTGGCTGAAAAAGCATTGCGTGCGTTCCGGGACATCGGGTCCAGAAAAGGAGAAGCCCTGGCCCTGCGCGTTCTGGCCGACGTGCATGTTGTGCGGCTTACCCTGGACCCTACCCTTGACCCCCTTAAAGTAATGGATATCTCCATTGGCTTGAATCAACAGGCGATCGAGATTTTCAGGGAGTTGGGAATGACCGTCCAGGAGGCGGTCGCCCTGAATAGTCTCGCCGTAAACTATCAAATGAAATTTGACCCTGATCAGGCCCGGGAAATGCACCGGCGGGCCATCGAGCTGATACAGGACACCGAGTTCACCAATAAGCAACTTGCCTTCATTGCCAATCTGGCAACGATGGAGTCGGATGAAGGAAATCACGAAACCGCGCTCGCCGAAATCCGGAAAGCCGTCGCGATGGTCGAATCGGCGCGGGACAGACTGGGAGATACATCGAGTCGGACGGCTTTTTCGAACAACACCATTCAACGTGTCTACGAAGCCTACACGTTGGTTTACAGGATGTACCAGCGAGCGCATCGACGCCATCCGGAGTTGGGCTACAACGTTCGCGCGCTCGAAGTCATGGAACGCGGGCGTGCCCGAACGCTGGTCGAATTGTTGAATTCGAGAAAACAGGTGATCCGGGAAGGGCTTGACCGGCGACTCCTTGACCGTGTGGAAAAGGCCCGGAAGGAACTCGATGAAAAGAGTCAGGCACTGGGACGCGGGGAGAACGACCCGGCCCGAGCCAAACAACTGAAAGTCGAGTACGACCTGGCCCTGGCCGAATACGAAGCCGCCAACCAGGAACTGGAAAAAGGGAGTCCCGGCTATGGACAAATGGCGAATCCCAAGCCGTTAACCCTGCCGGAAATTCAAAAACTGCTCGATCCGGATATGATCCTGGTGGCTTATGACGTCCAGGAAACCACCCTTTTTACATGGGTTGTGACGCCAACCGGAATGGAGGCCTACCGGGGGATCGGAAGAGTTTACCTCGAACGGTACGCCCGCCAGTTTTATGATGCCATCGCCGCTCGCGGTCGCTCGGTCAATTTCGAGACGCCGGAAAAACGTGCGGAACGGATTGCCGAGGCGGACAAGGAATTTGAGAAAGCCTCATATGTCCTTTCCATCCAGCTTCTGATTGGGGTCGGGAAACAGGCGATCGGCAAACGGGTGATTTTCATCCCGGACGAGATTCTGCATTACATCCCATTCGGTGCGCTGACCATGCTGGGGACGGACCAGTATCTCGCCACCCAGTGCGAGATCACGGTGTTGCCGTCCATCGGGACCCTTGCGGCCATCCGGCAGAATACCGACGGACGGGCACCCTCGCCCAAAACGGTCGCGGTGTGGGCCGACCCGGTCTTTGCTCCAAATGACCTCCGGGTCAAATCGGGGAAAGACCCAATATCCCCCAATGCAGTGGAAACCGATGCCCAGCGGTCGGCAACCGATGTCGATGGGGCTGACCGCTCCTGGCCACTCAGGCGCCTGCCCGGCAGCCGGAAAGAAGCAAAAGCGATTGCCGCACTGGTCCCCCCGGATCAGTGCCGGCTCGAACTGGACTTCAACGCCAGTCGCCAGAACGTTTTGAAGGAAGACCTGGGGCAATACCGCTTTCTCCATTTCGCGACCCACGGCTTCATCAACAATATCCGCCCGGAACTCTCCGGTCTGGCGCTCTCGATGGTGAACCGGAAGGGAGAGCCGTCCGACGGTTTTCTGCATGCGTCCGATGTCTTCAGAATGAAGCTCCCGGTCGAGATGGTCGTGTTGAGCGGGTGTCGCACCGGATTGGGTCAGGTCAATGCAAACGAAGGAATGATCGGAATGACCCGAGCCTTCATGTACGCCGGGGCGGCGCGCGTCATGGTCAGCCTGTGGTCGGTGTCGGACGAATCGACCTCGGTGCTGATGACCGAGATGTACCGGGGCATGCTCGGCAAGGAAAAGCTCCGTCCTTCCGCGGCGCTGCGTGAAGCACAGTTGAAAATGATGAAGGACAAACGCTGGTCGGCGCCGTTTTACTGGGCCTCTTTCGTTATCCAGGGCGAACCGAGATAAAAAATACCTGTTCAACCTCTGGCGCTGGTTCCAGCGGCCTGAATATTTCCCCCAATGACATTCCAATGAAAACCGCCATGAACCACACCACGAAACGGAGTCGCGCCGGACTTATTCTGGCCCTGACCTTTCTTGTGACCGCCATGCCCCTCGCTGGTCAGGCACCCGCGACCCCGAAACCCACGGTGACGCCCGCGCCCGCGAAACAACTGGAGAAGGTGATTTCGCCGGAGATCGGACCGGGCCAGAAAGTGGAAATGGTCCTGATCGAGGCCGGGACCTTCACGATGGGATCAACCGAAAGCGATGCTCGAAAGGCATTCGCCGAATATCTGGCTTTGTGGAAGGACCGCAGAGATTCACCCGAACCCCAGTTGGAATCGTTTCTCTCCCAAACGCCACAACATCGGGTCGCGATTTCAAAGCCGTTCTACATGGGACGATATGAGGTGACGCAGGCACAATGGGAGTCGGTCATGGGAACCAACCCAAGCTTTGACACCGGCGATTCGCTTCCGGTGGAAGAGGTGTCGTGGAAAAATTGTGTCGATTTCTGCCGCCGGTTAAACGCGCAATCCGATGATGGATGGGAATACCGCCTGCCGACGGAAGCGGAATGGGAATACGCCTGCCGCGCGGGGGCAACCAGTGACGATGCTTTGGGCGATATAGAAGAAACCGGGTGGTACGTCGTAAATGCGAAGGATGGTAGTTGTCATCCGGTCGGCCTAAAAAGACCGAATGCGTGGGGTTTGTATGACATGCGGGGAAACGTGGGGGAGTGGTGTTCGGACTGGTTTGGCGAATATTCCAGCCAGGCCGCAACCGACCCGACGGGACCATCCTCAGGGGCGTGCCATGTCATTCGCGGGGGGAGTTATCAGGAACCTGCGGTGGGGTGCCGGGCGGCGCACCGCATTGCCCTGCCGTATGGTTACCGGCACCACAACCTGGGCTTCCGCCTCGTGAGGGCACAAAAGCAACCAAAGGAAAGGTAGTCTGTTCAGCCCGGTATTTGCCCCGCCGAACGGACAGGGCGAACGACGGCGGCTGAAACATGGACGAAAAAACCGATTTTTTCCGCATTTCGCCAGATTTTTTTCAAAAGTCACACGGACGGGAACGAAAAATCAGTTTATTTTTTGAAAAGTTCGCCCCGGGCTTGGTACTGTCCGTCGCAGCTTTGATGAGCTGAAAACAATAAAAACATGGCCGGGAACAAAACGAATACCCCTGATGATTGGCTGGCAACAGCCTTTCAGACCGCCTTTTTTATTCTCGACAATCGCGACCTTGCACTCCGCGTCACCGGGATTGCGGCGGAAAAACTCGAAGTGGCAGCAGCAGCCCAGGAAAAACGACTTTACTATCGACCGAAAGTCGATACGGGATCGAAATCGTCCCGCAGCAAGGCCGTTTTTAACGAAGCGCACCTGTTTCAGCGACTGGTGCTGACCGAAACGGAACCTTTCGAGAAGGAACTCGAAGGGACGTATTGCGACGTACCCGAACATCAGGCGCGAATGGCGATCCATTACGTCAAACACCTGGTGAAGGCGACGCTGAAACGGAATTCGTTCTATGTGACGTTGGCGTTCTGTCGGTTGCTCTACAACTACACAACGCCGGAAACGATGGCGATTTTTGAAAAACTGGCCCCGGACGAGGCCGAAGCCAAGGACGATCCCTACTTTCGATCCCGCAAAGGGAAACTGATGGGGGAAATCCAGGAACGATTCGGAGAGCGAATCGAAGTGGTTCAAGGGCCGCACGGAGAGCGAAAGTTCAAAACCCTGGGAGATTCGGCGCCATTTGCAGATGTGGTGGTGAACGCCCTGAGGATTTTTGCCCCGTGGGAGATACCGGGAACCGAAACGGAAAACGCCCGTCTGCTGGAAACGCCAGGTGACGCTTCCGAGATCGAACGAATCCGAACCATCGTTCATCCCGAAGAAAGTCACAGGTTCATTTGCAAGGTCGGATTTGCCCCTCCGATTGAACGCCTCGAGATTCCGAAGTTCAGGTTACCGCCAATGCCGAGTTCCAATTCCCAGCGACACGGACCTTCCCTGCCGACCTTGTCGGATGCCGATAGGCAGGCCTTGAAGGAGAACCTTCGGGTTCGGGCGGAACAACGGCGCGACGCAAAGGCGGAGATGCTGACGATTCGCGTGGACGGCGTCGAGTTTGCCCGCTTCAATCCCCTCAGTTCGCCGGGCGTCAACTTCGAGGTCGAGGATGACGCTGAAATCATTGATGTCCGTTTGGAATCCGGCGGCCTTCCGCTGGCCACGATGTTCCTTGAGCGGGATCGCTCGGGAGAACGGTTTTTGCCCGGTCAGACCTCGATTACGCTGGAGGGCGGGCAGAAAATTTCCTTCGATTGTATTCCGAAGGAAGACGGGGCGGAGTTTAACCCCAAGGCGACCATCCACGTCGGTTATCGGGAAACCGCCCCCGCGCGGGCGGTAGGCTTTTCATTCCGTCGGGCTGGAAAGGCGTTCTTTTCTCCGGTTGCCGGTGAATCCAAGATGCGGCCCGCCATTGCTCTGACCGGGCTTGCGACACTGCTGGTCGGGGTCACCTCCGGCGCGCTCTGGCTGCTGGATTACTTCAACCCGACTCCGTCCGTCGCCGACCGGTCAGAGAACATCATCGTCAAAAACGAGCCTTCCAAAAACGGGCCGGAGCCTTTCGACTCAAAAGATCCCCGGTCAAACTCAAGCAATATTCTGCCCAATTCGAACGGCTTCATTCGCGAACTTGGGGATGAGCGACCGAGGGACTCGACAAACAGAAGCGAAAATCCGGTACCCAAATCGTCACCCAGGGAATCCCGAACTCCACGGAACGGTCGGGCACAACATTCCCGACGTCCCGCATATTCCACTTCAATGATAACGCGGGATATGAATTCCGGCTCCGTTGTCGCGGAATTGAAGGAAGTCAAAACCGTTTACCTGAAGGTTGAAGGTTCGGATTCGGCCTTCAACGCCTTTTTCCTTTCAAATCTTCGCGCTCATTTTCAGGGGAAAACGCAGATCGCCATTTCAGAGGACCAGAACGCAGCCGACACCCATCTACAAGTGATGATCGACCCCCCCAAGTCGGACCCTTCCACCGAGCTGATCAAGCGCCGAATAACCGGCACCGTTCGCCTGGTCAACGCGGACCTCAAGACCATCTGGCCCGGCCCGAAGGGCGGCAGGTTCTCCGGCACCGCTGATGAAGTTTCGCGCCAACTCGCCAATGATCTCGCGAACAGCATCGAGAAGGCCCGGGCGAAATCGTGATTCAGTCGGAGTTTTCCACCACCGACGCCAGCCGGAAGACGCCGACCGCTTCCCGTACGGCAATCTTCCTCTCCACCAGTTCCGCGTGCGCCCTTCCGGCTTCCTTGCGATCCACGCCGAGAACCTTCGTCAGTTCGCCCCGCTGAATCCGACCCGCGCCGGAAAGGTACGTTCGGGCAATTTCCCCGAGCGCGATCTCTCGGGACGGAATTTTCTTCTTGTATTCCTCCGAAAACCGACCTTCGGCGAGCGTCCAGATGTAGGTGAAACGCGGCTCGTACACCGCCTGTCCCGGCACGACCAGCATCACCGATTGCAGCTCGTCAATCGCCGCGCTCACCCGTTTTCGGTCGGGAATGCCGGTTTCCTCGCGCAAATCGGCGGTCGCCATATCCCATTCGCGACGCAGGACTTTCAAAACCGCCTTTGCGTCATCCGAAAGGCCCTTTTCATCAGCTTTTTGAATTCCCCACACCGCCCGAAACGCCGGGATCAGCCTCGGCGCGATGAACATGGCCCGTCCGTTTCCGAATTTGGCGTAGAAAACCTTGCCGCGTTCCATGATGGAGTCTTTCAAAAACCAGGTCTGGCTGGCCTCCGGATCTTTCTGGACGTTGCGCGGCATGTGCGCGTCACGGCGTCCGCAAACGGCAATGTAAAGCGACGGTCCGGCGCGCCTCGAATCCGTCAACGCGGAACAAAAGCCGACGTCCTGAATGAACCGCTCCGCCTGCGGAGCCGTCTCGATTCGGAGTTCCGGCAACCGCCGCCACATTGTATCTCGATGTACTTCAACAACTTCCGGGTGATTTTCTACCTGGGGCATGGAAAAAATACCGCACAAAAAAAGATGGGCGAGCATACTCCGGCTCGCCCCAGACTCCGCAAGGTTGGAATTGAAAAAAGTTAAAAGTCTCCGTCGGTAATCGCTCCGAGACTGCTCGACGACACGAGCCGGGCGTATTTCGCCAGCACCCCGCGCGTTTCCTTCGGAGGCGGGGGCGTCCACACGGCGCGCCGACGCTCAAGTTCGTCATCCGAAATATTGATTTGAAGTTTGGCGGCCTCCGCGTCGATGGTGACCGAATCGCCCTCTTTCAAAAGCGCAATCGGCCCGCCCACCGCCGCCTCGGGCGCGACGTGACCGACGACCAGCCCGAACGTACCGCCGGAAAATCGTCCGTCGGTAATCAGCCCGACCGAATCGCCGAGGCCCGCGCCGATGATGGCCGAGGTCGGCGACAGCATTTCGCGCATCCCCGGACCGCCGCGCGGCCCTTCGTTGCGAATCACCACCACATCACCGGGATTAATTTTCCCGGCCAGAATCGCTACCAGACAGGTTTCTTCCGACTCGAAAATTCGCGCGGGACCGGTCAACGAAGGCTCTTTAATGCCGCTGATCTTCGCGACCGAGCCTTCCGGTGCGAGATTTCCGCGCAAAATCGCCAGATGGCCCTGTTGGTACACCGGATTTTCCCACGGGCGAATCACGTTCTGCCCCGGTGCGGGCGTCTCCGGGACGTCGGCCAGTGTTTCCGCCACGGTTTTTCCGGTGATGGTCAGCGCGTCGCCGTGAATCAGGCCGTGAACCAGCAGCATTTTCATCACTTGGGGAATGCCGCCCGCCCGGTGCAGGTCGGTCGCGACGTACTTCCCGGAGGGTTTCAAATCACACAGCACCGGCACGCGCTCGCGGAAACGGGCGAAATCGTCGAGTTCAAGTTTCACGTCCGCCGCGTGGGCGATGGCGAGCAGGTGCAGCACGGCGTTGGTCGAACCGCCGACCGCCATCACGACGGCAATGGCGTTTTCAAAGGCTTTTCTGGTCAGAATGTGACGCGGAAGAAGCTGGTTTTTGACCGCTTCCACCAAAACTCTGGCCGATTCGGCGGTGCTTTCGGCTTTTTCTTCATCCTCGGCGGCCATCGTCGAGGAATATGGCAGGCTCATTCCCATCGCCTCGATGACCGAGGACATGGTGTTCGCGGTGTACATCCCGCCGCACGAACCGGCCCCCGGACAGGCGTGGCGTTCGACCGCGACCAGTTCTTCCTGGCTGATTTTTCCCGCGCAAAACTTCCCGACCGCCTCGAACGCGCTCACGACGGTCAGATCCTCGCCGTTGAGGTGTCCCGGTTTAATCGTCCCGCCGTAGACGAAAATTGCCGGGATGTTCATTCGGGCGAGGGCGATCATCGCGCCGGGCATGTTCTTGTCGCAGCCACCGACGGCGATGACGCCGTCCATGCACTGGGCATTGCAGGCCGTCTCGATGGAATCGGCGATGACCTCGCGCGAAACGAGGGAATACCGCATCCCCTGTGTTCCCATCGAGATGCCGTCGCTGACGGTAATGGTCCCAAAGGTTTGCGGCATCGCTCCCGCTGCGAACAGCGCCCGTTCGGCGCGTTCGGCGAGTTTTCCGATGCCCATGTTGCAGGGGGTGATGGTGCTGTGACCGTTGGCGACGCCGATGATCGGCTTGTTGAAATCGCCGTCCTGGAAACCCACCGCGCGGAGCATGGCGCGGTTCGGCGTCCGCTGGACGCCCTCGGTGATGGCTTTGCTTCGCATGGTTTTTCTTCGCGCCTTTGCGCCTTTGCGTCTCTGCGTTCAAAAAAGAAACGCAAGGACGCAAAGGCGCAAAGACGCAAGGGGAGAATCAGTTTTTGGCCTTGTTGACCAGCCGGTTGCGCTCAATCCACGGCATCATGGCGCGCAGTTTCGTCCCGACCTGTTCAATCGGGTGATCGGCCTGTTCGGCGGAAATCTTTTTGAAGTTCGGTTTGCCCGCCTTGTGTTCATCCATCCACTCGTCGGCGAATTTCCCGCTCTGGATCTCGGACAGAATTTCCTTCATCGCGGCGCGGGTTTCGTCCGTCACGATGCGCGGGCCGCGCGTCATGTCGCCATATTCAGCCGTGTTGCTGATGGAATAACGCATGTTGGCGATGCCGCCTTCATAAATGAGGTCAACGATGAGCTTGAGTTCGTGCAGGCATTCGAAGTAGGCCATTTCCGGGGCGTACCCCGCGTTGGTTAGCGTCTCGAATCCGGCGCGGATGAGTTCCGTCACACCGCCGCACAACACCGCCTGCTCGCCGAACAAATCGGTTTCGCATTCTTCGCGGAAATTCGTTTCGAGGATTCCGGCTTTTCCGCCGCCGATGGCCGCAGCGTAGGCCAGCGCGATGTCCTTCGTGTTCCCCGCCGGGTCCTGATGAACCGCGATCAGCATCGGTACGCCCCCGCCGCCCGCGAATTCCTTCCGGACGAGATGTCCCGGCGACTTCGGCGCGACCATGAAGACGTTAACGGCGTCCGGCGGCACGATTTTCTTGAAATGAATCGAAAAACCGTGACCGAAGGCGAGATATTTTGCTTCGCCTTTGGCCGCCGCCTGCTCGAACACCGGCGCAAGGTCCCGCTGGTAGGTTTCCGGCTGAAGTTCATCCGGCATCAGAATCATCACGATGTCGCCACGTCGGGCAGCTTCGGCGGTTTCGTACACGCGGAACCCCGCGCCTTCCGCCTTCGGCTGCGATCCACTGCCGGGGCGAAGGCCGATGATGACCGTGTGACCGCTGTCGCGCAGGTTCTGCGCGTGGGCGTGCCCCTGGCTGCCGTAGCCGAGAATGGCGATGGTCTTCCCTTCCAGAAATTTCGGGTCGGTGTCCTTGTCGTAAAAAACGTTCATCGTCGTCTCCTGCGCTCGGGACTAAACGCCCCAAAGGTAATGCTCGCCGGTGTGGTGGTTTTCCTCGGCGGCGGAATGAATTTCGACCGTGGCGGAGTTTTCAAGAACTTCCGCCTTGTACTCGACGCCTGCCGGAAGGTGGACGGCGTCTCCCGCGCCCGCGACGAAGCTTTCGCCCGCGACCGTGAAAAACCAGGCGCCGGTCAGAATGACCACCATTCGCTCGGTTTCGTCGGTGCGGGTCGGAATGGCCGTTCCAGCGGGCGTTTCGGCGCGGACCATCCGGAGCGATTCGCCCGAAAGGCCGTTTTTGCCGCCGCTGATTTCACTGAGCGACGAGAGGTACTTGCGACTTGAAGTCGGAAAGGAAAGAACGACGCCGGACGTTGCACGGGTGGCAACCGTCATCGGTTTGGGCGTCTCGCTGGGTATCTGGGTAAATTGCACTGACATCGGTACTGCCTCCGGGGGAAAGCGGACCGTCGCTCAGGCGCGGGCGGCGTCCGTGGCTTCGGGAACGTAAGTCAACCAATTGCGATGATGTGGATCACGCCCTTCCACGACGGCGCGGAAGGCGTCCTGAATGGTTCGCGTGACGGGCCGGGCGGAGTCGGAACCGATGCCGCGCCCGTCAACTTCGCGTAATGGAACGACTTCGGCGGCCGTTCCGGTAATGAATGCCTCGTCGGCGGTGAACAGATCGGTCCGTGACAGAGACCGGATGACCACCGGAATTTCCCGCTCGCGGGCGAGCGTGAGGACCGTGTCGCGCGTGATTCCCTGAAGAATCGCGTCACCGGCGAGTCCGTTCGTGTAAAGCGTGCCGTTTTTGACGATGAAGAGATTTTCGCCCGCGCCTTCGGCGAAATCGCCGCGCGAATTGAGCAAAAGCGCTTCCTCGAAACCGCGCGCGCGCGCTTCGTGGGTGGCGAGTACCGAGTTGAGATACTGCCCGCACGCCTTCGCCTCGGTCGGCAGCGCGTTGGTGTCGAACTTCGCCCATGAGGAAATCGTCGCCCGAATGCCGTTTTTCAGGCTGTCTTCTCCGAGGTATACGCCCCACGACCAAACCAGCACCGCCGTTTCAACCGGACAGGCGCCCGGAAACAGGCTCAACGATCCGCTTCCGAAGAATGAAATGGGCCGGATGTAGCCCGATTCCAGCCCGTTCGCGCGGACCGTCTCGACGCAGGCGCGGTCGAGTTCCTCCACGGTGTACGGCACATTCAGAAAATGAATCTTCGCAGAGGCCAGAAACCGCTTCATGTGATCGGTCAGCCGAAAAATCGCCGGTCCGTCCACCGTCTTGTAGCACCGGATACCTTCAAACACGCCCGTGCCGTAGTGCAGTCCGTGGACCGAAATGTGAATCGTGGCTTCATTCCACGGAATGATTTGACCGTTTTTCCAGATGTGGGAGGCGTTGGCGAAACTCATGACGGAAAAGGGATCAGGTGTCTGGGATCAGGGATCAGGTTTAAACCGATTCTTGATTCTGTTTTTTACTGACTACTAACTGCTGGCAACTGACTGCTAGTAGTAATGTTTTGGGTCCCCGAGTAACGGGTCGGATTTCAGTATTTGATGTCGAAACAGTGCTCCGTTTTATGAGAGCGCTGACCATCCATCCCCCCAACCAAAATCCGAGCCGATACCGGGAACCCAAATCCCGGGGATTGAAGATTTTCGATTGAAGATTGAAGATTTCTTGATTGGTCGGAGCGTCGGGAACCCCAATCGCATTCCTATCGCCAAACCCAATCGAAAATCTCCAATCTGAAATCTTCAATCAAAAATTCTCAGGCGGCTTGTTCCGCCACGAAAATGTGCGCCGGCTCTTCGCCGTGAAGTTCAAGCGTTTCCGTCACGTCAACGAGGCGCTCGATCTGCGTCCGGACGCGGTGCGCCAGCATCGGCGGGCACTCGACGGTCAGGCGCAGGCGTCCGCCGCCGGAGGCGGAGTGCTGCGTGAACTGGAAGTGGCGGCAGTCCGCGCCGAGGCGTTCGAGCAGCATGAACAGTCTCGGAAGCACGCGGCGGTGACGAAGAACGAGCATGAAATCCATTGAGCGCATTCGAATCTCCTCTGGGGATTTTCGATTGAAGATTGAAGATTTTCGAATTGTTTTCAGACCCAATCTAAAATCTTCAATCTAAAATCTAAAATCATAAGGTCTTCATTCAAAGACGGTTACGGCTGTCCGGGGCGGGCCTCGATCATTTCGTTGATGGCGGCGCCGGCGGGAATCATCGGGTAGACGTTCTGTTCCACGTGGCATTCGGCGTGGAGGAGCGTCGGGCCGGGAGCGGCGAGCCATTCCCGCAGGGTGGACTCGATGGCTTCCGGATCGTCAAGCGTCATGCCGCCCACGCCGTACGCACGGGCAATGGCGGCGAAATCGGGGTTGTCGCGCAGATCGACGGCGGAATATCGGCCGTCGTGGAACAGTTCCTGCCACTGGCGGACCATTCCGAGAAACTTGTTGTCGAGTACCAGAACCTTGACCGGCAGGTTGTGCCGCTTGAGAGTGGCGAGTTCGGCGATGGACATCTGGAATCCGCCGTCACCGACCACCGCGACCACGGTGCGGTCCGGGCAGGCGAATTGAGCGCCGATGGCGCACGGCAGGCCGAAGCCCATCGCCCCCAACCCGCCTGAAGTCAGGAAGTTGCGCGCGCCGTACGGAAATGCCCGCTGGGCGGTCCACATCTGATGCTGGCCGACGTCGGTCGTCACGACCGCGTCCGGCGGAAGCAGTTTGAACAGCATGTCGAGGACGGAAGTCGGCGGAACGACGCTTCGTTCGACAGCCGAGGGAATTTTCAGGCCGTCGCCGGGCGCGAAGGATTCCTCGTGCCATTCGGCGGGCGTGGCGTAGGGCGCGTGCGCGAGTTCGTCGAGCCAGCGGTCGAGCACGTCGCCGAGATCGGCGTTGATGCCGAATTCAACCGGAATGAGCTTGTTGATTTCCGCCGGGTCGAGTTCGACGTGGATGATCCGCGCCTGTTTGGCGAATTTCGCGGGCGCGCCGGTCACGCGGTCGTCAAAACGCATTCCCAACGCGATGAGGACGTCGCATTCGCCAACCGCCACGTTGGACCGCTTCAATCCGTGCATCCCCAGCATTCCCAACAGATAGGGGTAATCGGGGGCGGGCGTTCCGATGGCGTTGAGCGTGGTCGTGACGGGGATTCCGGTCACGGCGCAGAAGTGACGGAATTTCTCGACCGTCTTTTCGCCCGACATCTTGCAGCCGCCGCCCACGATGATGAGGGGTTTGCGGGCGGCGCGGATGGCGTCGAGGGCTTCCTCGACGAGGGCGAAGTCGGGATCGGGGCGTTCAACGTAGCCTGAAATCCGAACGCCCGTTTCCGCGATCTCCGGGGTGGAAGTCTTCTTTAAAAGGACGTCTTTCGGGATGTCCACCAGCACCGGGCCGGGTCGTCCGGAAGCCGCGAGGTAAAAGGCTTCGGCCATGGCGGCGGGGAGTTCGTCCACCGTCCGGGGCTGGATGACCTGCTTGGTGACGGCGGTGGAAACGCCGACGACGTTGGTTTCCTGAAAAGCGTCGGTGCCGATGAGGTGCGTGGCCACCTGCCCGGTGATGGCGACAATCGGGATGGAATCCATCCAGGCGTCGGCGAGTCCGGTGACGAGGTTGGTCGCGCCAGGTCCGGAAGTGGCGATGCAGACCCCGACTTTCCCGGAAACCCGCGCGTAGCCTTCGGCGGCGTGGACGGCGGCCTGCTCGTGGCGGGTGAGGATGTGGGTGATCGGTGCGTCGTAAAGGGCATCGTAGAGCGGCATGATCGCCCCGCCGGGATAGCCAAAAACGGTATCCACGCCGTTGCGGATCAGCGACTCGATGACCACTTGTGAACCGGAACGCTCGGACATGTTGGTACGCGACCTCTCATACGCGACGAAAGCCACCCTCTTGCGGGGGTGGCTTTCGATGTGTCGTTCGAATCTGCCTTAGGCTTGCGCCACCCCCGTACTTTGCGTTCGGCGAATAATCGAAATGCTTCCAAGAAGAATTTCGACCGCCGAAAGCCGTACGACTACGACCCCACCGAGGACGACAAGGCTCGACAGAACGGTCGAAAGGACCATTCCGGAGGCGCTGGCGACGACATCGAGTGGAGTGAGGAAGGCGTTCATAAGCCGGAAGAAATAAGCAATCCTTATGTGGAATGCGAGAGTTATAAGCATTTTGGAATTGCCTGTAAACCCCTGAATTGATTTTTTTCGAAAAAAATTCTTCGAAGGATTGGGGGAATGAACGGCAATATTTTCTAAGTGTTCTATTAAATAGGTTTATCGAGGAAAGTTAGCGTCCTTCAGTTTGGCTTATTCGAAGATGGCCGAGGACGTAAAAGTCCCGGACCGTTGTTGCTTTTTCAGTTATGAAGGGTGGTCGGGGTCATAAATCAATCTGAAGTCACTCGAAGCGGACCGGCGCGGTGAGGTCGGAGGCGGGTTCCGGGGCGGAACGGGAGAAGAAACGCAGCAGGGCGGTCCCGAAACATTGAAGGACAAAGCCGAGCCAGAAGATCTGGCCGACAAACGGGATGAAAAAGACGGCGATGAGGAGCGCGGTACCGACGAGACAGGCTTTCAGTTCGGAGAATTCGCCGTTGCCGAGCGCGAGAATACTCGCCCCGAGTTCACGGAGGCGCGCGGCGTACCCGAAAAGGGCGAGAATCGCGGCCATAAAGAGAATGAGAAGGCCAATCAGCACGAGCGGACCGAGTTTTGAAAGAATGGTCACGACGAATAGAAGGATCAGCCCGTTGATGGCTCCGATGAAGAACTGAAGCGTACCGGAGCGGGTTTCGACCACCCGGTCGTAGCGTTCGACGGAAGAACGGAAATACATCCGGAGGCCGAGGGCAAAGGCGCTGACACCCGCGAGGATTCCCGCGCCCAAAATCAGAAGAGCGATGAGTTTGACGGCTTCGGCGGCCTGGCCGAGTTTGTCCAGGTTCGGATCGTTCAATATCGAGAAAAGAAAAATGGCGGGATTCATCGATTTCCCTTCCTGCGTTTTGAAAAGCGTTGAATCAGGGCAAAAACGCCAACGGCGAAGGCAAGAACGGCCACCGCGAGGGCGAAATCGAGTGGCGAGGCGGTCCGGGAGGCCAGATTGACCGCGTTTTGCTGTCCCGGTCCGGCCACGGCTCCGACAATTTCGACTGAGCGGCGCGCGCTGGCGGTCAGTTCACCGAATCCGCCGATGGCGATCTGACCAATCGGCGTCACCGCGAGGAAAAAAGTCGCCGCGGCGGCGGTGATTTGGGCGACGAAGCCGGGGCGTATCCACCAGTTCCGATCGCGAAGGGCGCGCTTTTCGATGATCGCGCGGCGTTCCTGAATCGGGTTGCGGCGGATTTTCTCCATTGTCCGGGCAGTAAAACCGGAAGGCGGGGCGACCATCGGCGCGCCGGAGAGGGCGGCGGAAAGCTGGTTTTCGGCGGCGACCCACCGCTGGCAATCGGGACAGGCGCGGAGGTGGAGTTCGATTTCGGCCTGCACCGACGTCGGCGGACGATCCTCTCCGAGTGAAATGAGGGCGAGATGCTGGCGGATTTCGGGACATTTCATAGTGTCATCCCTCCCGAAGTGGAGAGTTCGGTCCGCAGGGCGTCGCGGGCGCGGAGAATCCAGGTTTTCACGGTGTTTCGCGGCGCGCCGAGAATTTCGGCAATTTCCTCGGCGGTGTACTCCTCGATGTATTTCAGGACAACGACGAGGCGGTAGTTGTCGGGAAGCCGTCCGAGCGCGGCGGAAAGGGCTTCATTGAGTTCGCGTTGTTCGACACGGGCATCTGGGAGGGGCGCGGCATCGGCCAGCCGAAGGGTCGGACGATGCTCGCCAAGCTCTTCTTTTTCCAGAACTTCCTTCCCTTTTCGGTGCTTTTCGAGCCAGTTCAGGGTGTGATTGCTGGCGATCCGAAGGAGCCAGTTTTGAAGGGGCTGGGCCGGATCGTATTTGTGGAGGTTTTCATAAAGTTTCACGAAAACCTCCTGGGAAATGTCCTCCGCGTCAGAGCGGTTTCCAACCATCCGGAGGGCGAGCGCGAAGACCCGCCGGTGGTGACGCTCGACCAGTTCCGCGAACACCTCGGTTCGACCATGAAGAACGTCCCGGACGATTTGGGCGTCCGAAACGATCACGGCGAAAGGGCGTTGAGGGTTGATTGAGGTCATTTTTTGGTTGTAAGTGTGTTTTTTATTGGGATTTTTATGTTATCAGATTCAGGTAGCTTGAAGACTGGAATTTCGGGAAAACCCTGGAAAGGTTGACGTTGGAAAATCGTTTTGAGGCGATTTCAGCAAGGATGGTCCGAAAATCGGTCGTGACCGGAATATTTTCAAAGCTGGTCAAATGGTTCAGGCCCGGCCAGTCGCCATGAACTTTGCCGCCGGTGACGCCGGTCCCGAGTACGAACATCACGCTTCCCTCCCCGTGGTCCGTCCCGGAACTGCCGTTTTCCGCCACCCGTCGCCCGAATTCGGTCAGAACGACAACCGTCACGTTTCCTTTCAGTTCACCAAGTCCGGCCCAGAACGTTATCAGCCCCTCGGAAAGCTCACGCATCAGATTCGGATGGTGGCCCGTCAGCCCGCCCTGGAAAAAATGCGTATCCCAAGCGCGGAGTTCCACCGAGGCGATTTCCGGCGTGATCCCCGCCCGAATAAGCCGTAAAAGTCCGCGAAGTTGTTCTCCGAATTCGGTTTTCGGGAATCCATCGTCATTTTTCGGTGCGCGTTCAATATCGTCGAGCGCGGCCAGCGCGGCAAGGGTTCGCTCGCCCCACCGCCCTACCGGCAGTTCGGTCTGGTGATACAAACCGCCAAGCGCCCGGAGCGCCGCCGGCGCTTTGGGTTTTGGAACGGCAAGTTTGAATTCATCGAGCGAACGGAGCGCCATCGCGCCGTTCACGCCGGTCAAAAGGCGCGGCATGGTGTCCTGAAAGGCGACCGCGCGCAGCGGCGATTCGTTTTTCGAAGGTTCGAGAAGCCGCGCGGCCCAGCCGGTGGTCGGAAGCGTGTCACCGAGCGCCCCCGATTCGACTTCATCCCACGCCTCGAAATGGGAAAGCGATGAACCGGGACGCCCGGCGGCGACAATCAGGGCCAGTTCGCGGTTTTGAAAAAGCGGCAGGAGCGGTCCGAGCGCCGGATGAAGCCCCCACCGGCCATCCAGATCGAGAACCGCCCCGCCGGGCGTCCCCGGTCGGGGAATCGCCAGCGTGGGTCGCGCCCGGTAATACGCGTCTTCCGTAAAGGGCACGACCATGTTGAGACCATCCGCGCCGCCGCGAAGATTGACGATGAGAAGCGTGTGAGTGGTCATGGAAGCGTCGAAGCAGTTAGCAGTTAGTAGTTAGTAGTTAGTGGTATTGGAATTCGGGGTGGCAGAGGGCGAGCGGAAGGATTTCGGATTTTTCCCGGAATTCAGCAAAAGTACTTGTTTCAAAAGTCTTTATGGGGCGTCCGAGAAGATGTTGAAGCGTTGCCTCGGGCGTCGATGGCGCGTTTTCGAGATTGGCTGAGGTGTGCTTGATGCCGCCCGCGCAGAGGGACGCGGCGAAGTTCCAGCGCGGGAGGACGTGCGCGTGCCAGTGGCCGTCGCCGTCGGGAAAACCGTCGGGCGTGGGTCGGTCGAACGGCAACTGGCCGAGCGATTTGAGTTGCTTCTGAAATCCCGCGCCGCCGTCAGTGTCTCCCCCGGTGGCGCGGAGGACGGATACGGCGTACCGAAAGGGCCGTTTGAACTTCGGCCCAGCGACTTCAAATTCTTTTGAGTGAACGATTTCCCGGAGAACTTCGCGGATGTCGCCGTCGGTTTCGCGAAAACGGTTGGCCACTTTTTCAACGACGCCGGCGGGCGGATTGTCCCCGATGAATCGGCGGCACAGTTTCCGGGCAAGGTGTCGCGAAGTCGCGGGATGGCTGACGGCCAGATCAATCAGCCGGTCGAGGTTGTTTGCCGCGCCGGTTTGAAAAACCGTTCCAAGAATGACCTTTTCCGAATCGTCGTGGAGGTCGGGTTGAAAATCGGGGCGGCCACGGCCGATGAGGCCCTCGCGTACGCGCCAGCCCGTGAGCGCGCGGGCGGCCTCGCGGACGTCGGCCTGGGTGTAGCCGCCGTCAAGGCCGAGTGTGTGAAGTTCCAGCAGTTCGCGGGCGAAGTTTTCATTCGGATTGCCGCTGACGTTGGCTTTTCCGTCGAGGTAAACGAGCATCGCCGGGCTTTTCGCCACCGCCGTGACGAGGTCGCGGAACTTCCCGAAGGCGTTCTGGCGGATGACGTCGCGGTCGTGAACGACCAGAAGTTGAGCGCAGTCACCCTTTTCCGAATAAATGTTGAAGTGATCGTTCCAGAATTCGACCATCACTTCGAAAAGCTGACGGCGGCTGTAAACGGCCCGGAGAATGGTCGCCCGGCGCAGATCGGCAATGAGTTCTTCGGAGGTGAAGTCATAGACGCCGGGCGCACCGAGGGCGAGCGATTCGATGCGCCGGACTTTGAACGCGGCTTGAAAGTCGGTGATGGAATCGGGCGCAAGTTGTTCTTCCAGAAAGGCATTCACGCCAATTCCGGAAACACGGTCGAGTTCGTCGGGGGCTGGTCCAAAGGTCAGCCGGTTGAGCGCTTGCCTCACCGCTTGCGCGGCTCGGCCAGCTTCCCCCGCCGCTGACGCGGCTCGCCCGGTGGGCATCCAACGTGAGCAGGCGGAAAGGCCGGCGGCGGTCGCGATTCCGGCCATTCCCAGAAAATGACGGCGGTTGACCATAACGCCTCCGGAATCAGGCTTGAACGTGAAAGGTTTGAACGGGTTGCGGGGCGACTGGCTGACGAAGAAAACCAGGGATGTGGAAGAGAGTTCGCAGTCCCGTTCCGAGCATCACGGCGAAGGTGGCGGGAAGGATGACGAACCATCCGACGAACGGAATCAGGAAGGTCAGTTCGAGGATGGCGGCGGATTGAAGCAGCCCGATAAAGCCATTTGAATGTTGATTTTGCGGGAGTTTTTCGGAAAGTCGCCGGATGACGCCCGCTCCACCGAGCATGGCGGTGGAAAGCCCGGTCAGAAGGACCGTCAGGGCAAACAGATGGCCGATACCGGGAAGTTTTCCGGCAATGACGATGGAGAGGAAAAAGAAAACGAACGCGAAACCGCCGAGGAAGCCCATCCGGACGGGTCGGTTTCCGGCGTGATCGGCGGCGCGGGCGATGGCGTTTGGGAAAAGTGTTTGAAGCAGGACGGCAAGGGCGGCCAGTCCGCCGCACAAGAGGGCAAGTCCGACAACGACGGCGAAAACATCAGCGATGGTCATGGCGTGAAGCTCCTTTTTCCGAATCTCGAAGGCGTTTTTCGCCTTTCACGGGTCAATACCGGTGAGATTGGAAAAAGGGTTCAGTCTGAGAAAAAAGTCTGGAATCTGGAGTCGAGCGTCAGGAGTCAGGCGGGGCAAGAGCGGTTTTCGTTTGATTGCGACCAGTTTAGTTGATAGCCCACGGCCGGACCGCAGGGAGGCCGTGGGAAAAGAATGATGCGTAAGACCACATCTTTCTCATACCCTCGCCCGTGCGCTCCGGGTATGGGGCTATCTTCTTGGGTCGCAACCATTTGAAGACCGCTCTATTTCCGCGTTTCCGGTGGTTTTACCCATTGTGGCAGGCGTTGCAGACGGTCACGCGGGCGGCTTTGGGGAATTGTTTGCCCATTTCCTTGTGGCAGGCGATGCACCCGGCGAGGCGGGCCGGGTTCGCTGAGGTTTCCCGGCCCATGAAGGCGAATTTCACCTCAACAGCGGGTTTGCCCTTGAACTTCGCGGTTTCGTTAGTCCCTTCGAAAGGGCTGGGCGCGTCGGGCTGGTCGGTGTGGCAGTTGGTACAACGGGGAACGAACTCGCTCGCCTTGCCGTCCCCGATTTTCAAGGTTGAAACGTTGGTATGGTGGCAAATCGCGCAGTTCAGGGATTGATAGCCGACGTGCGCGGCGTGGTCGAACTCGACGGTACCCTTATCCTGATCGTAACCCGCGAATCGCGAAAACTTCGGCTCGCCCTCGGAATTGTCGAACACCAGTTTCGAAGGCAGATTGAAACCGCCTTCGGCCTTGGGTTCCTGTCGTTTTCCGGCCAGAAGAAAAAGCCCGGCCAAAATCAGGAAAACTGAAGACAACGTGTACTTCACCATGGCTGAAATCTCCTGATTTCAACAATTCCGAGGCAGCATCACTGGTCGGCGATGACGGTCGAAAGCTCCTGGACCTCGCCCGCCCGCAAAATCTTGCAGTTCAGGGTATCGCCCGGTTTGAGGCCGCTCAGTTTTCGAAAAATATCGTCGTAATTGCGGTTTCCCGGTGCAACTTTGACACCGTTAATCGACAAAATAACGTCGCCGCCAAGGAGGAGTTCATTTCCATCAATGACCGCGCTGACTTCCCCGCCGCGTACCCCCATCCGCCACAGGGGCGAACCTTCCGCAACGTACTGAATCAGAAACCCGGCCTCCTGCGGGACATTGAAAACCTGGGCCATTTTCCCGTCGAGCAGAATTCCCTCAACGCCGCTGTAAAACGATTTCTGTTCAAGAAGAACCTGTTTCGCGATGTTTGAAGTAGCGGCAAAGCCGATTCCTTCAAAACCGCCCGAGCGGGTCAGAATGTTGCTGACGATTCCGATGACCTCGCCCTTCATGTTGAACATCGGGCCTCCGGAATTGCCGGTGTTGATGGCCGCGTCGGTCTGGAGGAAATCCACCGCCTGAAAGCTCCCCATCCGGACGTTCGATTGCTTCCGACCGCTGATATAGCCGACCGAAAGCGATTTTTCCAAACCGAACGGCGCGCCGATGACCACCACTTCCTCGCCGATTTCGGCCTTGTCGGAATCGCCGAGCGTGGCTGGTTTGACGCCTTTCGGGACGAAAAGCAGTTGAATCAGCGCCACGTCGGAAACGCGCTGGGAGGCGACCACTTTTGCCGGAACGATTGTGTTTTCATCGAATTGCACGGCAATCTGGTCGGCGGTCTGGACGACATGCGCGGCGGTCAGCACTTTTCCATCCGCTGAAATCAGGACGCCTGAACCAAGTCCGGGCGCGCTGACCAGCGTTTTCCCCTGGTTGGTGGATGCAACCTCGCGCTGGACAGTTCTGACCACCACCACCGAATCTTTCGCCTGCCGGTACACGTCACGGACCGTCTGCGCGGCGGCCGACTCGGCGGCCCCGGCGAAAACGAGCGAGAAAAGCGCGAAAGAGGTCAATCCTCGAAGCAATTTTCCGATGTACATTGGTTTTCCTTTTCTAAAAATACGCCGTGGAATCCAGGACGGATGTTTCAGAGCGGACCGGTGCCCCGCCGAACGGTTTCAAAAACAAAAACCGTCCAGTCCCGATAAACATTCCCTTTTCCAAAAGGTTTCGGAATTCGCCGGAATCCCGCCGGGCGAATATTGAAGGCATTCATCCCCAGCGGGACGACCACCGACGACCGGTGGCGCGGTTCAGCCTTCGCGTTTCAGCAGCAGGTGCAGGAAAAACGGCGCGCCGATGAGGGCGGTCACGATGCCGAGGCGGATTTCCTCGGGCCGATTGACCGTCCGGGCGAACAGGTCGGCGGAGATAACGAGGATCGCGCCGAGCAGGGCGCTTGCGGGAAGCAGCCGCCCGTGGCGCGGGCCGAGCACCAGCCGGACGATGTGCGGAACGACCAGCCCGATGAACCCGACCACGCCGCTGACCGCGACCGCGCCGCCGGTCAGGATTGCCGAGCCGACCAGAACGACCCGCTTCATCGGCTCGATTTCAACGCCGAGCGAGCGGGCGGTTTCCTCTCCGGAAAGCAGAATGTCGAGTTCCCGCGCGTGGAAGCCCGCAATGGCCGCGCCGATCAGAAAACAGGGGGCGATCAGTCCGACGTGCGCCCACAGCCGACTGTCGAGTCCGCCCATGAGCCAGAAGGTAATTTCCTGCCCGACTTCCCATTTCACCCAGGCCATTGAAATCACAAGGGATGTGAGCGCGCCGACGAGCGCGCTGACGGCGACGCCCGCGAGCAGCAAGGTCGCGACGGGGGTGCGACCGCGCCGGGTGGCGATGGAATAGACGAAAAACAGCGCGGCGAAACTCCCGATGAAGGAAAAGATCGGGATGTAGAACATCGACCGGACCGACAGCCCGGCGGCAATCGCCACGACCGCGCCGAGCGCGCCGCCCGCGCTTGTGCCCGTGATGTCGGGCGAGGCGAGCGGATTGCGGAACAGGCCCTGCATCTGCGCCCCGACCAGTCCGAGCGAGGCCCCGACGAAGGCGGCGACCAGTACGCGGGGAATCCGCAGCGACCAGACCACCGCCGCGTCCGCCGCCGAAATCCCCGTCGCGTCCACCCGTCCGACCGGTAAAACTTTCAGGGCCAGTACTTTAAGCACAACGACCGGTGGAATGTGGACGCTTCCAATACTGATGGCCAAAACCGAAACTACAAAAAGGGCAATCAGGCCAAGACCCAAAAAGGATGAAGGATGAAGGATGAAGGATGAAAAAAAGCCGACCCAGGACCGGGCGTCCCAGCCGGAAATTCCTTTCTCGTTCATCAAAACTTCATCCTTCATCCTTCCGCCTTCATCCTTTATTTGAAGAGTCCTTCCGCGATCTGCTCGACGCAGTCTGCGATGTTGTGCGAAATGGCGGTAAAAGCGCGACTTTCAACGACGATAATGCGTTCGGGGCGTCCGGCGGGCGTCGCCGCGACGGCGGGATTCTGCAACAGTTTTCGTCGTACGTCTTCCGCGCGTCCCGGCGGGGCGCTGGTCACGATGTAATCCGGATTCCAGCGCGTCAACTGCTCGCTGCTCACCTGTCGGAAGCCCGAAACGCCGTTTTCGGTAGCCACGTTCACGCAGTTCAACGCTTTCAACACATCGTCGAAGCTGGTTCCGCTTCCGGCGGTGTCATTTGAAGAACTGAACGACAGCACCCGCAACTTCTTCCCGCTCGCCACCGCCTTGCGGTTCGCGGCGGAAATGCGATCGTCCATTTTCTTGATGAGTGCCTCGGCCTCCGGTTCAGAACCGGTCGCTTCACCGAGCGCGCGAATGTTCCCTCGAATGTCGGCAATGGAATCGAAGTGCGAAAACCGGTACACCGGCGCGCCGGAGGCTTTCAAAAGCTGAACCATTTCGGCGCGGCTATAGCTGGCGACGAAAATCATGTCGGGTTCGAGCTTTAAAACTTCCTCGGCGCTGTTGGTACAGCGCGCTTTGACGGCTTTGGCCTTGTCGGCGCAAAAACTGTACTTCGGATCGTCGGCGACTTCGCTCAGGGCCACAAGTCGTTCCGGCGGAAGCATTTCCAGCAGAATTTCATCGGTCGCAAGCGTCTGGGAAACGATCCTCAAGGGCTTTTTGGAAATCGTGACCTTTTCGCCCGTCCCGTCGGTCAGGGTTTTCGGGAATCCGGCGGTCCCGGTCGCCGCCGGAGCGTTTTTCGGGGCTGCCTTGAACGACCGCCACGCCTCGATACCCGCCACGGTCAGAACCAGGCCGAGAATGACGGCGGCGGGGAGAAAGTAGGAGGAACGTGATTTCATGGAAAAGGATGAAGGATGAAGGATGAAGGATGAAGGATGAAGGATGAAGGATGAAGGAACGTCCGGTTTCGTCCCCGGCCTGTCAAGCCTTTTATTTTCCGGACTCAAGACTCTCGACTCCAGACTCCAGACTTTTTTCATCCTTCCGCCTTCATCCTTCATCCTTTAAAACCGGTACGTCGCGCCGCCGGTGAAGGTCGCGCCGGGCGTCCGGAAGCCACCCTCGAAGTACTTCATATTGTTGAAGTTATCGACCTTGACGTAGAGCCGGAGGGTCCGGTCGCCGAGCGGGTGGTTGTAGCCGAACACCACGTCGCCCCGTTTCAAACCTTCGAAACGGAACACGCGGGTCGCGAAAGTGGCGGAATCGAAATAGGGCGTGAGGGAGTTGGTCGCGGCGTAAACATCCACCGTCACGTCGAACCGTTTCGCGAAAAACTGCGTCGCGGTCAGCCCGAAGGTGTGGTCAGGCTGATTGAACCCCCGAATCTGGCCACCAGTTGCCTTGCGGTTGTCGGAATTGGTGTAGGTGTAGGACGCCGTCAGCGAAGTGGAACGGGTGGGACGCGCCTGCACGCTCACTTCCGCCCCCCGCGCGATGCCGCCGCCGGTGTTCAGGTAGCCGCCGAAAACCCGCCCGAACGGGTCGGGCTGGGGCGTCGGCCCGAAATCGATCACTTCCTGAAGCCGGGTGTAGAAATACGTCGCGCCGATTTTCAGGCGGTCCTTGAAAAATGACTGGTCAACCCCCGCGTCGGTGGCGATGGACCGCTCCGCGCTCAGGCGCGGGTCGCCGAAATTGCCGAACGGCGAGTTTCCGTAGCGTTCATACAGCGACGGTACGCGATAGCCGTTGCCGATGTGGGCGCGGATTTTCGTTCCGGTCGAACGGAAGAAGTAGGAAATCGAGCCGTCCCCGGTGAGCGCCGTTTTCGGATTCGCCGCCGTCGATCCGGCGTAGGGATTCGTCAGACCGTCGAATTGAGGCCGCGAAAGGTCGAAATTCTGAGTCCGGAAGGCGAGCGAAACCTGGAACCGGTCTTCCAGCAGGCGAAGCTGTTCCTGAATGTAAAAGGTGTTGCTCCGCTGAAGCGCCTTGGTGAAGTTGTTGGTCCGGAAATCGGCCACTGGGTTTTCATCGGTGTTCCGGTTGCGGTAATCCTCGCGCTCGAATTCATACCCGACCGACAGCAGCGAATGCCGACCGATGCGGATGTCGGCCTGCGCGTTGAGAATGTCGGTTCGACCATTGAAGGTGGATAAATCATTGAAGGTACGAGGGAAAATGAACGCATCCGGTACGCTCACCGTGCTCGGACCGCGGCTGAAATCGCGGTCGGTCCGGGCCGACTGCCAGCTTACGCGGTAGTTCACCACATCGTTGACCCGGTGCGAAAACACGAATGCTCCCGTCACGAAACCGGAATCGCGCCGGTTGGTCAGATCGTTGTAGCCGGGGACGAGATTGGCGTTTCCGAGCGTAAAGGGCCGGTTGTTTTCAAAGGCCCGAAGCTGATTCAACGTGAGCGGGCGGGCATCCACGATGCCGGAGGCCGGAAGCGTCGCGCCGGGGGCGATAATCGGGCTTTCAAACAGGCTGACGAACGACGTATTCCCGAAAATCCGTCCGGAAAGCGTGATGTTCGGCGTGAAGGAGTAGCGGGTGAACGCCTGGCCGCTCCAGGAACGGGTCGGATTCCGGTCGTCGATGCCGTTCGACACGTTCAAATGGGCCAGACCGGCGCTGTAGACGAGGCGATCCGAAAAAAGCCCGCCCGCCGTCTGGGCGCGACCGCGAAACAGGCCGAGCGTGCCGCCTTCCAGTTGAACTTCGCCGCGCGGACGCCCGCCGCCCTGATCGGTGACGACGTTGATGACGCCGCCGATGGCGTTCGTGCCGTAGAGCGATGAACCCGACCCGCGCAAAACCTCGACCCGGTCGGTATTCACCGTGAACAGTTCGCTCAGAAAGCTGGTCGCGTCGCCGCTGATGCCGGTCACGTCGCGCAGCCGGAGTCCGTCTACCAGCAGCGCGGTGTCCTGCGGACGCAGGCCCCGCGATTGAATCGAAGTCAGCGCGCCGGGGCCGCCCTGCTGCCGGACGCGAATTCCGGCCACGTTGCGAAGGCTTTCGGCAAGCGAAAACTCGTTGCGGAGCGCGATTTCGCGCGAACTGATGACCGTCACGGCCTTTGAAACTTCGTCCACCGTCTGGACCGTTCCGGAGGCGGTCACGACGACTTCATCCGAAACGGTGGCCAGTTCAAGTGAAAAATCGGCGGTTTCGTTCGCGCCGGAGGCAAGTTTGAAGTCGCGAATCCCGCGCGCGAAATCGGCGGACTCGACGGTCAGCAGGTAGTCGCCCGCCGCGAGGCGTTCAAAGGCGAAGGAACCGGTCTGATCGGAGGTCGTCGCGCGCCGCTGGCGGGTCGTCCGCTCGATGAGCGTGACCGACGCGCCCGCAACCGGAATGGCTTGCGCGTCCTTGACGGTCCCCTTCACGGAGCCGCCCGACTGCGCGGAAACTATTGCGGAAAAGAGGGTTATCAGCAACGTCGCGAGAATCGCGCGGCTGGTCGAAGGCACGCTGAAGCATGCCGGGGCAATAAATTTTGAAAACATGGGGAGATGGGTGTCCTTTCATTCCGCCCTTCGCGGAAAACGGGGGTTGGACACGTTGCGAACCGGTCTCCTGACTTGCCGGCATCAAACCTACTTTCCGCGTCTTCCCATTCGAAAGGTCGAACAGTGACGGACTTGGGCGGATTTCGTAGCCGGTTACAGTTGCGAGGGCAGTGGCGGAGTTTCACCGCGCTTCCCGAGCGTTCGCGACGTTTCACGAAGATTCAAAGAAGATAGGAAAGTTCCTATTTCAGACAAACAAGAACTTTCAACTTCCTCGAATGTACGAAAAGACACACGAAAAAGCGAGAAAAAGAATTCCCTTGCTCGTGAAATGGTTGATTTGAAAGAGGTTCAGGCGTTGGCCGGGACGTCGGGGCGGCAGTCGGCGCAATAGCCGTAAATCTCGAAAGCATGCTTGACGACCGAGAATTTCTGCTTGAGGGCCTGCGAATTGAGCGTGGCTTCGAGCGGGCAGAGATCGAGCAGGATATTCCGCTGGCAGTTCAGGCAAATCGCGTAGTGGCGGTGTTCGTCGCCCTGAAACTCGAATTTTGAAACGTCGCGGTTCTGGAGGTTCGTCTGATGAACCAGTCCGGAATCGGTGAGCATCGTCAGATTTCGGTACACCGTGTCGATGCTGATACTCGGCTGGGCCTGCCGGATTGTCGCGAACACTTCCTGCGCCGACAGCGGTTTTTTCGCATCCATCAGTATCCGAAGGACTTCCATCCGTTGCGGGGTCAGTTTCTGGCCGCTGGCCTTCAGGGCCTGAATTGCCTGATCGAAGTTCATGTGGGGAACGTCCTTCCTACAATTTGAGAAAATTCCTGATTGCGAATGGACAAGACTATTTTCCGGCACGGCCATTGTCAATTCATCCGGTTGCGGTTCAGTTCCCCGCTTCGGCGGCAGGGTATTGCCAGCGAAATCGGATTTCTCTATATTGCGAAAAATTGCAAATAAGAATTTTCTGTTAAAAGAAAAGACTATGCTCGACTGGTTGATTATCGGCGGGGGCATTCACGGCACCCACATCGCGCACGTTCTGAACCAACGCGGGGGCGTCCCGCTCGACCGACTGCGGATTCTCGACCCGAATCCGCGCCTGCTCGCCCGGTGGGAGGAATGCACCGGGAACACCGGCATGCCGTTCCTGCGGTCGCCGCTCGTCCATCACCTTGGCGTCCATCCGTTCGATCTCCACGATTTTTCGCGGACGAAGCACGGCAAGCCGGTGGCGAAATTCACCGCGCCGTACGACCGGCCCGGCACGCTCCTGTTCAAGAAACACTGCGACTGGCTCATCGAGAATTTCGGCCTGTTCGACTCGCATCTGGTCGGCGCGGCGACCCGGTTTTCCGAGATCGAGGGCGGAATGCGGGTGGAAACGACCGTTGGCGCGGTCGAGGCGCGACGGGTGATCCTCGCCATCGGGATGAGCGACCAGCCGTTTTACCCGGAATGGGCGGCGACGGCCCGCGCGGCTGGCGCGCCGGTGGGACACATCTTCGAAGCCGGTTTTTCGCGCGCCGACCTGCCCGACTGGACCAGGGCGGTCGTCATCGGCGGCGGCATCACCGCCGCGCAGACCGCCGCCGCGATGGGTCGCCGTCTTCCCGGCACGGTTTCGCTGCTGCTCCCCTATGAAGAACGGATTCACCAGTTCGACAGCGATCCCGGCTGGCTCGGCCCCAAGGAAATGCGCGGCTTTGAAGCCGAAAAGGTCCCGGCGAAGCGTCGGGCGATGATTCGCGAGGCGCGCCATCGCGGCTCGATGCCGCCCGACGTCCGGAGCGACCTCGGGCACGGCGTCCACGCCGGTGAAGTTCATAAAAAGGTCGCCCGCGTCGCCTCGGCGGAGGTTCTCCCCGACGGCGGCCTCGATTTGAAACTCGACGACGGGTCGGCAATCCGGACGGACCAGGTGGTTCTCTGCACCGGTTTCGAACAGAAACGCCCCGGCGGGGCGCTGATTGACCGGCTCATCGGCGATTTCGAACTTCCAATCGCCCCCTGCGGCTTCCCGATTCCCGATACCGCCCTGCGCTGGCATCCGCGAATCTTCGTCACCGGCCCCCTCGGCGAACTCGAACTCGGCCCCCCCGCGCGCAACATCGCGGGCGCGCGCCGCGCCGCCGACCGACTTCTGAAAAGCGTTTAAGTACAAAGGTTTATGAGTCGAAAACAACTCCCCGTCACCGTTCTTTCCGGCTTCCTCGGGGCCGGGAAAACCACCCTTTTGAACCACGTTCTGAACAACCGCGAAGGACGGCGCGTGGCCGTCATCGTCAACGACATGAGCGAGGTCAACATCGACGCGCAGCTCGTCCGGCAGGGCGGCGCGGCGCTCAACCGGGTGGAGGAAAAGCTCGTCGAGATGTCGAACGGCTGCATCTGCTGCACGCTGCGCGAGGATCTGCTGATCGAAATCCGGAAACTGGCCGACGAAGGCAAATTCGACTATCTGCTGGTCGAATCCACCGGCATTTCCGAACCGTTGCCGGTCGCGGAAACCTTCACGTTCGCCGACGAAAACGGCCAGAGCCTCTCCGACGTGGCCCGGCTCGACACGATGGTGACGGTGGTGGACGCCTTCAATTTCCTGCGCGACTACCACGAAGCCCAGCTTTTGAAGGAACGCAACCTCGAACTCAACGCCGAGGACGACCGCTCCATCGTTGACCTGCTCATCGACCAGGTCGAATTCGCCGACGTGATCGTCATCAGCAAGTCCGACCTCGTTTCGAAAGAGGATTTCGAAAAGCTCAAGGCGATTCTCAAAACACTCAACCCGGACGCGAAGGTGGTCCGGGCCGAAAACGGCCAACTACCGCTCAAGCACATTCTCGACACGAAGCGGTTCAACTTCGAACGGGCGAGTCAGGCCGCCGGGTGGCTCAAGGAAATGCGCGGCCAGCATTTGCCGGAGACCGAGGAATTCGGCATTTCAAGTTTCGTCTACCGCGCCCGCAAACCGTTTCATCCGAAGCGGTTGTGGGCGTTTTTCAACGGCGAGGGCGAGGCCCACGAATGGCGCGGCGTCCTGCGGTCGAAGGGCTTTTTCTGGCTCGCGTCCCGGATGGACATGGTCGGCGCGTGGAGTCAGGCGGGCGGTTCATGCCGGATTGAACCCGCCGGGACCTGGTGGGCGGCCTTCCCCGAGGACGAATGGGGCGTGGACGAGGCCGCGCGGACCGAAATCCGTCAGATGTTTGACGGCGTCTTCGGCGACCGCCGCCAGGAAATCGTCTTCATCGGCGCGGGCATGGACCGCGAAAAAATCACCCGTACGCTCAATGCCTGCCTGCTGACCGAAAGCGAAGCCGCCCTCGGCGTGGCCGCCTGGGTGCGATTCCCCGACGCCTTCGGCGACTGGACGCCGGTTTCGGAAGACGAGTCACCCGTCCGATGAACAAGGTCCTTTACCGTGGCCGGGCGAGAACCCGCAATCCGCTGAAATTCCCTTGGCTGGTCGGGTCCATGTGATAGCGGATGCCGGACCGGCACTCCCGCGCGAGCGAGTTCCACCCGCCGCCGCGCAAAATGCGGTACTGCCCGGTCGGCGGGCCAGTCGGATCAACCGCCGGGGCCGTTGCGTAGTATTTGTCGCCGTACCAGTCGGCGCACCACTCGGAGACGTTTCCGTGCATGTCATACAAACCAAAGGCGTTCGGCTTCTTTTGTCCGCCCGGATGGGTCTGGTTGCCGTTCGGCGTGAGAAATTTTTCCTCGAACGTGCTGTAACTTCTCGCCGAATCCAGAAACAGAACACGCATCGAATCAAGCGTCCGGTTGCCGGAATTGTCGGCGAACCAGCCGAGTTCATCGAGATTTCCCGCGAAATCGCCGGTCGTCCCGGCCCGGCAGGCGTATTCCCACTCCGCCTCGGTGGGAAAAGCGTATTCGAAGCCGTCGTTCAGCCGGTTGAGGCGGGCGATGAATTCCTCGCATTCCTCCCACGAAGCCATTTCAACCGGCAAATCGTCGCCTTTGAAGTTTGACCAGGTCGTGTGCATCTCGCGTGAGACTTTCGGCAGATTTTCCGCGACGTACACCCACTGACGCTGCGTCACCTCGAATTTCCCAAGGTAAAACGGACGCGAAATCGTGACCGTCCGCGACGGGCGTTCATTGGTGAAATTCGCGCCGTACTGCACGGCCTCATAGATTTTCTGCCACCGCGCCTGGTCCGCCATTTCCGACCCCATCACGAACGACCCCGCCGGTACGAAAACCATGTCGAGGCCGACCTTGTTGGTTCGTGTCGCGGGCTGGGAGGTGGGCGGTTTTTTCGTGGGCGTCGGGTTCGCAACCGGCGGGCGGGCCGCCGCGACCCCGCCTTCCGGCACGAAGTAGAAATCGCCCTTGAGCGACGAATTTTCCCACGGGACCTGCGTGCCGCCGCTCTTTTCCTCGACCGCCACGCGAACCCGTTTGAACACCTGCTCAATCGCCAACCCCTTTGTTTTCATCGCGTTGAGGAGTTGTTCCGTATAGAGGCCGTTCGACCCCGTGCCGTCGGCGGCGGTTTTGCCGGGCGCGGTGGCGTAGGCGATGAAGGTCCCGGTCGGGGCGTCCACCTGCCGAAGACCGTCGCCGCCCGCGCTCCGCGTCTTTTTGAAACTTCGGGCGAAGGGATTGTCCCGGCAGGCGTCGAGAATGACGATGTTGAGCCGGTTGCCGACGAACTGGTCGAGGACATCCTTCAAATCCAGCCCCTGATATTTGAGGTCGGTGGCATCGTTGGGCGCGGCGTCAACCGGGATTAAATAGTTGGTTTCATTGGCTTGTACGCCGTGTCCGGCAAAGTAAAAAAGCCCGACGCCCGGTTTCTGTTCGAGCCGCTGACCGAATTCCTTGACCGCCGCGAGCATGCCGCGCTGGTCGAGGTCGGTGTACCCGGCACCGTTCGGCCCCAAAACCTCGAACCCAACTTCGCCAAGCGCCCGCGCCATCGCCCGCGCGTCGTTGACGGGGTTTTCAAGCCGGTTGGCCGAGCGGTACGCCGCGTTCCCGATAACCAGCGCGATTCGGTTTTCGGATTGAACCGCCGGGGTGTCCCGATTCAGCCGCCGTTCCTGAGCCGAAACCGCTGGCTGGACCGGGACACCCGCCAACCCGACCGCCATCAAAAACACCACCGCCACCGCGAAGATTCCCCTCGGATTCATCCGCTCGCCCTCCATCATTTTCGGGTGAAGACGGCGCACTATGGACTTCAAAAAAGAATTTCAAAAGTTTTTTCTCGGACCCGTACCATTTTCCGGGTTCGCGCCATTACTCGTTTGTCGGGCCGCTCCCCTTTCGGCCCGCTTTGCGCTGTCATTGAAGCTCCCGAGACGTTTTTGACGAAGTCCGATTTCGAAAAGGACGTGACGGGTGGCTGGGCTTCTTGTACTGATGATCGCTCCCCTTGCGCTTCCGGCCTTTTCGATGCCCCGGAAGCGGTCTGGAATACGTCGCCTCCCATGGACGGGGTCGGGCGGCCCTTTCGGGAAGGATCAGACGTACAAGAAGCCCATTTTTTTATCGTCAGCCGCTCCCGGTTTGGCCTACATTAGAAAAACCCAACGGACTTACATTCTGAAATGGGTGGTCGTTTCCTCAGGAAGCCTCCCCCAAACGATGGCCAATGCCCAAAATCCCGGTGCGACGCGCGTTCATCGTCGGGAAGCGGTTGTTTCCGCTTTTCGCCCTGCTTTTCCTGTTCGGCGCCGGACTGCCGACCCTGGCTCAGGACGCCTCGGGTCGCATCGCCGGACGCCTGACCAATGCCACCGGCGACCCCGTCGCGGGAGCGACCGTGACGGTGACAAGCGTGGAACGAAATGTTTCCGTCACGGCAACCTCCGACAAAAACGGGAATTATCAGGTTTTATTTCTGCGGCCGGGGGTCTACGCCGTCAAAATCGAGGCCCAAAACTTCAAAACCACCGAAAGCCGCCGGGAAACCATCGGGGTCAACCAGACGCTGCGATTCGATGTGGCGCTTGAGATTCTCGAACCCTCGGAAGTCATCGACGTCACCGGTCAGAGCGCCAAGGTCGAACTGACGAATCCGACGGTCGGCTCGACGGTCACCGGCCAGGCGGTCCAGAACCTCCCGCTCAACGGACGCAACGCGCTGCAACTCGCCCTGCTCCAGCCGGGCGTGACCAACGATTTTCCGGGCAGCGTCACGGGCATCATCGGCGCGATTTTTTCGGTGTCGGGAAATCATTCCGATTCCGTCAATTTCCTGCTCGATGGCGGAAACAACGCCAACATTCTTTTCAATACGGTGGTGTTGAACCCGAATCCGGAAGCGGTGGCCGAGTTCCGGATTCTGACCAGCAACTACACCGCGGAATACGGCCGCAATTCCGGCGGGACCGTCAGCGTGGTCACGAAATCCGGTACAAATGCCAACCACGGCGGCATTTACAACTTTCTGCGGAACGATTTTTTCAACGCGAACAGCTTTTTCAACAATCGCGACGGCCTTCCCCGCGACAACCTCAAGCGAAACCAGTTCGGATTCACCCTCGGCGGCCCGATTTCGATTCCCGGCGTGGTGGACGGCCGCGACCGGCATTTCTTTTTCGTGAACTACCAGGGGCAACGGCAGACGCAGGCGCAATCCACCGGACTGGTCGCCGTCTATACGCCGCGCGAACTGCGTGGGGATTTTTCACTTTCAAACGCCACCCGCACCGGCCCCAACCCCGGCGTCGTGGCATTTCTGAACGCCAATCCGTTTTTTCAGTCCAGCGCCCTGCTGCGATCACAGGGCGTCATCGACCCGGCGCGAATCAACCCGGTCGCCGGGCGGTTCATTCAGTCTGGGCTGATTCCTTCAAGTGAAAACGGGGCGCGAAATTTTCAGGCCGGGTCGTCCGCCGACCGCAACGAACTCACGACGCGGCTCGATTTCCGGCCCACCGACCGCGACACGATTTCCGGAACCCTTGGTTTTTCAAGGTTTTCCGCGATGACGCCGTTTTTCGAAACGAACGTTGCGGGATTTCCCATCTCCGACATTCAAAACGAGTATTTCCTCAACCTCGCCCACACCCGGGCCTTTTCACCGACGTTTTTTCTGGAATCGCGCTTCACCGCCACCCGTGAATTTCGCGTGTTCGAACGTCCCGCCGCGCGGCAGCCCGGTCCGGCCGATCTCGGCGTCGGCGTCACGCCCGACCTCGTCACCGGACCGCCGAATCTGACCTTTCTTCAGACCGGGATGAAAATCGGCTTCGGCAACAACGGACCGGCCAATCTGGCCAGCAATACCTTTACCTACGCCGGGGCGGCCACGCTCATCCGGGGCAATCACACGGTCAAGTTCGGCTCGACGTTCTCTGCGTTTCAGAACAACACCCTCTACGCGATCATTCCCAACGGACGCTTCGATTTCTTCGGGCAGTTCGGCGGCTCTGGTTCGGGCCTCGACCGGGCGGATTTTCTGTTCGGCCTGCCGAACCTGTTCATCCAGTTCGGCGTGGGCGACATCACCATCCGTTCGAAATCAACCTGGAACTTCATTCAGGACGAATGGCGGGTAACGCCCCGGCTGACGCTGACCTTCGGGCTGCGCCACGAATACAACCAGCCGAAATTCGACGTCCGCGGACGCACCTTCACCCTCGCCGCCGGTCGCCAGTCACGGGTTTTCCCGAATGCCCCGCGCGGCATCCTGTTTTCCGGCGATCCCGACGCGCCGCGCGGCTCGAACTTCTCTGATTTCAACGACTTCGCCCCGCGCCTCGGCTTCGCGTGGGACCCCTTCGCGGACCACCGGACGAGCCTGCGCGGGGGGATCGGCGTCTTCTACGATGTACTGAAAGCCGAGGACAATCTTCAATTCGTCGGAAAATCGCCGTTTTTCAGTTTCGCCAACCTCTTTTTCGCCCAGCCCGCGACAATTTCCGGGAATGTCCCGTTTCTCGGACAGCCTTTCGGCAATGACGTACTCGCCACTCCGAACCCGTTTCCTTCGCGCCCTCCGTCGCCGAACATCGACTTCGCCGCCGCCGGATTTCTCCCGCTCGGCGGATTTTTCGTGTTCTACCCGGATCGCAAGCTCCGGACGCCCTATTCCTTTCAGTACAACCTGAGCCTCCAGCGGGAACTCGGGAAAAACGTCGTGGTGGAGGCCGCCTATGTCGGCAGCCAGACCCGCAAGCTGACCGGCCTCGTCGATGCCAACCCGTTCGTTCTCGGCACGACAACGCGCGCCTTCAACGTCGGACTGGCCCGGCCCGCGTTCAGCTACCTGAGCCAGTTCGCCAACGTCGGAACGGCCAACTACAACGCGCTTCAGTTGAGCCTCAACCAGCGCCCGACGGAGTTGAAACATTTCGGGACGACGACCTTCACCCTCGGGTACACCTGGTCGCGGACGATGGATAACACGTCCGGATTCAGGAACTTGCAGAGCCAGCTCGTCCCGGCCTACGACTCAAAGCGGTTCTACGCCGCCTCCGATCTGGACCTCCGCCACCGACTGACAATCAGCGGCGGGTGGGATGTACCGTTCGACAAATGGTTTTCTTCGAACAAGCTGACGAGGGGATGGAGTCTGTACCCGATTTTCACTTACAGGTCGGGTTTCGCCCTCGACGTGTCGGCGGGATTTCCGCAGGTCTTCCAGTTTCCCGGCCCATCAGGCGCGGGCGATCCGAACCTCGTCCGGGCCAACTGGGGCGGCGATTTTCGTTCGCTCGATCCCCGACTTTTTCAGACACTGACCAATCCGACCAGCGGCACGACCACCGGCGGGAGTTACTACTTCAACCCCAACCTGTTCAATCGAAACGGGTTGTCGCTCGATTCGCTCGCCCCGGTTTCAAATCCGGCGCTGCGGACCTACGGCACGCTCGGGCGCAACGCGATTCGCGGACCGTCGCGGGTCAACTTCGACCTTGCCATCGGCAAAACCACCAGCTTTTTCGGCGAACGCCTCCGGACGGAATTTCGGGCCGAATTTTTCAACCTGCCCAACCTCGCGCAGTTCAACAACCCGATTCTGGCCATCGACAGCCCGCTGTTCGGGCAGGTAACGACGACCGGCGACCCGCGCATCATGCAGTTCGCCCTAAGAGTGAATTTTTGAATTGGGAATTTTACGAGGCTTTTGGAAACCGCGTTGAAAGCGCCTCCGATTTAACGGATATATAAAAGGATCGCCCGCGTACGGTGCGTGCAATCCAAAAGTTTCGTAACCCGGCAACCAATGACACTCCCTTCTCTCACCCTGATTCTCGGCGGCGCACGGTCGGGAAAAAGCACGTTCGCGCTCAATCTCGTCCCGCCGGACGCCCCCTCCGTCCACTTCATCGCAACCGCCGAGGCGCTCGACGACGACATGCGGCAACGGATCGACCGTCACCGGGACGAGCGTCCGCCGCACTGGGCGACCATCGAGGAGCCGCTCGACCTCGCCGCCGCCGTCGAACGCACCCCACCCGGCGCGGTCGTCATCATCGACTGCCTCACGCTCTGGGTTTCAAACCATTTTTTCCAGGATGAATCGCCCGAAACGGTCGAACACGCGCTTCGGGAAGCGGCGGACCGGCTGTTTCCGCTGTGCCGGGACCGCCATGTGATCTGCGTTTCAAATGAAGTGGGACTGGGAATCGTCCCGGAAACGCCAATCGGCCGGGCGTACCGCGATTGCCTCGGCAGAGTCAATCAGCGGTTTGCCGCCCAGTCCGATGAAGTCTATTTTCTGGTGGCCGGACTGCCGATGAAGGTCAAGCCGTCCGTGTAACACGAACCGGTTAACGGGAAACAGTTTCCCAACTTGCCGGGTCGCACGCCCACGCCAGCACCAGCAGAAACAATCCGCCGAAAAGTGCTCCCGCGAGTTGCAGGGAGAACAGCCACTTTTTCCCGGAAGTCATTTCTTCAGCGGAGTTTAACGTACTCAACGAAGCAACCTGCTCGACCGGGACACTGTTGGCAATGCGTTGAACCATTGGTGGGAACCTCCGCTTAAAGATTGAATTTCACGCACAAATTTTCCTTGGCGTGGGAAAACAGTAACACAGATGTAACAAGTACGTTACAAAAAATTCCGGGTTTTGTTACACCAGATTTACTATTTTTGATTCACTCCTTGCGTCTTTGCGCCTTCGCGTCCTTGCGCTTTCTGCTTTAATCCCCGCGCATCGCCGAAACCGGGTCGAGATGGGCCGCGCGCCACGCCGGAATCGCACCGGCGACCAGCCCGATGAGCATTGAACCGCCCGCGCCGGCGAAAATCGACCAGATCGGCACCACCGCCGGAAATCCGAAGCCAAACCGCATCAGAAACGCGACACACAACCCGGCCAGAATGCCGATGACGCCCCCCACGCCGGTCAGCGCCACCGCTTCGGTTAAAAACTGGGCCAGAATCTGCCGTTGGGTCGCGCCAACCGCCCGCCGGACACCGATTTCCGGGCCGCGTTCGCGAACCGCGACCAGCATCACGTTCATCACGCCGATGCCGCCGACAAGCAGGCTGGTCAGGGTAATCGGAAGCGTCACCGCCGAAATTCCGGCGATGATCCGGTTGACCACGTCGAAAATCTGCTCGGCGCGGTTCACGCCGAAGTTGTTCGGCGCGTCGAACGGGACGTTCCTTCGCCGCCGCAACACCTCCGTCACGTCGGCGGTCACGCGGTCGGTCGCCCCCGCGGGCGCGCGGACGACAATCAACATATCCTTTATTTCCGGATAGTTGCGCTGGACCGTCTCAAACGGGGCATACACCGTCCGCTCATTCAGATCGTCACTTCCGAGAATGCCGTCGCCGGGCGCGTCGTCCAGAACGCCAATCACCCGATAGAGCCGTCCGTCCAGCCGGACCTCGCGCCCGAGCGGATCGAGTCCGGGAAAAAGCTGCCGCGCCACGCCGCTGCCGATGACCACGACCTGTTCGCGACGCTGGCGTTCGGATTTCGTGAAAAACCGTCCCGACCGGATTGGGACCGTCAGCAATTCGGGAAAATTCTCCCAAACTCCTAGAATCAGAGGGTTTATTGCTTCCTTTCCGTTCGCCGCCATTTGCGGTGGGTCGGGGGTCGGGCCGTACTCGCCGCGAATCTTCTGCGGCGACACGCCAACGGGCGTGGAAAGTTCGGCCACGGCTTCGGCGTCTTCGAGGGTCAGGTCGCGGCGGAGCCGTTCCTCCTGACTTGGCTGCCCGAACGACGGCCCGATTTTGTCTTCCTTGGTGAAATAAACGACGTTTGGCGCGCTGCGCTCGGTGATTTCCGCCACTTTCGTTGAAACGCCCTTGAAAATGGCGCTGACGGTCGTCACCACGCCAGTCCCGATGATGACGCCGATAAGGGTGAGCGCCGCGCGGAGTTTGTAATTCCGCAGCGACTCGGCCACCGTCCGCAGGATTTCGAGAAAGAACGCCCAGTTCAGCACGCGAAAACTCCTATTCCCGCGAAATGGCGAGGACCGGATCGAGCGCGGCGGCGCGGCGCGCGGGCAGTACGCCGAAGGTCAGCCCGACCGCCACCGCCGAGAAAAAGGCCAGCAAAAAGGCCCAGACCGGAATCGCGACCGGAAACCCGGTGAATTTTCCGGCCAGCACGGCGATGCCCCAGGCGGCGAGCGTCCCGAACGCCCCGCCGCATCCGGTCAAAAGGGTCGCTTCCATCAGAAATTGAATCAAAATGTCAGTCCGGGTCGCGCCGAGCGCCTTGCGGATGCCGACTTCGCGCGTCCGCTCGGTGACGGAGGCGAGCATCATGTTCATCACGACCACGCCGCCAACCACGAGGGCGATGGCCGTGAGGGGAAAAATCGCCGCCCCGACCACTCCCTTGACCGTGTTTCCGAACGCCTGCGCGCTTTTCGCGGTGGTAATGCTGAAATCGTCGTCGCCAATTCCGGGTTTTAATCCGTGGCGGCGACGTAACCCCGCGCGGACGACCTCGACGGCTTCATCCACGTTCAAATCGGCCCCGGATTTCGGCGACGCCAGAAAAACCATCGAGCGGCTGCGCTCGCCGAGCAGTTTGGTGAAGGTCCGGAGCGGAATCAGGACGAAACCATCCTGCGAAGTCCCGAATTGCGCGCCTTTCGGCTCGGCGACCCCGATGATGGAAAACGGTACGTTGCCGAGCGTCACCTCGCGACCGACCGGGTCGCGTCCGTCAAAAAGATTGGTGACCACATCCATTCCGACGACGCAGACGGGCTTGCGAAACCGGTCGTCGGTCGCGTTGAATTCGCGGCCCGAGGCCACACGAACCGAGACGAGCGGAAACGCATTGGGCGTAATCCCTTGAATTGAAATGCCTTCCAGCGATTTTCCGCGCGCCTTGACGGACAGCGCGGCGGTCGCCAGCCCGGCCAGATCGAGGTCAGGCGGCGACTGGCGGACCAGTTCATCGAGGTCATCGGGCAACAAATCGGGCCGTTTGGCCTGCGCCAGTACGAATTGCTGGCCGTCGCCCTTGAAATCCTGAAAGGCGGCTTTTTCGATGCGGATGACGTTCGGGGCCAGATCGCCGACCTGCACCAGAATGAACTTCTGGACGCCTTCCAGCAGTCCGCCGACGAGCGCGACCGTGGCCACGCCGATGACCACGCCCACCACGGTCAGCGAGGACCGCAGCGGCGTGGACCGGATGGAATCGACCGCGAGCCGGAACGCCTCCACCAGACTGCCGACGAAGGCGCGGAAGGTGCGTAGCCCCATAAAAATCAATCGGTTGGCGGGAACCTTCATTTGCGGAAGATGAATTCCCGGAAAAAGTTGAACCCGAGATTGCCCGCCAGCGCCACCGCGCCGATGCGCGCGCCGTCGCGCGGGCCGTGCCGGTCGGGATACCACGCGGCGACCGGGATGAACCCGCTCGCAAACGCCCCGGCAACGGCGGGAACGCCCGGGACCCGGCGTCCGCTCCGGGTTTTGGCGGTAAAGGTTTGAACAATGACGTCGCCGAAACGCGGGAAGAAACCGGACTTGCTACTTTTACGGTAACGGCTGTCGAGACCGAAGGCGACATCCAAACCATAGGTCGTGGTCTGCTGAATGGCGTTCTGGCCGAAATTGTTGGCGAAACGGCGTCCAAAACCGGCCGCGCCCTGTTTCCACTCGCTCGGACGGTTGCGGCCCTGATCAATCGCGGCCCCGACCGCCGAGCCGATGAACGCCCCCGGACCAACCACGCTCAAAATGTAATCCTTCGTCCGGGAATTTCCGGGCGCGGTTTGAGTGTTTTGAGTCGGGGCTGAAGACGGGCCGGACTGGCCACCGCCGGAATCCGCGCTCTGAATTTCCGAAAGCGGGATCGCCTGGGCGAAACCCGCCTCATCAAACCCGAAAAGGCCGGCCAGCAGCAAAAGAACGGAAAACAACAAACGAGACATTGACGATTCATCCTTAAACTTCAAGATTGGAACGGGCGAACCGCGTTCAACGATGTTGAGAAATTCGCAAATATTTCAAATTTGGATTTTCTTTTTCGAAAAATATTTTATATTTGGAATATGTCCCAAAACGCACCAAAGCGATATGACCGAATCGTCGAGCTGATTTCACTCTGGGAACGGTTCGAGGAATCGGGAACTTCGGGGGATTCGGTCGGATTCGCCCGGTGGGTATTGGCGCGCGAAAATCCGCCGGAGTCACCGCAAACCGTTGAATCAAAAGCAATTTGTGATGGGCTGAAAGAAGGCTGGAACGCGAAAATTCCGGCGCTGGACGATCTGCTGACGTTTCTGTTCGGGCGGTTGGGCCAGTTTTTGCGGCACTACGTCCGGGACGCCTTCCAGGGCCTCGACATTTCATCGCTGGACGATTTCAGCATCCTTGCGGGAATCGGATTGCTCGGCAGACCGACGAAAAGCGAGGTGTACCAGATGGCCCTCGCCAGCGTGACGACCGGATCGGAAACCCTGCGGCGTTTCCTGGCACTCGGCCTCATCGAGGAAGCCGTGGACGAACGCGACCGTCGGGCGCGGCGGGTGTTTTTGACGGAAAAAGGCAAGGCGGCAAGCGAGGAAGCCACCCGCCGCCTGAGCAAGGTCGCCAAGGTCGGCGTTTCGGCGCTTTCCGAAACGGAAAAAGAGGCCCTGCTCGGCCTGCTTTCAAAACTTCACGATTTTCATGAAGCCAAATTCAAGGTCGGCGAGCCGCTCTCCGCGACGCCGACCGAGAAACCGGCCAAAAAACGGAAAAAGGAATCGTAACGGTTTACCTTCCCCGGTTGATGGACCTTGAGAAATTGAATCGGTCAGCCCCCTCACCGCTGACGCGGCTCGGGTGGCGTATCCCGTGCGTTCCGAGGGCTTCGCTTCGCTTGCCCTCGGCTATCGTAGCGCCGCCCCGATGGGGCGTTGGCTGGTCGTCCGATACCTTGAACAAATTTCCGAAACGATTTTTCAAGAACCCTCATTGAGCAACCCCGAACGGTTTCGAGGAACTTAGAGCGGTTTTTGATTGCGTGCGACCAATTCGCATCCCGGAGGGATGTGAAGAAATTAGCGGGTGGCCAGGTGACGCCGAAGGTGTCGCCGCCACCACCGGGAACGAGCCGAAAAAGGAAAACGCATCCCGGAGGAATGCGGAGAAACGCCTGATTCTGCGCATCCCTCCGGGATGCGAACTGTTTCGTGACCGTCAACCGGTGGTGGCGGCAATGCCTCCGGCATTTGCCTGACCACCGGCTAATTTCTCGGCATCCCTCCGGGATGCAGCGTGGTCGCAACCAATCGAAACGTGCTCTAAGAAACCGTCGCCGCACCGACCGGGAGTTCCGATTTCCGATTTCGGGCAAAGAGGCTTTCGAACGCGAGATAGACGACCGGCGTCAGATAGAGCGTCAGAATCTGCGAAACCACCAGCCCGCCGACGACGGCCAGACCGAGCGTACGCCGGGAGGCCGCGCTCGCCCCGAGGTTGAGGGCGATGGGGAGCGTTCCGAGCAGCGCCGCCATCGTCGTCATCATGATCGGACGAAACCTCACGATGCAGGCTTCGAAAATCGCCGCCTCGGGCGACTTCCCTTCCGACCGCCGCGCCTCGATGGCGAAGTCGATCATCATGATGGCGTTCTTCTTGACGATGCCGACGAGCATGATCAGACCGACGAAACCGTAGACGTTCAATTCCTCCCGGAACAGAAACAGCGTCAGCAGCGCGCCGAATCCCGCCGCCGGGAGTCCCGAAAGGATCGTCAGGGGATGGATGAAGCTCTCGTAAAGCATTCCAAGCACAAGGTATATCGTCAAAACCGCGACGAGCAGCAGCCACCCCAACCCGGAAGCCGACGACTGGTACGCCTGAGCCGTCCCCTGAAACGACAGGTTGACGTCCGCCGGAAGCGCCGTGGCGGCGATGGTTTGAATCGCCTTCGTCGCCTCGCTCAACGAGGTGTTCGCCTTCAGGTTGAAGGAAATCGTCGCGGAGGTGAGCTGGCCGAAGTGCGTCACCGACAACGGACCGAGCGACGTTTTGAACGAGGCCACCGTTCCCAGCGGGACGAGTTTTCCGCCGTCCGCGTGAACGTAAAGGTTCGCCAGCAGGTTTTCATCGCGCTGGAGCGCCGGACTCACTTCCAGAATGACCTGATATTCATTGGTCGCGGTGTAGATTGTCGAAATCTGCCGCGCTCCGAGCGTGTCGTTGAGCGCCGCCTGTACCTGCTCGACGTCCACGCCGAGCGCCTTCGCCCGCGCGCGGTCGAGTTCAATTTCAATCTGCGGATTGCGTAACTGAACGTCGCTGTTCACGTCCTGAAGCTGCGGCAGTTTCCGCATTTCGGCTTCGAGTTTTGAAACCCCGGCATACAAGGTCGCGGTGTCGGTCCCGCGCAGGGTGACCTGATAGAGACTGCGCGATACCTGCCCGCCGACGCGAATCGAAGGCGGAAGCTGCAAGTAGACCCGCAGGCCTGGAATTTTGGCCAGTTTCGGGCGAAGCTGGTCGATGATCTGGTCGGCGGTCAGTTTTCTTTGCGAGACATCCTTCAAACGGATGAAAAAAGATCCCGCGTTGCCGCTGGCGTTGCGTCCGCCCGCGCCCGCGGTCGAACTCACCGCCTCGACGTTCGGATCGGCCTCGATGATGGCTGCCGCCTCGCGCTGGCGTTTCAGCATGTCCTCAAAGGAAATTCCCTGAATACCTTCCGTGCTGCCCTGAATAAACCCGAGGTCGTCGCTCGGGATGAACCCTTTCGGCACGAGGTCAAACACATACCCCGTGGCGATCATCGTCAGCAGCAGGCTCGCCAGCGTCGTTTTCCGGTGGCGCAGCACCCATCCGAGCGACCATTCGTAAGCCGCGAGCGTCCGGTTGAAAATTCCTTCGGTCAATTTGAAAAACCGGCCGTCGGATTCCCGGTGGTTTTTCAGCATCCGGCTGCACAGCATCGGCGTCAGCGAGAGCGACACGAAGCCGGAAACCAGAATCGCCACGCTGATGGTCACGGCAAACTCGCGAAACAGCCGTCCGAGCAGTCCGCCCATGAACAGAATCGGGATGAAAACCGCAATCAGCGAAATCGTCATCGAAACCAGCGTGAATCCGACTTCCCGCGCGCCCTGCATCGCCGCGCGCATCGCCGATTCCCCCGCTTCCATCCGCCGGACGATGTTTTCAAGCATCACGATGGCGTCGTCCACCACGAACCCGACCGACAGGGTCAGCGCCATCAGGGAAAGATTGTTCAAACTGAACCCGAGGACCGACATCACGGCGAAGGTCGCGAAGATGGACGCCGGAATCGCGAGACTCGGAATCACCGTGGCCCGGAGATTCCTCAGAAAGAGAAAAATGACCATCACCACGAGCGCGACCGACAGCAGGAGCGTGAACCGCACGTCCACGAACGATTCGCGGATGGAAACCGTCCGGTCATACATCACGTTCAGTCGCACCGCCGCCGGAAGTTGCGCCTGAATGGTCGGGAACAGTTTCTTGACGGCGTCCACGACCTCGATGGTGTTCGTGCCCGGCTGCCGCTGGACGGCAAGGGTGATGCTGCGCGCACCCTGAAAACTGGCGGCGACCTTGTCGTTTTCAACGCCGTCGGAGACTTCGGCCACGTCGCGCAACCGAACCGGCGCGCCGTTGCGATAGGCCACGATCAGCCCGCCAAACTGCGCCGCGTTCAAAAGTTGTCCGTTGGCCTGCACCGTCAGCGACGACCGCTCGCCGTAGAGCGTCCCGACCGGCAGATTGACGTTTCCATTGCGGATCGCCGTGGCGACGTCGTCCACGCCGATTCCCTTCACCGCCAGCGAGGGCGGGTCGAGGCGTACCCGCACGGCGTATTTCTGCGCGCCGTAAACCTGCACCTGCGCCACGCCGGGGACCATCGAAATCTGTTGCGCGACGACCGTTTCGGCGTATTCGTCAACCGTCGAAATCGGCAGCGTCGGCGATGAAAGGGTCAGAAAAAGAATCGGCTGGTCCGCCGGATTCACCTTTCGCAGACTCGGCGGCGAGGGCATCCCGGACGGAAGTTCGCCCTGAATGGTTGAAATGGCCGTCTGGACGTCCTGCGCCGCCGCGTCGATGTTCCGGCTCAGGTTGAACTGGATGGTGATGTTGGTCGAACCCTGCGAACTCGTCGAATTTATGGAATCCACCCCGGCGATGGTCGTGAACTGCCGTTCGAGCGGGGTCGCCACCGACGCGGCCATCGTCTCCGGGTTCGCCCCCGGCAGGCTCGCCGACACCGACACGGTCGGGTAATCCACCGTCGGAAGGTCGTTGACCGGCAGCGACCGATAGCCGATCAGCCCGAACACGACGATGCCGACCATGACCAGCGAGGTCATGATGGGTCGTTTGATGAACAGGTCGGAAATTCCCGTGGCGGCGTAGGCTTTTTGAAACATGGCGCGGCCTTTCCGGTCAGAAGGTCGAAGCGGGCGTTTCCAGTCCGCCCGTCACGCGCGGGCGTTCCGACGCGGTTTTCCGACGCGGGCGACGCAGGTTTTCAAACGCGACGTAGACCACGGGCGTCAGATACAGCGTCAGCACCTGCGAGACGACCAGCCCGCCGACCACCGCCAGCCCGAGCGGCCGCCGCGACTGCGCACCCGCGCCGATGCCGAGCGCAATCGGGAGCGTCCCCATCAGCGCCGCCATCGTCGTCATCATGATCGGACGAAATCGCACGACGCAGGCTTCGAAAATGGCCTTTTCCGGAGCCGCGCCGTCGTTGCGCTGCGCTTCAAGCGCGAAGTCGATCATCATGATGGCGTTCTTCTTGACGATGCCGATCAGCATGATCAGCCCGACGAAGCCGTAGACGTTCAGCTCCAGCCCGAACAGCATCAGCGTCAGCAGCGCGCCGAGGCCCGCCGACGGCAGCCCCGACAGAATCGTCAGCGGATGAATGTAGCTTTCATACAAAATTCCCAGCACCAGATAGATGACCAGAATCGCGATGGCGAGGAGTCCGGCCAGTCCGCCGAGCGACGACTGAAAAATCTGCGCCGTCCCCTGAAACGTCAGCGCCACACCCGCCGGAAGCGTCGCCTTCGCCGTTTCCTGAATCGCGTCGGTCGCCGCCCCGAGCGACGCGCCGGGGGCGAGGTTGAAGGAAATCGTCACCGATGGAAGCTGGCCGAGGTGACCGATGAGCAGCGAGCCGGAATCACGCGAAAAACTCGCGATGGTCGAAAGCGGCACGAGCGTGCCGTTACCCGACCGGACATACAGCGTACCGAGCGAGTTCGGGTCGCGCTGAAATTCCGGTTTGACCTCCAGAATCACCTGATATTCGTTGGTGGAGGTGAAAATCGTCGAAACCTGCCGCGTCCCGAAGGCGTCGTTGAGCGCGTTTTCAACCTGTTGCGCCGTCACGCCGACCGCCGACGCCTTGTCGCGGTCAATCGCCACCTTCACCTGAGGGTTTTCAATTTGAAGATCGCTGTTCACGTCGAGCAAAAGCGGAATCCGGTGCATCCGTTCTTCCAGCTTTTTAGAGGCGTCGTAGAGCGTTTTGGCGTCCGATGAACTGAGCGTCACCTGATACGGGCTTTTCGTCACCTGCCCGCCGATGGAAACCGTCGGCGGATTTTGAAGGTAGGCCCGGATGCCCGGCACGGTCGCCAGTTTCGGGCGCAGTTCCGCGATGACGCCCTCCACGTCGAGCTTCCGCGCCGACGTCGGCTTGAGCAGGACCAGAATCGAGCCGATGTTGCCCGCCGCGCTTGCGTCGCTCGCCCCGACCGTCGAGGACACCGCCTTGACGTTCGGATCGCGACGCAGCACGTCCACCAGTTCCATCTGGTGGTTCTTCATTTCCGGAAACGAAATTCCCTGCTCGCCCTCGGTGTAGATGACGACCTGACTGATGTCGTCGCTGGGCAGAAACCCTTTTGGAATGACGTAAAAAAGATAGCCGGTGAGGACCGTCGAAAGCCCGGCCAGCACGAGCGTCGCCGTCGCATGACGCATGACGAACGCGAGCGTGCGTTTGTAAAACGACTTCACCGCCTCGAACCCGCGCTCCGTCATTTTCAGGAACGGATTCGACGATTCCAGATGGGTCGCCGCGAGAAACCGGCTGCACATCATCGGCGTGAGCGTCAGCGACACGAAGCCGGACACCAGAATCGCGACGCTGATCGTGACGGCGAATTCCTTGAACAGCCGCCCGAGCAGCCCGCCCATAAAAAGTACGGGGATGAACACCGCCACCAGCGAGACGGTCATGGACAAAATCGTGAAGCCGATTTCCCGCGACCCCTTCAACGCGGCTTCCATGACGCTTTCGCCGTGTTCGATGCGCCGGACGATGTTTTCAAGCATCACGATGGCATCGTCCACGACGAACCCGACCGACAGCGTGAGCGCCATCAGCGACAGGTTGTTGAGGCTGAAATCCAGCAGGTACATCACGGCGAACGTCCCGACGATGGAGGCGGGAACCGCCAGACTCGGAATCAGCGTCGCGCGCGTATTGCGCAGGAAGACGTAAATCACCATCACGACGAGCAGGATGGTGAACAGCAGGGTGTACTGCACGTCGTCAATCGACTCGTGGATGGATTCCGACCGGTCATAAAGGACATTCAAACTGACCGACGCCGGAAGCTGCTCGCGCAGTTTCGGCAAAAGCTGGCGAATGCCCTCGACCACCGCAATGGTGTTCGATCCCGGCTGCCGCTGCACCGCGAGCGTGATGACCTGTTTGTCGTTGAACCAGTTCGCGACCCGGTCGTTTTCAACCCCGTCGGTGATGTTGCCGAGTTCCTTCAACTGCACCGGCGCGCCGTTGCGGTAGGCGACGATGAGCTGTTTGTACTGCCCGGCGTCGAGCAACTGGCCGTTCGATTGCAGCGTGTATGAACGATGCAGCCCGTAGAGCGTCCCGACCGGCAGGTTGACGTTGCCGTTTTGAACCGCGGAAGCGACTTCGTCGATGCCGATGCTTCGCGCCGCCAGTTGCGCCGGGTCGAGTTGAACGCGCACGGCGTATTTCTGCGACCCGGTCACGGTCACCTGCGCGACGCCGTTCACCGTCGAAAGCCGCTGCGCGATGGTCGTCTGGGCGTATTCGTCCACCTTCGACATCGGCAGCGTGTCGGAAGTGATGGTCAGGTAAATGACCGGCTGATCCGCCGGATTCACCTTTTTCAACGACGGCGGACTCGGCATCCCCGGCGGCAACTGACGGACGGCGGCGGCGATGGCCGACTGGACGTCCTGCGCGGCCGCGTCGATGTTCCGGCTCAGGTCGAACTGGAGCGTCACCTGCGTCGAACCCAGCGTACTGGTCGAATTCATCGAACTCAGCCCGGCGATGGTGGAAAACTGCCGTTCCAGCGGCGTCGCCACCGACGCGGCCATCGTTTCCGGACTTCCGCCCGGAAGCTGCGCGGTCACCTGAATCGTCGGGAAATCGACGTTCGGCAGGTCGCTGACCGACAGCGCGCGGTAGCCGATCACCCCGACGAGCAGGATTCCGGCCATCAGCAGCGTCGTCATGATGGGCCGACGGATGAACAGGTCGGAGAGGTTCATGCCTTGCCCCTTTCCCGCGTGACCACCTTCGCGCCCGGCACGAGCCGCAACTGGCCGTCCGTGACGACCGTTTCATCCGGCGCGAGGCCCTGCTCGATGACCGTCACGCCGTCCACCGCCGCTCCGGCTTTGACTTTCCGAAGTTCGACCGACTGATCGGCCTTCACGACATAAACGTAGGGGCCGTCCTGCCCGATCTGAACCGCCGGAGACGGCACGACGACCGCCGAATCAATCGCGCCGAGCGTCACCGTCACGTTGGCGAACTGCCCCGGCCAGAGCGCCCGTTCGACGTTGGCCAGCTTCGCCTTGAGCCTGATGGTTCCGGTGGTGAGGTCCACCGCGTTGTCGATGAAAAACAGTTCCCCGACCATCGGGCGGGATTCCGCCCCCTGCGGCGCAACCGCCACGGAGAAACCTTTCGCCCCCTTCGCCGCCCGAATTCGTTCAAGGTCCTTTTCGGGAACGGAGAAGGTCACGAAAATCGGCGAAATCTGGTTGATGGTCACGAGCGGCGTCGCGTCACCGCTTTTGACGAGGCTTCCGGCGAAGACCTGGAGCGTCCCGGTGCGACCGTCCACGGGCGAGCGGATGGTCGCGAAACTCAACTGGGTCTGGGCGTTGGCGATGGCCGCCTGATCCGCCTTCATCACCGATTCGGCGTTGCGGATGGCCGCCCGGTCGGCCTCGATGGTGGCGGCGGCGGAGTCGGCGGTCGCCGCGAACTGCTGCATCTGGTCGAGGGAAATCAGCCCCTGGGCATACAACTGGCGATACCGTTCGGCCTGCGCCTGGGCGTTCTTGTTGGTCGCGAGATCACGCGCGAGGACGGCTTCGGCCTGCGCCTTCGCGGCGGTGTCCTTCGCGAGTTGCGCCCTGGCCTGATCGAGCGCGGCCTGCAACGGTCGGGCGTCGATGGTGAACAGCAAATCGCCCTTGCGGACGTCCTGTCCCTGCTGGAAATGCACCGCCTGAAGCTGGCCCGTCACTTGCGCCTGAATCGCCACGGACGAGGCGGCTTCAACATTCCCGATGGCCTTGAGCTGGACCGGAACGTCCCGTTTGACGGCTTTTCCCACCACCACCGGCACGGCCTCGCCCCCGCCTGCTCCGCCGCGCGGCGTGGCGGCCTTCGGCGACCGGTTCATCCCGAAAAGCAGAAACGCGCCGATTCCGAGAACGGCGATTCCCGCCACGGCGGCGATTTTCCCGGCGGAGTTCGATTTACCCGCCGGTTTCGGCGCGGGCGATTGCGTTTCAAGAGCTTCAGCGGCGATTTCGTTCGACATTGGCGTTTCTCCAACCATCGGCGTTCAGGTTTCGTTTCCTTCCGGGGGGAATTCGGTCGGTCGGGAAAACAGTTCCCGCAAAGAGGAAAGACTTTCGGTCAGGGCTTCGAGTTTCGCGTCTTCGAGCGCGGCGACGTAGTCCTGCATCAGTTTGGCGGCGACCCGGCGGCGGCGGCGCAGTTCGGCTTTCCCCTCGGCCGTCAGTGAAAGGCGAATCCGGCGGCGTTCGCGTTCGTCGGTTTCACGATGAACCAGCCCCCGCTGGACCAGCCGTTCCACCATCGTCGAGGCCGACGCCTGCGTGATGGCCAGCACCTCGGCCACCCGGTTGAGCGGCAGGTGCGGCTCACGTTCGATGAGCGCCATCATCCGGACCTGCGGAATGGTGGCCACGTCGGTTCCGTGGCGGCTCAGTTCGAGCCTGAGGGCATGCATCACCAGCGGGACGGTTTCGACGATGGCCGCCGCGCAGCGTTCCTTGGGGGTGGTCGGTTTCGCCATGAAAGTCGGGCCTCCTGAGTTCGTGAACGTCACGATAAATTACTTAGTTTCACTAACATTTATTATGACAAATATTTAATTTTACAAGTCCAGGTATGAAAAAACACCAAACGGTGCCGAGAAAATTTCACGTTTGTAACGACCGGGAAAGCTTCCGGAAAGGTTGCGGCGGCACAATCGGAAAGGTTCGTCGGAAGGTCAGCCCACGCGCCGGTCCGAAAGGAGCAATACATGCCCGTTCGTCCGAATTACCCCATCGGCGATCCCTTCGCGGAATCCCCTTCCAGCGTGGCGTCCGCCAACTCGTTCGACGGCGCGCGCGCGGACTCCGAGGAACAATCCGAAACGCTCAAACTGAACGACCGGTCGGCCCCGGTCTGGGAGTTCCCGGTTTCGAAACTTCCGGATGCCTCGGACGGCCTCGGCCAGTGGCGACGGCTGCCGCTGGCGGATTCCGACCGCTACGACTACCTCGCGCTGCTCGGGACCGGCGGAATGGGGCGGGTTTTCAAGGTGCGCGACCGGCGGCTCGACCGGATCGTCGCGTTAAAGGCCCTTCAGTATCAGGATCGGGAAACCGTCGGTCGCTTTCTGCGCGAGGCGAAGGCGATGGCGCAGGTGCGGCATCCGAACATCTGCACGCTGTTCGAGGCGGGAGAAATCGAAGGCCAGCCGTTTCTGGTCATGGAATTTATCGACGGGAAAACGCTCGACAAGTTCGACCGCGAACTCTCCGTCGAGCGCAAGGCGCTGCTTGCGCTGGGCATCGCCGAGGCGCTTCAGGCGATCCATCGGCTCGGCCTGGTTCATCGCGACATCAAGCCGGGCAACATCCTCGTCAAAGTTCAGGATTCGGGCGAAATCAAACCGTTCCTCACGGATTTCGGGCTGGTACGCATCGAGGGACAGTCGGATTTGCTGACCTCCGACGGGACGATCCTCGGAACGCCCCAGTTCATGTCGCCCGAGCAGGCGACCGGCGGCGTTCTCGACCGACGCACCGATGTGTATTCCTTCGGCGCGACGCTGTACGCCTATTTCGCCGGGCGACCGCCCTTTTCGGGAAAAACGCCCGCCGAGGTCATCCGCAAAGTCATCGACGAAGACCCGCCGCCGCTTCGAAAAATCGTTCCTTCCATACCGGAAGACCTCGAAACCATCGTGATGACCTGCCTGGAAAAGGAACCGGAACGGCGATACCAGTCGGCGCGGGCGGTAGCCGACGATTTGAAGCGGTTTCTCGACGGCGAACCGTTGACGGCCCGAAAGATGGGACTGACCTACCGGCTGCGGCGCACGGTTCGCCGCCACCGGACGCTCACCGGCGTTTCAGCCGTGTCGCTGCTCACCATCTCTTTTCTACTCGGGTTGTGGATTCACGAAGCGGGCGTCGCCGCGCGCGAAACGAAAACGGCGCAGCAACTGGAAAGCGAAATCAGCCAGCTTGAGGGCGGCGTCCGTGACGTCAACCTGCTTCCGCCCCGCGAAGGCGGAGAAATGCGACGGCGCATCCGGAACTGGATGCAATCGCGGAAAGCCGAGGTGGGCGTCAACGGACACCCCGGTTCAAGCGAATACGTCCTTGGACGCGGGCATCTGGCGCTCGGCGAGTATCAGGAAGCCCGCGCGGCGCTCGAATCGGCGTGGAATCAGGGCTACCGGAAACCGGAAGTTGCCTACGCGCTGGGGCAGGTGTTCGACGCGCTGGCTGACTGGCAGGCCGACCTGGAAGAAAACGCAGCACCATCCGCCGGGAACGGGCCGGAAACGGCGGCGTTCCTGCGGGGCGAGGCGGTTCGGTGGCTTGGACTGGCCCGCAACGCGCCGGTGTCGTCGCCGGAATACCGCGATGCCCTTATCGCCTACAACGAGGAGCGGTTCGTGGACGCCAAGCGGCTGGCGGAACGGGCGTTCGAGAACGCGCCGTGGCTCTACGAAGCGAAGGAACTATCCGGGAAATCCGATGTCGCGCTCGGGCGGGCGAAACTGAGGGAGGGCAATCCCGCCGCCGCGCTCGAACTTTTCGAAAAAGCCGCGCCCACGTTCCGGGTCGCGCTCAATGCGGGCGAAGGCGACGCTGGCGTGTATGAAAACGATGCCGTCCGGTGGATTGAAATTGCGCGGGCGCAACGGAAACTGAATCTGGATTTCCACCAGGCGATTGAATTGGCCCGCTCCGACGTACGGCAGGCGGCGACCATCAACCCGGAGTCGCCTCGGATTTCCCGACTTGAGACATGGCTTCAGGAACTTTCGGAAAATCGTCCCGGATGAACAGCGCGACAATCGGCATGTATTAATAGGATCGCGCGCGTACGATGCGGAAATTCTCAAAGTTCCGTGAATCGGAGCGTTCAAAATCCGCCCCGCAGTGATCACGGGTTGTAGGGCGAAGCGTCGAGAAATTCCCACCGAAGGCCGTCGGGAAGCGGTGTTTCAAGAACCCGTTCGATATGAAAATCCCAGAAACGCCCGGTCCCGCCGGTTTCAAGTTCACTCCCGACGGCGTTCCATTCAATCGCAACCGTCCCGGAAAGCTGAAGAAGCCGTTTCCCTTCAAAGTCGGGGAAAACCAGCCCCGCTTTCGGATTCGTCAGCAGGTTTCCGAAGGTTTGAAACATCCCGTTTCCGGGGTAGTCCGGAATCCGCAGTGTTTTTTCATCGAGCATTTTGACGAACCCGGCATTCCCGCCGCGATGCGAGGCGTCCAGCCCGCGTCCGGCGTGCGCGCTCGTGACGAAAAACGTGTCGGCGCGTTCAATCGCCTGCCGCTGTTCATCATTCAACCTTTTATCTTCCTTTACACCAACTCCGGTCGCGTTATCAGATGAACGTTCAGCCGAAAAATCCGCATCAAAGACGAAATGCCGCCGCTGGATGAACTTCGGACAGTTCGGAAACGACTCAGCCACAAAGAGTTCCAGCGAATCATCGCCCGTTTTTGAAAGATTTCCGTTGATCCGCAGGCGGCGGCGAGTGGCAAGGTCAATGACCAGCGCCCCAACCTTCGGATCGGTTTCAAGATTGCGCCACAGCGGGTCGGACGGTGAAACAAAAGCCCGCTTCAAATCGACCGTCACCGTCCGGCGGTCGTGCGCGCGCATGAAGCCTAGTTCGCCGAGAAGTACCGAAGCCCACAAACGGCCTTCCGGGTCGGAGCTTCCGATGACGCTGAACGGCTGATTTTCAATGAACGCCAGCGCCCCGCCCGGAATTTCATCGGCGATGATTTGCCCGTTCTGTTCCGCTGCCCACGCTTCCCCAGCCAGCTTCTGCGCCCGGATTTCGCCTTCGTGAAACGGTTGGTCGAATTTCATCAGACGGTTCCTTTCTCAACGGGAGTGGCCGAACGCCCGCGCGCCCGGCCCATTCAATCAGAACGTGAAGACGGTAAAACCTTCCGAAACCAGCCGGGGCACGCTCGGCAGTTCGGGAGTCCCCGGCAAGGCATTGTGCTTGAGCAATGTAAAACCCGATTTTTCAGCGGTTTCCGTTGCTCCGAAGACATCCGCGCAGCCACAGGAAACACCCGCGACCTTGTCCGCGACGGATTGATACAACCGATGCGCCGGGTGCTCGGGCTTGATCACCTCACCCGCCCAGCGGGTCCCCGCCCCTTGAAAAAGAATCGTCACTTCATTTCCCGCCTGCTTGAAATCGTGGGCGGTGACAAGGGCATTGAAGAGGCGTCCGAGACTTTCGTCGGAACCGGCTTTGGGGTCGGAAAAGACGATGATGGCAGCTTTCATTTCAAAAAATCCTTTTATTTCAGCATTTTGGAACCTGAACGGCGTGGGTTACTCCCGATACCGCCGTTCGCTTTCAAGAATCGGAACATCGTTGATGCTCGCGTCGCGCCGACGCATCAGACCGTCGTCGTCGAATTCCCAGTGCTCGTTGCCGTGGCTGCGGAACCAGTTTCCCTCGGCGTCGTGCCACTCGTACTCGAACCGCACCGAAATCCGGTTGTCGGTAAAGGCCCACAACTCCTTCATCAGCCGGTAGTCGAGTTCGCGTTCCCATTTGCCTTTTAAAAATTCGACGATTTGCGCCCGGCCTTTGAGGAAAACGTCGCGGTTTCTCCATTCGGAATCCACCGAGTAGGCCAGCGACACCCGTTCGGGATCGCGACTGTTCCAGGCGTTTTCGGCGGCCTTGACCTTGGCGAGCGCGGTTTCGCGGGTGAACGGAGGGCGAATGGCGGTTGGTGAAGGCGACGACATTGGAAAACTCCCTTCGAGGAAAGGGGCGGCGAAACCGTTCACCGCCCCGAAGTCATTCATTTTCAACGAATTCCCTGCTTCGCCAGAAAATTCCCGATGTAACCGGCAATCGCTTCCGAATCTTCCTCAAGGGCGAAATGGCCGGTGTCGAGCAGGTGAAATTCGAGGTTTTTGAGGTCGCGGCGGTAGGGTTCGGCCCCGTCGGGCGGAAAAATCGTGTCGTTCTTGCCCCAGACAATCAGGGTCGGCGGCTGGTGCTTGCGGAAGTACGCCTGCCACGTCGGGTAGCGCCCTGGATTCGTCCCGTAGTCGTAAAAGAGCGCGAGCTGGATGTCCTGATTTCCCTGGCGGTCGAGTAAGTACTGGTCGATGAACCAGTTGTCCGGGCTGATGGCTTCGGGATGGCGCGTGCCGTGGGTGTATTGCCACTTGGTCGCGCCGAGCATCAGGAATTGTCGCAATGGAGCGGCGTTCGCTTCGGTGCGGTCCTTCCAGTACGCCTTGATCGGCGTCCAGAAGTCCTTCAGCCCTTCTTCATAGGCATTTCCATTCTGGACAATCAGCCCCTGCACCCGCTCGGGGTGCGCGACCGCCAGCCGGTAGCCGACCGGCGCACCGTAGTCCTGCACGTAAAGGCTGTATTTCTCAAGCTTTAGCGCCTGGGTGAACTTGTCGATGATTTCCGCCAGATGATCGAAGGTGTAGTCGAATTCCTTCACCGACGGCATCGAACTGCCGCCGAATCCGGGGTAATCCGGCGCGACGAGGTGGTAGCGGTCCGCCAGTTCGGGCATCAGGTTGCGGAACATGTGCGAGGACGTCGGAAAACCGTGAAGCAGCAGAATCGTCGGCTTCTTCGGATCGCCCGCCTCGCGGTAGAAAATGTCGAGGCCGTCGATCTTGACGGTCCGGTTTTCCACCACGGGACGCTTCGGCGCGGTTTTCGCCGGCCTTTTCGGATTCGCCAGACTGGCGCGGCCTTCGAGCGTCGGGGTGAAAATCGCCGTCAATAACAGCAACGCACACAATCCCTTCACCGCGAACGCTTTTGTTTTGTTGAATTTGGAGAACATAGCCTTTCCTTTCCGCTTTTTTTGGAGGCGGCCCTTCCGGACCGCCTTTTTGTTCAATCTTCAGGCGTTACCGTTCAGCGACCGACGGCGGCGACCTTCGGGAAGTCGATTTCTGTCCCGGCGATGTGGTTGAAGTAGTTCGTGAAGATGTTGAGCGCGGTGTTGGCGACGATTTCGGCGATTTCTCCTTCCGAAAAACCCGCCTGGCGGACGCGGTCGAAATCGGCGTCGCGGATTTCGCCGCGCTGGGCGACGATGGTCCGGGCGAATTTCAGCGCCGCGTCAATCTTCGGATCGTCGGAAAGAGCCAACCGGGCGGTGGAAATCTGATTTTCGGTCAAACCCGCCAGTCCGCCGAGCGTGCTGTGGGCCGCGAGACAGTAATCGCAACTGTTGGCCTCGCCGACCGCGAGCGCGATCTGTTCGCGGATTTTCGCGTCGAGCGAACCGCCAGCCAGCGCGCCGCTGAAATTCAGATAGCCTTCAAGAACCGCCGGCGATTGCGCCATCGCCTTCATCATGTTCGGCGTGACGCCGAGTTTCTTTTGAACCGCGTCCAGCAGCGTTTTCGCCTTGCCTTGAACCTGCGTCGTATCAACCGTTGAAATGCGTGACATCGTTTTCGTTTCCCTTCGGAGATTGTTTCGCGGCGAACCGCGTTTCGAACGCCTCTCCTAATGGAATTCCTGTGCCACAGCCGAAATTCACGATAAAACGTTTCAAAAGAATGACTTAAACGAATGAATCATCCTTGGGGGATTTCGCGAAATTTCGCAAATTTGCAATTTTTCGTTGTGCTTTCGCGAAATTTCGCAAAAATTCGGCAATGAGTACCGAAATGATCTGCCTCGAAGCGCTGAATGAAATCACCGTCGCGATGACGCGGGTTCAACCCGTCGGGACGGTTCTGGAAACCGTGGTGAAGGGACTCGCCCTGCGTCCGGGGGTGGCGCTGGCGCGAATGTGGCTGGTAAATCCGGCCGACATCTGCGACGCCTGCCCGATGCGCGGAGAATGCCCCGACCGGAGCGCCTGTCTGCACCTCGTCGCCAGCGCGGGCCAGTCGCTCGCGGGCGAGGACTGGTCGGAAACAGGCGGCGATTTTTCACGGTTTCCGCTCGGCGTTCGAAAGGTGGGTTTAATCGGCCAAACGGGCGAACCGCTCCGGATTCCCGATGTTCAAACCGACCGCCGGTGGATTGCCCGACCCGAATGGGCGAGCACGGAAGAAATCACGAGTTTCGGCGGGCATCCGCTGGTGTACGGCGGGGAGATTCTGGGCGTCCTCGCCATTTTCACCCGTAAACCTTTGAATGAAGACAATTTCCGGCGACTCCGGTACTACGCCGACCAGGCTGCGGTCGCCATCGCCAACGCGCGGGCGTTCGAGGAAATCGAGCGAATGCGGGCGCAACTCGAACTCGAAAACAGTTACCTTCGCGAAACGGTCGAGACGGAACTGGCTTTTGGCGAAATCGTCGGAAAAAGCCCCGCCCTTCAAAAAGTTTTAAGACAGGTGGAACTGGTCGCGCCGACCGAGGCGGCGGTGCTGATTCAGGGCGAATCGGGCACCGGCAAGGAACTCATCGCCCGCGCCATTCACGACCGGAGCGACCGCCGCAAACATCCGCTGGTGAAGGTTAATTGCGCCGCCGTTGCGCCGGAGCTGTTTGAAAGCGAGTTTTTCGGTCATATGAAGGGGGCGTTCACCGGCGCGGTCCGCGACCGGGTCGGCCGGTTTCAACTCGCCGACAGCGGGACGCTCTTTCTCGATGAAGTCGGTGAAATTCCCCTCGGATTGCAGGGAAAGCTGCTGCGAGTGTTGCAGGAAGGCGAATTTGAACGGGTCGGGGAGGAACGTCCGCGCAAAATCGACGTCAGGATCATCGCCGCGACCAATGTTGATTTGAAAAAAGCCGTCGATGAAGGCCGTTTCCGGCTCGATCTGTTCTACCGATTGAGCGTTTTTCCGATTGAACTTCCGCCCCTGCGCGAACGCCGCGAGGACATTCCGCTCCTCGCCGCCCATTTTCTGAAACTGGCCGGGAAAAAACTCAATTGCCCCCCGCCCCCGCTCACGACCGCCGCCGCCGAAAAACTCAAGGCGAACCGCTGGCCGGGTAACATCCGCGAACTTCAAAACGCGGTCGAACGCGCCGTCATCCAGGCGCAGTGCGGACGCGCGCTCCCCGACTTTTCATTTCTGACGGATTCTCCCGCGCCACCCGCCCAAATTTCGCAATCCGTTGTATTTGAAGGAATTCTTACGGAATCCGAACTTCGCGAACGCGAACGTTCAAACCTGCTCGCCGCGCTCAAACAGGCGCGGGGGAAGGTTTCCGGGCCGGGTGGCGCGGCGGAACTGCTCGGGGTGAAACCGTCCACGTTTTCGTCGCGGTTGAAATCGTTCGGAATCGAGGCGTGATCGTCACCCTTCAACGCCGTCGAAAACGATAGAAACCAGTTTGTCCACATAGGCCGGCGTCATCGGGGCGTAGGGCACGAGAAGCCGGAAGTACAAGGGGCCGTAGAGCGCGTCGAGCAAAATATCCACGTCCGCGCGGGGGGCGATTTCCCCGTCCTCGATACCGCGCAACAGAATCGGACGCCCTTCCGCCCGACGCACGGCCAGCCAGTGAACCCGAAACGCCTGTTCCAGTTCGGGGTCCGACTGACCGTAGGCAATCAGCATCGCAAGCAGCTTCCCCCGCCGTCCGTTCATCATCCGGACAACCCGCTTCATCTGGGTTCGAAAGGCTTCCCGAACCGAGGAATATGATTTGGGAAATGGGACGTCCGCCACGGTCCCTTCAAGGTAGGCGTCCACCACCAGCGCCGCTTTCGACTTCCAGCGCCGATAGATCGTCATCTTTCCGACACCCGCCCGGGCGGCGATGCCCTCGATGGTGACATTGGGGTAACCGAGTTCGAGCAGCAGTTCATCCGCCGCGTCCAGAATCGCCCGATGGGCTTCCAGACACCGGGGACGCCCCGCCCTGCCGGTCGCTTCCTCGCTTTTCTTTCGCCGAACTTCGCTTGACACTTTCGAATTCCACTCCTAATTTCCGCGCATTCCGAGACGTGGCGTATCGTAATTACCCCTTCCGGAATCGCAAGAGAAATTTAATGTCGGGCGGCGTTCGAGCCGCTTTCTCCAACGACTGAATCGCGGATCTTCCGGCCATGTGGATCGTTCAACTTGCTCTCCGTCGGCGTCACACCTTCATCGTTGGCGCGATTCTCGTTCTGATTCTCGGCATCGTCGCCATCCGTCGGATGTCCACCGACATTTTCCCGGCCATCGACATTCCGGTGGTTTCGGTCGTCTGGACCTACAACGGGATTTCGCCCGAGGAAATGGAACACTACATCGTTTCCACGAGCGAACGGGGGATGACGACGACGGTCAACGACATCGAGCACATCGAGTCGCAGACGCTCAACGGGGTCAGCGTCATCAAAGTCTATTTTCAGCCGGGGGCCAAGGTCGAAGCCGCCGTGGCCCAGATCACGGCGATTTCGCAGACGCTCATCCGGGTTTTTCCGCCGGGCACGCAGCCACCACTCATCATTCAGTACAACGCGGCCAACGTGCCGGTGCTGATGGCGAATGTCAGCAGCGACAAGCTGACGGAATCCGACCTTTATGACCAGAGCCAGAATTTCATCCGCACGCAGCTCGCCACCGTGCAGGGGGCGTCGGTGCTCATCCCGTCCGGCGGGAAGCCGCGCCAGGTAATGGTGGATATCGACCCGGACAAACTGCTCGCCAAGGGCCTTTCACCGCTCGACGTGAGCGCCGCCATCAACGCCCAGAATCTGGTCCTTCCGTCGGGTTCGGCCAAAATCGGCGACCGCGATTTCACCGTCCGGCTCAACAGCAGCCCGGAAGCGGTCGAGGCCATCAACAATCTGCCCATCCGGACCGTCAACGGCGCGACGGTGTTCATCCGCGATGTGGCCACGGTTCGCGACGGGTACGCCGTGCAGCAGAACATCGTCCGGTGCGACGGCAACCGCTCGGCGCTGCTGCCGGTCCTGAAAAGCGGCGGGGCCTCGACGCTCGACATCGTCGCGCGGGTCAAGGCGGCGCTTCCGCGCATTCAGGCGACCCTGCCGGAATCGTTGAAAATCGACCTGCTGGCCGACCAGTCGGTATTCGTCGGGGCCGCCGTCTCGGGAGTCGTGACGGAAGCGGTCATCGCCGCCTGCCTGACGGCGATCATGATTCTGGTTTTTCTGGGAAGCTGGCGCAGCACGCTCATTGTCACGATTTCGATACCGCTTTCGATTCTGTGCTCCATTGTCGTCCTCTGGGGACTCGGCGAAACGCTCAACATCATGACACTCGGCGGGCTGGCGCTGGCGGTCGGGATGCTGGTGGACGACGCCACGGTGGAAATCGAGAACATTCATCGCAATCTCGCCCACGGGAAGCCGTTGAAACAGGCGATTCTCGACGGGGCGCAGCAGGTAGCCTCACCCGCGTTCGTCGCGACGCTCTCAATCTGCATCGTTTTCGTCCCGGTCTTTCTGCTCTCGGGCGTCGCCCGGTCGCTGTTCGCCCCGCTCGCGATGGCGGTGGTGTTCGCGATGCTCGCGTCCTACCTGCTGTCGCGGACACTCATCCCGACGCTGGTCGTCTATCTTTTGAAAAATGAAGTGGATATGTACCACGAGGACGACCACGCCCCGGAACGGAAACTCAGCGGGTTGAACCGCGTCGTCTGGGGCGTTCACGACCGGTTCAACCGGCAGTTCGAGTCGTTTCGGCGGCGATACGGCGCGGCCCTGGGCTGGGCGCTGTCCAACCGCCCGACCGTCATCGCGGCGTTTCTTGTCCTCGTCATCGCCTCGGCCGGGTTGATTCCTTTTCTCGGTCAGGACTTCTTTCCCCAGGTGGACGGCGGACAGATTCGACTGCACGTCCGCGCCCCCGCCGGGACCCGCATCGAGGAAACGGAGCAGATTTTTTCCAAAGTCGAGGCGGTCATCCGCAAGACGATTCCCGACCAGGAGCGCGGGATGATCCTCGACAACATCGGCCTGCCCTACGTTCCGATCAACCTCGCCATCGGTGACAGTTCAACGGTGAGTGTTTCCGACGGCGAGATTCTGGTTTCCCTGAAAGAACACCACCATCCGACGGCGGACTATGTGGCCAAACTTCGAACGGAACTCAAACGGGAATTGCCCGATTGCACGTTCTATTTTCAGGCCGCCGACATCGTGAACCAGATTCTCAACTTCGGACTGGCCGCGCCCATTGACGTTCAGGTCATCGGACCGCCCCGCAACGCGGCGGAAAACTTCAAACTCGCCCAGGCGTTGAGTGACCGGATGAGCCGCATTCAGGGCGCGGCGGATGTTCATGTTCACCAGATCGTCGATTTGCCGGAACTGCGGGTCAACGTTGACCGGACGCGGGCCAACGACCTCGGCCTGACCCAGCGGGACGTGGCCAACAGCCTGCTGATTTCGCTCAGTTCAAGCGGAACCGTCGCCCCGAACTACTGGATCAACCCGCAAAACGGCGTCAGCTACCCGGTGGTGGTTCAAACGCCGCAGTACAAGGTGGATTCCGTCGAGGCCATCGAACGCACGCCGGTCACAACCGGCCCGAACCGCCCGCCGCAACTCCTGAACAACCTCGCCACCGTCGAGCGTCGCGCTTCAACCGGCGTCATCAACCATTACAACGTCCAGCCGATGTACAACGTGTATGCCTCCGTTCAGGGCCGCGACCTCGGCGGCGTGGCCCGCGAGGTGGATTCCATTGTGTCCGAATTTCAGGCCAAGGCCCCGCGCGGGACGACCGTGCTGGTTCGCGGACAGGTTCAAAGCATGCGGGCGTCGTTTTTCGGACTTGGAATCGGGCTGTTGTTCGCCATCGTGCTGGTCTACCTGCTGATGGTCGTCAATTTTCAGTCGTGGCTCGATCCGTTCATCATCCTGATGGCGCTCCCCGGCGCGCTGGCGGGCATTCTCTGGATGCTCTACCTGACGATGACGACCGTCAGCGTTCCGGCGCTGCTCGGCTCGCTGATGTGCGTCGGCGTCGCCACCGCGAACAGTATCCTGCTGGTGAATTTCGCCAACGCCGAGCGCGCGCATGGGAAATCGTCCATTGAGGCCGCGCTCGGGGCCGGAATCACCCGCCTGCGTCCGGTTCTGATGACCGCGCTGGCGATGATTCTCGGGATGCTCCCGATGTCGCTCGGACTCGGCGAAGGCGGCGAACAGAACGCCCCGCTCGGTCGCGTCGTCATCGGCGGCCTGATTTTCGCTACCGGGGCCACGTTGTTTTTCGTTCCCGTGATGTACAGCATTCTGCGGCGCGACCGCGTTCCCGACGCCCGCGTCGAGGATGCTTCGGAACCGTCCTTTTCAACCGCCACCCCGCATCTTTCCTGAAGTAGAAAGCCATGGAAAAGAGTCCAATGTTCAAGTTTCGCCGCGATGTACCGATTCTGGCGGGCATCCTGACCCTTCTCGCCGTTCTGTTCGTCATCGGATTGTGGCCGCGGCTCGGGAAATCCACCGGCTTCGCCGCCGCGCCGAATAAAACCGAGGCCCCGACCGTTGCGGTGGTCGCGCCGAAGCGGGTTCAGGCGGTTCGCGGTCTGACCCTGCCGGGTACGCTCGATGCCTTCCGGGAAACCGGGATTTACGCACGGACCAACGGTTACGTCCGGTCGCGCCGCGTGGACATCGGCGATCACGTCAAGGAAGGACAGCTTCTGGCCGAAATTGACGCGCCCGAAGTGGATCGTGAAGCGCAGCAATCGACGGCCCAGGTAACGGTTTCGGAACGCGGGCGGGCGGAAGCCGAGGCGCGGGTTGCCCAGGCGGAAGCGAGCCTGCGCCAGTCGCGGGCCAACCTCGAACTGGCGAAAGCCACGCTTGAGCGGTACGAGCAACTTGAAAAAAACGGAGATGTCTCGCACCAGGCCGCTGACGAGAAGCGCACGGCCTATAACGCGCGGCGGGCCGAAACCGAATCCATGGAAGCCGCGGCGGCAGCCGCGCGCCGGAATCTCGACGGCCAGCAGGCGGGAATTACGGTCCAGACCGCCAATCGGCGACGCATCGCGCAACTTCAAGACTTCCAGCGCGTCACCGCGCCGTTCGCCGGCGTCATCACCGCGCGCAACATTGAAACCGGCGCGCTGGTTTCAAGCGGCAGCACCTCTCAGGTCCAACCGCTTTACCGACTGGCCCAAATCAGCACCATTCGCGTTTTCGTGAACGTCCCGCAATCCGACCTTGCGCTGGTCAAAACCGGTTCGGAAACCGCGGTCACCCTGCGGGAATTTCCCGGACGAACGTTCAGGGGAAGGATCGTCCGCACCAGCAACGCCTTCGACCCGGCGACCCGTACGCTTCGCGTCGAAATCCACGTTCCGAACGAAGACGGCGCGCTGCTGCCCGGAATGTATGCCGACGTGACCTTCGATGGTTCAAAAACGCAGGAAACGCTGACGGTCCCGACCAGCGCGATTCTGGTCCGGCAGGGAGCGCAGGTCGTCGCGGTGGTCGGGACCGACAACAAGGTGGTTTTGAAGAAAGTGACGCTGGGCCGGGATTCCGGACGCGAGGTCGAAGTGCTTTCGGGACTGACTGGGGGCGAACAGGTCGTCATCACCCCGAACGACAGCGTGCAGGAAGGCGCGACCGTCTCCCCGGCCAGGTCATAGGCGGTTACTTTTTGGCCTTTTCAAAATTGGCGGCCATCTCGCGGTAAATCCGCAGGTACAAGCCATCTGGAAACGTTTCATAGGGCTTGTAGAGATCGAAATGACTGCGGCCCGGCACGAGTTCGAGCTGGGCGTCGCTTCCCTTCGCCTTGAAAAAGTCCTTCAGGATGAGAAACGCCTCTTCCAGATGAAAGGTGTCCGCGCTGCCGCAGAACACATGCACCTTACCCTGAAGTTTCGGGCCGAGCGTCGTCCAGTTGTTCTCGAGAATCAGCCGGATGTCGTACTTCTTCCACGCTTCCATCACCGCCGGGTTGAGTTCGCCGGTTTCCCGGTCGAACGCCTTCAACGGCCGGCCATCCTCGCCGCGCGGACTCCATACCCACTCGAACGACGCAAACTGCCCGCCGTATTCACCCGTCACGGCTTCCTGTTTCGCGAATTCCTCGATGGACGCCACTTCCTTGTCGCCGAAACGGACAAGATTTTTCACCTTCCCATCTTTTGTCCGGTAGGCGTTGTCGGTCGAACCCGGCGTCATGTCGATGCCGGTAAACTTCCGCAGATCGACCGGATCGGGAGACGTTGACCAGGTTCCGCCGAAGAAATCGGGATAGGTAATCTGGAGCCACAACGTACTCCAGCCACCCGACGAGTGGCCCGTCAAGAACCGGCCTTCGGGCTTGCCGTGCATCCGGAACTTCTTCTCAAGAAAGGGGATGTATTCGGTCGTGAGCGCGCGTCCCCACGGACCGTTGTTGACCGAATCGGCAAATTCGTGGTGCCCGGTCGGAAATGAACCATCAAGATAAACGTGAATCATTTCCAGTTTCGGGTCTTTGGTCATGCTCTCGGTGAGATTTTTCTCCACCCGCCACGCTTCCGAAAGACCGCCGCCGAATCCGTGTACATGAAACACCGTGGGGTACTTTTTCGCGGAGTCCTTCTCATAATTCGGCGGCAGCACCACGCCCGCCTTGAACGAAATCGGGCGGCCCCAGAACTCCGTCAGCGCCGGACTCTGGAATTCGACGAATTTGACGTTTTCGGTGTCTTTCGGGACGAATCCCGCCGGATTCCGGCGACTCAGCACGAGTTCCACCGGCGAGGCGTTCGCCGGATCGACGCTTTCAACCGTGACCACCGTGCTGGACAGGTCGCCGCCGTCCGGGCCGTGGTAGGCGTAAGTGTGATCGGTGTCGAGAAGGGCCATGAATTTGTATTTTCCGGCCTTCGCTTTTGAAAACGGTTTCGGAAAGGCCGTCCGGTCAGGGTCGAACTCGAACGAGCCGCCGGGTGCGATGCGTCCGACCTCCATCGCCGACATCCAGACATCGCCCTTGATGATACTGGCCTCGATGAACTGGGTTTCCTTTGGCGAATCGGTCATGAACACAAACAGCCGACCCGAAACGGGTGTAGGCGACAATTCCTTCGACAACGAAACCTTGAACTTGAGCGGACGGGCGGGAGTGACTTCCTGTCCGAAAACAGCGCCGCCGCCAAAGGCCAGCGCCAGAAAGAAAAGGAGAGCAATACGACGTACTCGCGAGGTCACGAGGGAAACTCCTTCAATCAGAGTGAAATACCGGATGGCCCACTGTACGCCGGATTCCCCATCAGGTTCACCACAAAACGCAAACGGACCGGCGAAATCACCGGCCCGTGCTCAAATAATGGAGGTCCCGGTCGGAATCGAACCGACTTCAACGGTTTTGCAGACCGCCGCCTCGCCAATCGGCTTCGGGACCCGTGGAGAAGGTGTCAGGTTTCGGGTATCGGGTTTCAGGTTTGAAACCGCAGCCTCGAAGAACTCACCTTTTCAAACTGGTGCGGGTGACGGGGATCGAACCCGTGCTTCGGACATGGCAAGCCCGCGTGCTTATCCGCTGACACTACGCCCGCAAGGAAAGGTTTCGGGTATCGGGTGTCGGGTTTCAGGTCAAAGCCAGTTTTTGAGTGCTTGGGCTTGAAACTCAAAATTCAAAACTGACCATCCCCCATGCCCTATCCCCTATCCCCAAAATTGGAGCGCGCGACGGGATTCGAACCCGTACCCAGGGATTGGAAGACCCTCATGCTCGGCCATTCACACCACACGCGCTGAACTGAAAAAGAACTGGTACGGGCGGAGGGATTCGAACCCTCAGAACCGGCGCCCTCAACGCCGTGCGTCTGCCGTTCCGCCACGCCCGTGGGAAGGTTTTGGGGGTTAGGTTCTGGGGATTGGGTTTGGGGTCTTGGGTTTAAGAAAAGCTGACTCAACTTGTTCGAGCACCCCAAACCCAGAACCCAAATCCCATAACCCAGAACCCAAAACCCGTTTTTGGTGCCGGAGGCGGGAGTCGAACCCGCAGCGGTGCGGATTTTAAGTCCGGTGCGTCTGCCATTTCGCCACTCCGACGGAAAAGGTGTTACCAAATTTCTCAGCACCCAGCACTCGGCACTCAGCACTTGGAATTGGTCCCGGGGGCGGGAGTCGAACCCGCAGTCGCGCGGTGGCACCGGGTCTGAGCCGGTTGTGTCTGCCAATTCCACCACCCCGGGAAATCTTTAGTAGTCAGTAGTCAGTAGTCAGTAGTCAGTAGTCAGTAGTCAGTAGTCAGTAGTCAGTAAAAAATTAGAATTTAAATAAAACTATTTGCAAACTAAAAAAGAATAAATTTTTTCATTTAATCAGAAATCTGATCCCTGATCCCCGACACCTGATCCCTTTCCGAACTGGCATGAGCACGGGGATTTGAACCCCGACCGTCGGTTTTGGAGACCGGTATGCTTGCCGTTACACCACGCTCATGTGTTTTCAATTCGCCCGACCTTCATTTGTCCTTCCGCCCTTGTAACATCCTCCCCTTTCACAAACCCAACACCCCAAACCCAGCACCCAGAACCATTCCTCAAAAAGCAAATGAGCCGCTCCAACGCTCGCTTGAACGCTGGAACGGCTCGTCGCCTCGAAAACGATTCGGCCTTGCACGGCCTTGAAACTGTTTCGGGAGCGGGAGAGCCGCTCCCGCGTCGTCACACCTGACCCGACCAGAGACACAACCCGGTCAGGCAACCGCAAAGTCGCCCGCAACCGGATAGCTGAGTTGTGTTCAAGATGTTCGACATAGACACCGCCTGAAAATTCGTGATGGGAGAGTTTTACCGGACAAGAAAAAAGTTGTCAACCAAAAAATTTCAATGATTGAAAATTTTTTCCGAATCAAAAAGAAAAACAATTACTGAAGAAGCAGAAACAATACCTGCGCGAGAATGATTTTAAGAATCGTCGCGAACGGAAATACCGAGGCATATCCGACGTTCGGCAGATCATTTTTCGTCTGCTCGACGGCGAAGCCGAGCATGGCCGGCTGCGTCTGCAATCCGGCCAGAATGCCAAACAACAGCCCGAGCGGAATCCGCAGAACCTTGTACCCCACGACCAGCGCCGAAAACGCCGCCGTGAGCGTCACCGACAGCCCGAGCGCAAAAATCAGCGCCCCGCCCCGCGCGAACAGCGTCGAAACAAAGGCGTAACCCGCCTGTGTCCCGACACCCGCGAGAAAAATCACGAGGCCGATCTGACGCAGAGTGACGTTCGACCCGAACGGCGGGTTCCACGCGAGCGGTCCCGTCCGGTCCAGTTTTCCGAGAATAAGCGCCACGATGAGCGGCCCGCCCGCCAGTCCCAGCTTGAACCGGATGCCCGGCGCAACCGGAATTGGAATCAGGCCGACCGCCAGCCCGAGCGCGAGGCCGAGACTGAAGGTCAGAATGTCGAGTTCGCTCGCCGCCCGGTAGGAATCACCGAAAAACCGTCCGAGCGCGTCCATCTGCGCGGGTGGCGCGACGATGCGTACCCGGTCGCCGATTTCGATTTCAGTGTCCGGCAAGGCTGCGAGGTCGATGTCGCCCCGCCGGATGCGCGTCGCGACCGCCCCGAACCGCTCGTCGAGTTCAAGGGATTCGATGGTTTTTCCCGCAAGTTTCGGGTTTGAAACGAAAATTCGCCGAAAATCGAGTTCCGAACGGTCGAATTCGAGCCGGACGTCCGTTTCCTCGCCCAACGCCGCGACCGCCGACGCGACCGCCTCGGGCGCGCCCACGACGCTGACGAGATCACCCGGTTGAAGCTGCGTTTCCGGCGTCACGACCGACAACGTGTCCCCGCGCCGATGCCGGCTGAACGCCACGTTCAGTTCAAGTTCTTCCACCAGACGTTCAACCGAGAAATTTCCCGCTTCCGGTGATTTCACCCGAATGGTTTTGTTTTCAAGGACTTCCGGTATCGCCCCGCGAATGCTTTCCGCCTCGCGTTTGAAATCCACCCGCCAGAACCACCGGAGCGCGAGCATGGCCAGAATCATTCCCAGCACGCCGCCGGGATAGGCAATGGAATACCCGACGACCGGTTCGGCCATCAACCGGCTCAGGTTTTCGGGTGGGGCGGAATGCTTCACCGCCTCCAACACCCCGGCCAGCGCGGGCGTGTTGGTCAATCCGCCGCTGAACATCCCCGCCGCCAGACGCGGATTGAGTTGAAACCATTTCGCCAGCCCGAGGGTGAGCAGAAATGAAAGAGCAATGACGCCGAAGACCAGTCCGTTGTCGCGCAGGCCCCGCTGACGCAACGACCGGAAGAACACCGCGCTGTTGCTCAGTCCGAGGGTATAAATAAAGAGGGCCAGCCCGAACTGATACAGAACTTCCGGAATCTTCAGCTTCGGGTCGAGCGCGCCGAATGCGATGCCGACAAACAACACGGCCGCGATACCGAGGCTCGTCCCGCGGACGGTGATTCTTCCGAGCGGATAGCCGACGGCCGCCACCAGAAACAGCAACAAAAGCGGCTGCTCACGAAGGAGTTCGATCACGTTTTTCCCTCCCCAAAGGACAAAAGGCACGCCGTACGCGCGACGTGCCCTTTTTCTTCAGTTTCACTTTTGCTCCCGAGAATGGCAAATAACTCGAAACCAGCGGGAAAACAAAATCACCAGCCGTTGGCATAGTTGTCCCAAAGGCTTTTCATTTCGATAGGGAAACCGTCAAGGGGTGTATCCCGCACATAAACCGGCTCAAGGTAAATTTTCGGCCAACGAGTACGATTTAGGAGAAACGCGATCTCCCGGGTCACAACGAGCCAAAAACCATCCGTAAGAATTCCAACCCCGGGGGCGGGAGGAGGGCAAAAATAAGGGCGTCCCCTTCCCCAATACCTTATTCGCCGACAACCCGGACAAGAATGGCAAGTGACTTCGGATGAATAACGGATGAATCGTTCAACACGAGGCCGAACCGTCGCCCAATGCTCGATTTCGACGTTCTTTTCATCGAACACCTTTCCCACCCAAAGGTCCCGTTCGATGTTTTCCATGCCGAATGCAGTGAGGAAGTCCCTTCGAAGCAAGGTCGTTCCAGAAAATGCGTCAAAAGACTTTGGAGACGGTGGTTCGGAATCGCGAACAACCAACGCATCAACGGCCTGAGTTCCCCTGACTGGAGACCGACATTCAAGGCAGGCCCAGGAAGGCCAGAGCGATTCATCATCCCAGCCTTTTAGAACGGGATCAAAATGACCCCATTCCATCGAATTCAACTTGTGAAAGGGTCCGGGCTTCACCTTCATAGCGGCTTCCTTCAAGCAACACGAGGGACGAACCGTTCCCGATTCATCCCTCATCCTTCATCCCTCATTATTTTCCGCTTAGGTAATCGTTCCGCCGTCGAGGATGATCATTTCCCCGTTCATGTAGCTGTTGCGGTCGGAAACCAGAAACGCGGCGAGTTCGCCAAGCTCCTCGGGGCGTCCGAGGCGACCGACCGAGCACCACATCTCATAGATTTCACGGAACTTGTCGGGCAGCGTGTGGCCGAGGTCGGTGTCGAAGATGCCCGCCGCGATGCCGTTGACCAGCACGCCGAATGCCGAGCCTTCGCGCGAAAGCATTTTCGTGAAGCCGACCACAGCCGATTTCGTCGTGGCGTAGTGAACGCTCGTCGGGACGGTCCGGATACCGCCGATGGAGCTGATGTTGAGAATCCGTCCGTATCGCTGGCGGGCCATCTGCTTGAACACCGGCTTGGTGACGTTGTACAGCCCGTTGAGGTTGGTGTTGACGACTTCGTCCCACGCGCGGTCGGTCGTGGTCAGAAACATGTCGGCCCGGTTAATGGCGGCGTTGTTGACCAGAATGTCGATCCGGCCGTATTTCTGGACGACTTCCGAAATCACCTTTTTCAGGCCCGGACGGTCGGTCACGGAAACCTGAAATCCTTCGGCGCGGCGTCCGTGGGCGCGAATCGCCTGAAGGGCTTCGTCGGCGGCCCCGGTGTTGCTGTTGTAGTTGAAGATGACGTCCGCGCCCTCACGCGCGAAAACCTCGCAGATACCGCGCCCGATGCCGCGCGAACCGCCGGTCACGAAGGCGATTTTACCGTCCAGAAGCATTGTCGGTTGAACTCCAGCGAATTTCCGGACCCACGCGATTTCCGAGGTTCTGGAGAAAGAACTTCAAAAGGAAAAGGCGGGTTCGGTCTAGCTTTGCGCGGGGACCAGCGCGGAAATCTCGTTGACGATGCGTTGCGTCGCGTCGGGAACGCCGAGATCGGCGGCGGCGGCGCGCATGTCGCTGACCATCGCGGGCGATTCGAGCATCCGGCGAACAAGCGGAACGATGTCGTCCACCCGACGCAGCATCACCCCGGCATTGTGTTCCTCGATGAGGGCGGCGGTGCCGGCTTCCTGCGGCATCGGCGGGGTGACGGCGTCGCCGATGATCGGCAGTTTTGTCGCGAGGGCCTCGAAGGTGGTCAGTCCGCCGAGTTTCGACACCATCACGTCGGAAGCGCGCATCAGGCGTTCCATCTGGTTCGAATAGCCGATGACGGTGACGGGAAACTTGGCGCGGGAGGCGATCCAGCGGGCCTGTTCCTCAAGTTTCTTGTTGCGTCCGGCGAGAAAGACGAGCTGGAGGTCGAGGTCCGCCTGCGCCAGCGATTCGTAAATCTTCGGGATGTTGCCGCCGCCGACCCAGCCGGCGTTGACGAAAAGAGTGAACTTTTCGGGGTCGAGGCCGAAATCCCGCCGGATGATGAGCGGATCTTCGTTGTTCACTTCCTGAAACTTCGGATGAATCGGCATCCCGATGATTCGGATGCGGTCTTCCGGCACGCCGTAGGAGAGCATTTCCTCCTTCGAGCGTTCGTGGGCCACGATGTAGAGGTCAACCTGATCGTCGCTCCATGCGTTCCACGAATTGCCGCATGGGTCGGTGACGACCGTCACGAGCGGAATTTTCCCGGTCAGATTCAGGTCCCGCAGGAGGCGCGAGAGGTAAAACTGGAGCATCGGATGAACCGACACGACGACGTTCGGGCAGTGCTTGTCGAAAAGCTGCTCGAAATACGGCTTGGCGTACCGCTGAACAATGGCCCACTGCTCCGGGTGATAGCGGTTGATGAAGTTGTGGTAGTGCTTGACGTATTTCTGGCGCGAGCGGAGCAGAAAATTGTAGAGGTTTCCGGCGGCGCGGGTCACGGTCCCGGCCTCTTCCATCGCGTGGGCCGTGTGGACGAGGAAATTGACCCCTTCCGCGACGCGCCCCAACCCGGCTTCCAACGCCCGGGCCGCGCTGGTATGACCGCCACCAGTGTCCGAAGTGAGAATGAGAATTTTTTTCTGCACGATGCGCCGCCCGAGAACCCGATGTCAAAAAAACGGGAAAACTGAAGAATCTCGGCAACATAGCAGCCGACGCGCAGCGCCGACAAGCCGAAATGGTGTTTCCTTCAGCGTTTTTCCATTTGGACAGTCTACTTTGCGTCGCCGCAAACCGCCACGCATTCAATTTCGACCCGAACATCCTTCGGAAGTCGTGCCACTTCGACGGTCGAGCGGGCAGGCGGGTTGTCCTTGAAGAACGTGCCGTAGACTTCGTTCATCGCCTGGAACTCGTTCATATCCTTGAGGAAAACCGTGGTTTTGACGACCGAGGCGAGTGACGCCCCGGCGGCTTCCAGCACGGCGGAGAGGTTTTTCAGAACGCGGTCGGTCTGAACGGCCACGTCGCCCTCGACGAGCGTCATCGTCGCGGGGTCGAGCGGAATCTGGCCCGACGTGTAGACCATGTTGCCGAGCCTGATGGCCTGTGAGTACGGCCCGATGGCCGCGGGAGCGTGTTCGGTATGAATGACGGTGCGAGACATGAGGGAGAAACTCCGAATTTTAGATTTTCGATTGAAGATTGAAGATTTTCGATTGTGGACCTAATCCTTAAGGTAAATGAGGGTTCGGGGTGAACGAGAGTGTTCCCATGATTCACCCCGAAATCTTCAATCGAAAATCTTCAATCCAAAAATTCTAGGCGCCCGTTCCCTTGGCCCGGTCGTTGCCGTCGCCGGCGTCCATCCGCTCGACGATGTCGCCGGAGGGCGACAGCACGGCCTTGTGCTTGCCGGTGGTGGAATGGGTGACCTCGTTTTCAATGTGGTACTGGTTCGCAGCTTTCACAAACGACACGAACAGCGGGTGCGGCGACATCGGGCGCGACTTGTATTCCGGATGGAACTGGCAGCCGACGAACCACGGGTGGTCGTGGCGTTCGACCATTTCGACGAACCGGCCGTCCGGCGAAATTCCCGAAAAGGTCAGCCCGAGTTCGGCCAGCCGGTCGAGATATTCCGTGTTGAACTCGTAGCGGTGGCGGTGGCGTTCGGAAATTTCGGTCGCGCCGTAGATTTCCGAAACCCGGCTGCCTTCCTGAAGATTGCAGGGGTAGGCCCCGAGCCGCATCGTCCCGCCCATTTCCTCAACGCCGATCAGGTCACGCAGCAGGAAGAAAATCGGATGGGGCGTGTTCGGATCAAATTCCGTACTGTCGGCGTCGGACATGTCCTCGGCGGTGCGGGCGAGTTCAATGCAGGCGCACTGCATTCCGAGGCAGATGCCGAAAAACGGTACTTTGGACTTTCGCGCGTAGGAAATAGCGCGAATCATCCCCGAGATGCCGCGCTTGCCGAACCCGCCGGGGACGAGAATCGCGTCCACGTCACGCAGACGGCCTTCCCACCGCTCGTCGGCGGTCAGATCCTCCGCTTCAATCCAGCGGATATTGACCTTCAGACCGTTGGCGATGCCGCCGTGAAGGAGCGCTTCGGTGAGGCTTTTGTAGGATTCGCCCAACCCGACGTACTTCCCGACGATGCCCACCGTCACCGCCGAATCCGGGTGCTTGATGGTTTCGACCATCCGGGTCCACTTGCGGAGGTCGGGTTCCGGACAAGTCAGGGCAAGCCGTTCGAGGATCAGTTCGTCGAGGCCCTGCCGGGAAAATTCGAGCGGAACTTCATAAACGGTCGCCACGTCGGCGGCGGTCACGACGGCTTCCTCGGCGACGTTGCAGAACAGCGCGATCTTGTCCTTCATCCCGCGCGGGATTTCGCGGTCGGTGCGACAGATCAGGATGTCGGGCTGAATGCCGATGCCGAGCAGGTCCTTGACCGAGTGTTGGGTCGGCTTGCTTTTCAGTTCGCCCGCCGCGTTGATGAACGGCACGAGCGTCACATGAATAAAGAGCGAATTTTCCCGTCCGACTTCGTGGCGCATCTGGCGAATGGCTTCGAGGAACGGCAGCGATTCGATGTCGCCGACCGTGCCGCCGATTTCGACGATGACGATGTCCACGTCCTTCGAAACCGACTTGATGGCATCCTTGATCTCGTTGGTGATGTGCGGAATGACCTGCACCGTCTGACCGAGGTAGTCGCCGCGCCGCTCCTTGTCGATGACCGCCGAGTAAATCCGCCCCGTGGTGAAGTTGTTCGACCGCGTCATGGTCGCGGTGGTGAACCGCTCGTAATGGCCCAAGTCGAGGTCGGTTTCCGCGCCGTCGTCGGTGACGAACACCTCGCCGTGCTGGAAGGGTGACATCGTGCCGGGATCGACGTTGATGTACGGGTCGAATTTCTGCTGCGTCACGCGTAGCCCGCGCGCTTCAAGCAGGCACGCGATGGAGGAAGCCGCGATTCCCTTTCCGAGCGAGGAAACGACGCCGCCGGTTACGAACAGATACTTGGCCATCGGAGGAAAATCCTTTTCTACATTCGCCCGGCGTCACTTCCGGGCAGTTTCAGTAGCCCGACCGTAAGGAAGGGCTGTCTTCATCTCAGGTTAATTCGCCGAAACCGCTTCTTCAGTCAGCAGTTTCAAAACGCGCTCGACATCCTCGGGGGTATCCACGCCGGGGGAAGCGTGCCCGGTTTCCACGACGCGAATCGGGAATCCGTGGTGCAGCGCCCGAAGCTGTTCCAGTGCCTCGACCGATTCGAGGGGCGCGGGGGACAAAGCGGCGAAACGCAGTAAAAAGGAGCGACGATACACATAAAGCCCGGTGTGTTTCCACCACCTTCCGCTTTCGACCGTCGTTCCGGGGACGAGCGGGTTGGCCCGGTCGTACGGAATCGGCGCGCGCGAAAAATAGAGCGCGTCGCCCCGATCATCGCGTATCACCTTGACGATATTGGGGTTGAGGATGTCGTCCGTCGCCGTGAGCGGTTCGCAGGTGGTCGCCATCCGGACCTCGGCATCCACCAGCAGCGGCCGAATCGCGGCGTCGATGGTTTCGGGTGAAATGAGCGGTTCGTCGCCCTGAACATTGACGACGATGTCGCAATCGAGCGCGGCGGCCACTTCGGCCAGCCGGTCCGTGCCGGTCGCGTGGTCGGGACCGGTGAGAACCGCTTCCACGCCGTGTTTGCGGGCGACGGCAAGAATCCGGTCGTCATCGGTGGCGATGATGACGCGGGAAACAAGCGTCGCCAACCGGGCGCGCTCGCACACGCGGACGACCATCGGCGTCCCGGCCAGGTCAATGAGCGGCTTCCCGGGCAGACGGGTCGAAGCGTAGCGCGCCGGGACGACCGCGACGACGGAAGGAGTGTTTGTATTGAGGGAAAAAGCCGTGGGTGTCACGGGCCTGCACGATAGACCAGCCAGCGAACCCGGCGCAAACCGGATTCCTGATTTTCGAAAAAAATCCCGCCCGGATGAATTTTTTCCAGCCGCCCTGCGTGGTAGGTTGGAAACACCCTTCAAACGTCCCGCCCCAAAGGTTCCCCGGCCATGGAAATTCTGTTTTTCGGAACGAGTTCGGGTGTTCCGACCCGCAACCGCAACGTCTCCGGCGTCGGATTCAAGCCCACCCCGCGCCGCGAATGGTGGCTTTTCGACTGCGGCGAGGGCACGCAACACCGGGTTCAGCATTCGAACTACTTGCTGGCCGACCTTTCAAAAATCTTCATCACTCACATGCACGGCGACCACGTCCTGGGACTTCCGGGACTTCTTTCAAGCGCCGGGATGGGCGGACGCCGTGACCGGCTCGATGTGTACGGTCCGCCCGAACTGGGCGAGTTCATCGAGCATTCCCTGCGGCTGACCCAGTCCTACCTGCCCTACCCCGTCAACGTTCACGACGTTTCCGAGGGTTTTTCCTGGGAAAACGACCACCTGATCGTGTCATCCGAACGGCTGAAACACCGGATTCCCGCCTACGGCTACCGGGTCGCGGAAAAACATTCGACGGGACGTTTTCTGGTCGAAAAGGCTCAGGAAATGGGCATTCCCGCCGGACCGATCTACACCCGGCTGAAACGCGGGGAGACGGTAACGCTCGACGACGGACGAACCATCGACGGCCGTGAACTCTGCGATGGGCTGCGCCCCGGAAGAATCTTTGCCTACTGCACCGACACGACCTACTGCGAGGCAGCAGTCCGGCTCGGACGGCACGCCGACGTACTGGTTCACGAATGCACGTTTCTCAACGCGGATGAAGCGCGGGCCATCGAGGCGACCCACTCCACCGCCGGGATGGCCGGTCGGGTGGCGCGCGAGGCCGAGGCTCGACGGCTGATCGTGACTCATTTCAGCGCGCGCTACAGCGAGGAGGGCGACCCGGCCTTTCTCCAGTTGCTCGACGAAGCGCGCGCCGAATTTCCCCGAACCGACGCCGCGCGGGAACTGACGCCCTACGCGATTACCGGAAGGATGAAGGATGAAGGATGAAGGATGAAGGATGAAGGATGAAGGATGAAGGATGAAGGATGAAGGATGAAGGAAATGGTCCGGTTTCGGGTTCTATCGTCAATCAATTTTTTGGTATTTCAGCATTTTTTTCATCCTTCATCCTTCATCCTTTTCTTCCTTAGTTCGTCCGCGAATAGGACTTTACGCGGTTGAGGAACTGGTTGATGTCGGCCAGAACCTCGCCTTGCGAGTCGAGCGAGAAAAGGTTGAGCTTCAACGCCTGTTCGAGGTGCTGCTCCGGTTTCAATTCGCTCCCGAGTGATCCCTTGGGGAAAAACTCGGACCGCAACACCGACAGGTGGTAGGCGTTTTTTCCGCCGCTGTCGGTGTTTTCATCCCGCCAGCCGAAAAAGACGTAACAGGCTTTTTCGCCCTTGATGAGCAGGAACATCTCCACCGCGTCGAAGGTTCCGATGAACCGGGATTCGTCCGAAGCCAGAATATCCTTCGGATTTTCAGGCGCGGGCGTGGGGGTGGACCGGACGGTATTCGCAATTCGGCTGTTCAGGCGCTTGTCGGCGGAGACGACCGCCACGTTTTGTAGTTTTTCGGGCGGCGCGATGGTCCCGAATGTGGCTGCCACACCGTCGTATTCGGCCTTCACCTGAAGGTACAGCGCGACCATCGGCTTGTAATTCGGCGAATTGGGGTTGGTCCGGTACACCCGGCTGATCTGCTCATAACAACCGGAAAGCCTGCGGTACAGATCGTCGAGTTTGCCGCGATACCCGGCGAAAGCGGTCTGATAGCCCTTATAGTCCACCGTCCGCGGGTCGGGTCGGGTCATCATCCCGGTTTTCAGATCAATTTCGGTTTTGAGCTTTGCGAGTTGTTCGCGAATGCCCTGAAGGTTTCCGAGAACCTGGGACTCGGCAACGACCTCCCCGTTTTGGGCGGGTGTTGACGACGTACCTGAAAAAATCCACACCGAAACCAGAAAGAGCATGAGAAAGCGATGGCTCATGTGACCCTCCAACTGAAAATATCAGGGACTGAACGGATTTTTCTTGGGTAACGTTACGATGAAGTAAAATGGTCCCCATTCACATGTTAAAAAACAGTCATTTTTCCGGAAAAAACTCTTTTTTCCAGAAGATACTTTCAAAAAAGCAGAAGCCCCGCTCGCGATGAAGGCGAACGAGGCTTCCGTCCGAACCCGGGAAAACCGGTGGAAGATTAGAAGTTGATACCGAAGTCGATCCGGAAAAACCGGCGGTAATTTGCAAAGAACGTGCCGAACTGCGGCGCGGCGTTGTTGGCGAACACGTTGCGCGGGTTGAAGTGGTTGGTCACGTTGAAAATCGACACCGTGAACTGCGCCGACTTGAGGTCCGCCTTCTTTCCGAAAAAGTTCGGCTTGAGCCATTCCGGAATCTTGACGGTCTTGGTCACGGCGACGTCGAGCGAGAAGAAATTCGGATAGCGGACGTTGTCGGCGTTCCGGTTGCCCACGAAGTTCTGTTGCTGATCGCGCAGCGAATAGGGGAAGCCGTCACGCCACTCGATAATCGGCGCGAACGTCAGCCCGAACGGCGCCTCGAAGCGGCCCCGCGCGAAAAAGCGGTTCGGCGTGTCCACGTTCGCATTGGCGAACTGGTCGGGCCGAATGACCGGGTCGGGAAAATCGCCGAAGTAGGAAACGAAGTCGTTCAACTGGCCGCGCGCCTTGCTCCGCGTGTAGGAAACGGTCAGCTCGTGATCCCGCGTGAACTTGATGTCGGCGGTCGCGTCGAACGCCCGATAGGTCGCCCGGCCGGAATTGAAAAGCCGGACCGTGCCGCCGGTCCCGTTGTTGAAAGGCGTGATGAAAAAGTCATCGAAGGTCCGGCTATCGGTGTAGCCGAAGCGAACCAGTACCCGGTCGGTGAACTTCTGGGCGAACTCGACCCGCAGCGAACTGTTGAACGGCACGCGGAAATCCGACCCCGTGCGCGTGTTCGTCGGATTCCGGGCAATTTCATTCACGAACACCCGGGGGCCATCAATCGGCGTCACGCCGTCCGCCGCGAAGGTGGTCACGATCTGGTTCGGCAGGCTCCGAAACGCCAGCGCATTGAGCAGAATCTTGTCGTAAAACAGCCCGTAACCGACACGGAACACTGAATTTCCGCTCTTTCCGGGCGAATAGGAAAGCCCGATGCGCGGAGCGAGGTTGACGGTCGTGGCCGCCTGTTGCGTTTCTATCCGCAAACCGTAATCGAGTTGCAGATTGGGCAGAATCTGCCACTGGTCCTGGGCATAGCCCGACACTTCGATGTTGTCAGCGCTTAGATCGCCGACCCGGCCGAACTCGATGCGCTGCGCGAGGGTCCCGTTCGACCGGCGGATTTCCACCGGACGGTTGGTGAGCGTTCCTCGATTGCGCATGGCGTTCACGTCGAACCCGACCTTGACCCGGTGACGCCCGAACGCCTGGATATCCTGCATCGCGTAGGAACTTTGAATCTGATACCGCTCGGTCACGCGGTCGGTCGTACTGAAGAAGTTGCCCGTCCGTCCGACCGGGGTGATGACCATCGTTGCCGGACCGTTTCCAAAAATGTCGTTGTCGATCCGCTTGTAGCTGAAAATCGTTTCCAGCGCGGCCCCGTTCTCGCGGAAATAGCGATGTCTCACGTCAAAACCGATATCGTCACCCCGGCGGTTCGGCGCGACGGGTTGCGGCGTGAAGAAGTCGAGGCCGAGAAACCGGGTGTTGCGGCGGGCGAAGTTGACCGTCCCGGTAAACGACTGCTTCGGCGAAACGATGAAGTCGAACTGCGAAAAGCTCCGGAATGCCCGGTTGCGGATTTCGTTGTTCGGATTCGCGAGACCGCGAACCGGCGATTTATCCACGATGAATTCAAGTCCCTGCGCGAAAAAGAGCTTGTCCTTCACGAGCGGGCCGGAAAAGTTCACGCGCGGCGACACGTTGGCGAAACCGAAGAGTTTTCCACCCCGAAAACGCGGCTCGGGGAAAAGATCGTTGAAGCCGAATTCCCACTTCTGACCGCCGCCGCGCGTTTCAACCTTCAAAACGCCGCCGGTGAAACGGCCGTACTCCGGCAAAAAGGGATTGGTGAAAATCTGCGTGCTTTCGACAGCTTCGAGCGGAATGTTGATGACCGGCGCGCCGGTGGCCGGGTCGCCGGAAATTCTCCCGTTGACGATGAAGGCCGACTGGTCCTCGCGCGCCGCCTTGAGGCTGATGCGGCCGTCGTTTGAACGGACAACGCTGGGGGTGGGGGGCAGAGACAGCGCATCTCGACCGTCCACGGGAAGCGTTCGTACATCCTTTGGCGTGAATTTGACGGCGGGGGCCGACGAGCCTTCTTCAATGAGGGGCTTGTTGTCCGGATTTGCGTTGACGTCAATCACATCGGCTTTCGACAATCCAATTGGAAATTCCCCTTCACGACCCGCTTCAACCAAAAATTCCGGGTCTTCCTGTAACTGGAAATCCTTCGCGACCACACGCGAGGTGTACTTTCCGGGAAGCAACTCCGTAAACGTGACTTTTCCCTCGGCGTCGGTCTTCTTGACGACCGGCTGACTTGGGGGATTGCCGTTTTTGGTCATTGTCACCGTTGCATCGGCAATCGGTTTGCCGTCTTCGCCGTTGGTAATGATGAAAATGACGGTGCCGGACTTCACCTGCTGGGCGAAGGCGACGTTGGCAAGGGGGGCCGTCGGGAGAAAGGTAACGGCGAGTAGAAGAGCGAGCGCGATACGCATATGGGGGAAAATCCTCATTATTGAACCTTCTCCACCCCGAGCGCGACCCGGAATGCTTTTCCAAGGGCCTGCCCGGCGGGGCGGAGGTTCTTTAAAAACCTAGCCGAATCAATCGGACTCGAAACCAGCGCGGCGATCATTTTCAAATAGCGGACGTTGAAATCCGCGTCGAACGCCGCGTTCATCTCCGGGAGATCGTGGCGGGCGTCGTCGCTGACGACCCGCAGCACGCCGACCCGAAGGCCGAACTCGTTGGCGACGGAGAGAATCGCGTGGCTTTCCATATCCACCGTCAATCCGCCGAATTTTTCGTGTAGCCGGCGTTTACCAGCCGCTTCGCAAATCACACGGTTGGTCGTGACGCCCCGACCGCGGTGAAAGGTTGTTTTCGACCCGGCGAAATGTTCCTCAAGCCGGGCGGTCAGGTCGGCGTCGCAACGCACGGTTTGGCCGTCTTCATTCGTCATTTCGGTACAAAGAACGGTTTCTCCAAAGGAAATGTCCGGCGAAAGCGCGCCGCTGATGCCCACTACCAACACGTCGCGGCGGGGATTCCGTTCGAAAACCTGACGCGCGGCGCGGGCGGCGTTGGTCGGCCCCATGTCGGTTTGAAAGAGCGAAAACGTCGTGTCGCCGACCCTGCCCCGACCGGATTTCCGCGATTCGGCGTCCGCGCGCCACTCGTCGGAAGCCGCCGCGACAGCCTTGAACTCCCCGTCGGTAGCAACGATTACGGTCAAGTGGCGGGACGCGGATTCGGTGGCGAGGCTGGACACGATGCTTGTTTCGGACCTTCCGGCGAAATATAAAGCGGCCATCATACGAGTTCCGGCGACCGTCAGGCAATCAAACCCGCTCTTTTCGGGCGCAAACGGCCGCTTCCGACTCGCGAAAGCAACCACATGTTTTACTGGATTTCGCTCGCCGTCCTCGTCGCGCTGGGCATCCCGACGCTGGGCGGCATGGCCTATTTCGGCCTCGCCATTTTTTCGACCGTCCTGTACCGCCGCCGGACCGCCGACCGCGTTCGGGCCGCGCATTTTCCGCCGATGTCACTGTTCAAACCCCTGCGCGGGGCTGAGGCGGGCCTTGAAGCCTGTCTGAAAAGCTTTTTTGAACAGGATTATCCGGAATTCGAACTCCTTTTTGCCGTCCGGACGGCGGACGACCCCGCGGTGGAGGTCGTCAACCGGCTTATCGAACGCTATCCCGACGTCCCGGCCCGCCTCCTGCTGACCGGACAACCGCCCTACGCCAACGCCAAGGTCTACAGCATGCGGACGATGGCGGAAGCGGCGAAGCACGACATTTTCATCATTACCGACAGCGATACGCTGGTTGCCCCGGATTACCTCACATCCATGGCCCGGGCCTTCGCCGATGAAAAGGTCGGGGCGGTCACAAACCTTTATCGTGGCGCGGAGGGGACGGATTTCTGGGCGAAACTTGAAGCGCTCGGGATGTCCACCGAATTCATGGCCGGCGTGGTGGTCGCGGAACGGCTCGAAGGGATGAAATTCGCGCTCGGCCCGTCGATGGCGATCCGCCGTCAGTGTCTCGACGATATCGGCGGATTCGAGGCAATGAGGGATTTTCTGGCGGACGATTTCGTCCTCGGGCACTGGGCCGACCGCGCCGGCTGGAAAGTCAGCCTGTCGCCGTTTGTTGTGGATCACCTCGCAACGACCGCCGGATTCGGTCCGACTTTTGCCCATCGGCTGCGCTGGAACCGGAGCAGCCGTTTTTCCCGGCCCGACGGCTATATCGGGCAGGGTTTTACCTACGGCCTGGTCTGGGCTATGTTTTTCGCGCTCGCCGCGCCGCCGATCATCGGCCTTCCGGCGCTCGCCGCTTCCCTGACCCTCCGGATCGTTCTCGCGCTCGCGCTCGGCGCGGGGCTGCTCGGCGACCGGACGGTCCCGTTCCGCCTCTGGATGCTCCCGCTTCAGGACCTGACAAGCTGGGCGACGTGGGTCGGCGGTTTTCTCGGAAAAACCATCCTGTGGCGAGGCGAACGCTACCAACTGCTCGCCGAAGGCCGGTTTGCGCCACTCTCACGGAATGTGGAATGAGAAAGAAAAAGCGGAATGCGGAATATCGAATGCGGAATTGGCATTTTTAGAGTAAAAAGCCGGGTTTCGAACTTCCTGGCTTGAAAAATGGTTCGAAAATTCCGCATTCGATATTCCGCATTCCGCATTTTTCAATGACCGCCCCTGCCCCAAACGCCCGCGCCTTCCCCATCCGTTTCGACCTTGCCATCCTGCTGGTAGCCTCGGTCGTCTTTCTTTCCGCCTGTTTTTCGCCTCCGAACCTGATGGATGACGTGGATTCCGCGCAGGTAGCGATTGCGCGGACGATGCTGGAAAGCGGTGACTGGGTGACGATGCGGCTCAACGGCATCGCCTACCTTGAAAAAGCCCCGATGAAATACTGGCTGATCGCCATTTGCTTCAAGCTTTTCGGCGTCAGCGACTGGGCCGGGCGGCTTCCCATCGGCCTCGCGACCGTTGGCCTGTGCTGGGTGACCGGACGCTTCACCGCGTGGGCGTTCGGCGCGCGGGCCGGACTCTACGCCGGGCTGACCCTCGCGGGCGGCCTCGGCCTGTTCCTGTTCACCCGGATTCTGATTCCTGATTCCACGCTCACCCTCACCATCGCGGTCGCAATGTGGGGATTTCTGCGGTCACTCGACCCGGATGAGAAAAACCCGCGCCGATGGTCCTTCATCGCCGCGCTGTGCATTGCCGCCGGACTGCTCCTGAAGGGCCTCATCGCGGCCGTCTTCCCGGTTGCGGCGATTTTCCTGTATCTGGCAATTTCCGGCCGACTGCTGGATCGGGAAGTCTGGAAAAAACTCCATCCCGTTCAAAACCTTGCGGTTATCACGCTGGTTGCCGCGCCGTGGTTCATTCTGGCGACGCTTCGCAACCCGCCCTATTTCGTGTTTTCGATGGAGAGCGGCCCCGGACAATACAAGGGCTTTTTCTGGTTCTACTTTTTCAACGAACACATCCTGCGCTTCCTCGGTCGCCGCTATCCGCGCGATTACAACACCGTGCCGCGGCTGTGGTTCTGGACTTCCCACCTCGTCTGGTTTTTCCCGTGGAGCGCGTTTCTGCCCGGCGTGTTCAAACTGGGATTCACCCGTCGCCCGGAAGATCGCGAGGGCGCGGCGAAACTGCTCGCGCTGTGCTGGATCGGGTTCGTGATGGTGTTTTTCACGCTTTCGACGACGCAGGAATACTACTCGCTGCCGATTTACCCGGCGGTGGCGATGCTGCTCGGCGCGGCGATGGCGAACGGCGGAAGAGCGGTCACGTTCGGACGCTGGGCAACAAGCATCATCTGCGGACTGGCGGCGATTGCTTCCGGGTGGATTTTGTTCACCGTCAGGAGTATTCCGACGCCCGGCGACATCGCGCAGGCGCTTCAGAAAAGCGCGGACGTCTATTCAACCTACACGTTGTCGCTCGGCCACATGGGCGATTTGACACTGAAGTCGTTTGCTTACTTGCGGTTCCCGCTTGCGCTCGCGGCGGCGGCGTTTCTTGTCGGGGCGGTCGGCGTCCACATCGGGGCGAAGCGGAAGGAAAGCCACCAGCCGTTCGCGGCGATGGCGGTGATGATGTTGCTTTTCCTGGTGGCGGCACGGATCGCGATGGTGGCGTTCGACCCGTACCTCGGCTCGCGCCCGCTTGCGGAAAGCCTTAAAACATCGCTCGCGAGCCAGCCCGGCAAGGTCGTGGTGGACAATCAATATTACGCCTTTTCGTCGGTGTTCTTTTACGCCGATCTGAAATCCGCCCTGCTGCTTAACGGCCGGACGACCAACCTCGAATACGGCTCGAACGCGCCGGGCGCGCCCGACGTGTTCCTGGACGACCCGAAATTTCGCGAATTGTGGATGAAACCCGAGCGGGTCTATCTGCTGGTGGAAGACGTCAACCTGCCCCGAATCGAGAATCTGGTCGGGAAGGAAAATCTGAACCGGGTGGCGTTCAGCGGCGGGAAGTTTCTTTTCACGAATCAACGGACAGTGCAGTAGTCAGTAGCCAGTGGCCAGCAGTTAGTGGTTAGTGGTTAGTGGTTAGTGGTTAGTAGTTAGACAACCAACCGCTAACTGCTAACCGCTAACCGCTAACCGCTAACTGCTAACCGCTAACTGCTAACCGCTAACTGCTAACCGCTAACGACTAACCACGAACTGCTGACCACTATATAAATAGGATCGCGCGCGTACGATGGGCGAATTCGAAAAGTTTCATTTTTCGGAGAACGCCTTGAGGTCGATTCCGAGCCGTTTGACCTTGTCGTAAAAAGTGCTTCGGGAGACGCCGATTCGCCGAATGACCGCCTCCGCCTGTCCGGCCTCTTCGCGCCAGACGTCCTGAATGAACTCCCGTTCAAACGTTTCGAGGGCATCTCCGAGCGTACCGGTCCGGTTTGGGCGGGGTGGGGCCGCAACGGGTGTACCCCTTCGGAATTCAAGGTCCTCGGCATCGAGTTCGGCGCGTCCGGTCAGCATGACGGCGCGTTCGAGCGTGTTGCGAAGTTCGCGGATGTTTCCCCGCCAGTGGCCTTCCGCGAGCGCCCGGAGCGCCCGGCTGGAAAGGCCGGCGGTCCGGTGCCCGAGGTCACGGGCCGTATTTTCAATCAGCATGCGGGTCAGTTCGGGAAGGTCTTCAAGGCGTTCCCGCAGGGGCGGAATCCGCAGGGTGAGCGTTCCGATCCGAAAATAGAGGTCTTCGCGAAACTCCCCCTGCTCCGACATCCGGGCCAGGTCGCGGTGGGTGGCGGAAATGAGCCGGATGTCCACCCGGCGGTCGCGGACGTCGCCGACCCGGCGGAACTGCTTTTCCTCGATGACTTTCAACAGTTTCGGCTGGACCGTCGCATCCACGTCGCCGATTTCATCGAGGAAGACCGTCCCCAGGTGGGCAACCTCCAGCAATCCTTTCTTCTCGGCGACAGCCCCGGTAAAGGCCCCTTTCTGGTGACCGAACAGGTCCGATTCAAAGAATTCCCGTACGAACCCCGCGCAGTTCAGGTCCACAAAGGGTTCTTCGGCTCGCGGCCCGTGGTCGTGAATCCACCTCGCCAGCACCCCTTTTCCGGTCCCGGTTTCCCCCCAGAGCAACACCGGCCGATCGGTTGCGGCCAACCGTCCGGCCTGATCCCGCAAAACCTGAATCGCCCGACTGGTCCCAAGAAACGGATTGAGCGCCGGATTTTTTCCCGTATTCCCCACGGCGAGTCGCCGATCGCGCCGCTGGCGTTCGATCAACCGGTCGAGAATGGCCTTCAGGGCGGTGAAATCCACCGGCTTGGTCAGAAAATGTTCGGCCCCTTCCTTGATGGCACGGACCGCGAGGTCAATCGAGGCGTTGGCGGTCAGAACCAGCACCGCCGTTTCCGGGGCGAGTTTTTTCAGGTGCGACACCAGTTCGAGGGCGTTTCCGTCAGGCAGAAAAACATCCAGCAACACGATTTCCGGATGCACCTTTTCAAAAACCGTCAGCGCCGTCCGGATGCAGTCGGCTTCATGGACCTCGAATCCGGCTCCGGAAAGAAAATTGCGGATGACCATTCGGACAACCTGATCGTCATCCACCAGAAGAAGGGGACGGCTCATCGGGTCAGACCTCCGATGGGTTGAGTTCGGACAGTTTTTCCCTGAGACGGGCGACCGATTCCGCCACGAGGTCTTCAAGCTCGGTGACCCAGTCGGCGGGAGCAGGAAAGTCGCCGCCAACGGCCAGCGATTCGAGTTTTTGACAAAAGGCGCCGAGTTTGATCAGTCCGAGGGTTCGGGAACTGCCCACCATGAGATGGAGCAGATGTTCCCGTTGTACCTGATCCGGCGAACCGTTTATTTCCGTCAATCGCTGGATTCGGCTTTCCATTTCCGTTTGAAAAACGTCAATCAGTTCGGCCAGGAAATCGGTGGGACTTCCTTGCGCCAGCCCGACGAGAATGGCGACGGCCTGGTCGTTCACCACCGGTTCGGCCACGGGTTCGGCCCCATCCGCCACTTCGGGCGGTTCGTCGTCGCCAGCCCAGCGGGCGAGGACGCCGGACAGGTCCTCGATTCGCGTCGGTTTCAAAAGAACGTCGGTCATCCCGGCTTCGAGGCATCGTTCGCGCTCGTTCGGCCCCGCGCTGGCGGTCAGGGCGATGACGGGAATTGACCGGTTGACGGATTTCAGGGTCCGCAGTTTCCGGGTGGCCTGATAGCCGTCAAGGATGGGCATTCGGCAATCCATGAGTACCAGCCGGTACGGGATGGCCGCGAGCAGCGACAACGCTTCCTGGCCGTTCGCCACGGCGTCCGATTCGATTCCCAGCTTTGCAAGCTGCAAGCCTGCCACCTTGCGGTTGGTCGCGTCGTCATCCACGACCAGAACTCTCCCCTTGAAGGAAACGCCGCCGTCCATCGCCGCCGGAACGGGACCGCCCGGCCCGCTGATCAGTTTTTCGGCCACCTCGGCCAACTTGGTCGGCTTCACCGGTTTGGTCAACAGACCGTCCACCATCGGAAATTCCTCATTCGAAAACCGCATCCGGAAGGAGGTCAGAAGTACGATATGCAAACCGCGAAACCGGTCGTCCTCGCGAATCGACCGGGAAAACTCGACGCCGCCGACATCGGGGAGCAGTTCATCCACGAACAGGATGTCAAACGGCTCGCCTTCCCGAAATCCCCCATAGAGGTGTTGAAGTCCCAGTTCCGGAGTCATCGCGGCGACGGTCGTCGCCCCCCAGTGGTTCAGCCAGTTCACCAGCGCTTCGAGGCGGGCGGGCGTCCCGGAAAGGACCAGAATCCGTCTTCCGTACAGGTCGGGTTCCGGTTCGTTTTCTTCCCGGGCCAGTTCCAGAGGTATGGAAACCGTCATGCAAGTCCCGAGGGACGGCTCGCTTTCGACCGTGAGCGCGCCTCCCATGAGTTCCGCCAGCCGCCGGGTAATGACCAACCCCAGCCCCGTGCCGCCGAAACGCCAGTTGGCCACTCCGCCGCCCTGTTCAAAGGGGCGAAACAGTCTTGAAACGACTTCCGGCGACATCCCGATTCCGGTATCGCGGACCTCAAGAATCAGTCGGTTATCCGCAAACCGAACGCCCAGAACGACTTCCCCATGATCGGTGAATTTGACCGCGTTGCCGAGCAGATTGAGGGCGATCTGGCGCAACCGCCCGGCGTCGCCCCGCAACCGGCGAGGGACCTCCGGGGAGGCGACGAAAACCAGGTCGAAACCTTTCCTCTGGGCCTCCGGAGCGAGCAGTTCGGCGGCGTCCCCGAACACCCGCACCGGGTCAAAATCGCCAATTTCAAGTTCGATGTGGCCTGCCTCGATTTTTGAATGATCGAGAATTTCATTGATGATGGTGAGCAGGCCGTCGCCCGACACCCGGATGGTTTCAATACAGCCCCGGTCGAAATCCGAGAACGGGCGGTCCAGCAGAACACCGGTCATCCCGATGATGCCGTTCAGAGGCGTCCGGATTTCATGGCTCATGTTGGCCAGAAAATCGGCTTTGGCCCGCGCCAGTTCAATCGCCTGATCCCGCGCGGCTTCCAGCTCCGCCTCGATGCGTTTCCGGTCGGTCAGGTCGGTGAGGGTGGATCGGCTGAATAGAAATTCCCCCTGGTCATTTTTGACCGCCGTCGCGTTCAAAAGTACGGGAAGCGTGGAGCCGTCGGCCCGGATGAGTTCGAATTCGAGGTCCTTGACGAAACCGCGCGCCTTGAAGGACGCGAAATTGGCTTCGAAAACCCGTCGGGAAACTTCACTGATGAAGCCAAGCCACGACTGGCCGACGACTTCCTCTCGCGACCGCCCAAGCCAGCCCAGTTCGGTGGCGTTCATGGACAGCACCAATCCCGCCCCGTCGAGCGAGTGGTAGCCGCAGGGCGCATGTTCGTAAAGGTCCTCGATTTCGGCGGCCCGCAGCCGGTCGGCTTCGAGACGCTCCCGACCGAGTTGGAATTCCCGCCGCACCAGAAAGAAAAAAAGAAGGAAAAGGCCCGAGTTGGAAAGAAACAGGACGCCGGAAAACGCCAGACCGATTCCGCGTCCTGTTTCCACCGCCTGTCGTCTGGCGATCAGCACTTCATGTTCGGCGCGGTCCATTTCGAGGACGACTCCGTGAATGGCGGTGGCCTCCTCCGGGGAAAAAGCGCGCCCGGTCGCGGGGGCGGCCAGGGTTTCGATCCGGCTGAGCCGTTCCTGTTGGGCCGGGTTGTCGCCGGTCAGCCGACGCAGGCCGGCGACGCGATTGGAGAAGGCGCGGACGACCTCGGGTTGGCCCTCGGTCGGGGAAACGGCCGGGGCCGCGCGCGATGCCTCCACCGCGACGTTCAAACCGGCGATTTCCTCCAGAACTTCATGGGCATGCTCGACCCATCGCGCTTCCGCGCGGATATTCCGCAGGGTAATCACCCATCCGCCCCACAGAATCGCCAGCAGGATGAACATCCCGATTCCGGTCAGAAAAATGGTTCTCGGAACAAAGCGCTTCACGGGCTGGCCCCCCAAGAAAAGGTGAACCGGTTGGCCGGGAGAAAGTCCGGAATTCCGGACTGACAGTCCACCATTTCGGACACCAACGCCATCGTTTTAATCCTTTTCTCAAAAAAACACCCTGTCATTGGAATTCAGGCCGATTTTCCCCCGAAAAAGCCCGGCACGAGATTTGCCTCAAGTCAGGGCAGTTATTCATGAAGAAGGTGACCTCCAATGGCCGTCACGCCCCCAAAAAAACGAATCCTGCTGATTGAAGACGACCGGTTCAGCCGAACGCTGCTGTTCCTCATGCTCGGACGCCTCGACTTCGACGTCACGGTGGCGCAGGACGGAATCCAGGGATTGGAGCTTTTTCGGGGAAACCGATTCGATCTGGTCGTGCTCAACCTTCTGCTTCCGGGACTTGCCGGAAATCACACCGCTCTGGCCCTTCGCGAAATCGAGAAGTCGGAAAACCGCCCCGTCACGCCCATTCTCGCCCTGACGGCCAGCCCCCTGAACGAAAACCGCCAAAATTCCTCCGAAAATGGCATCACCGAATGGGCCTCGAAACCCGTTTCCTCATTTCAACTGGCGCTGATTATCGAGCGGTGCCTCTGTTCCACCCTGTCCCAGCCGAGGTCGTAAGCCCGACCGAAAGAAATTCCAAATGACTACCGTTCTTGCCCGGATTATTCCCATGCCGTCATCCTCACTCGAAGAAAGTCGCCTGCGCGCCCTACAGGAAGATACCAACGACTTCATCTGCCGTTTTGACCTTGACCGAAACATTACCTACGCCAACGGATACCTCAGCGCCTGCCTTGAGGAACACGAAAACGACCTCTCCGGCCAGTTGTTTCCCCATCGCATCGTGGAGGAGGACCGCCCCGGCGTGGTCGCCGCCCTCAAGCGGATGGCCGCCAACCCGACCCACGGCGCGATTCCGAATCCCATTGCGTTCCGGGTCGGCCTTCCCTCCGGCGAAATCCGGTATCAGCGGTGGCGCGTCCGGGAAATCCTCGACGAGTTCGGTGACGTGGTCGAATTCCAGGCGGTCGGACACGATTTCACGGAAAACGTCAACTGCCGTTCGGCGACGGCCTGCCTGAAAACGGTTCATGACTTCAATCGGGAAATCAGCCACGACCTCAACAATCTTCTGATGCACCTGAGCGGCGCGGTTGAAATCTCCCTGAACAACCTGTCCGACGAGGATCGCCTCCGGAGACGCCTCGAAATGGTTCTCGTCAACCTCGACCGGGTCAAAGGGCTGAGCCAGAAACTGCATTCCCTTAACGAAGGCATTCCGATGGTTGACGTTTTCGACCCGATTCAACTCGCGGAACGCCTGCTCAAGTCGCTTTTTCTGGAGAGTTCCGTCAAATGGTCGCTCCACGCGGACGAACCCGAGTATCAGATCGTCGGCGAGGAACGCGAAATGGAGCGGGTGTTTCTCAACCTTTTCCAGAACGCCAGCGAAGCCATGAACGAGTCGGGCAGGCTGGAAATCGAATTCGAGACGCGGTCCCCCGAACGGACATTCGGCTTTCGTCCCGAAAAGAACCTTGTCATCCGGATTTCCGACACTGGAAGCGGCATAAGCGAGGATGTTCGAGGGTGCCTTTTCAAGCGCCAGTTCACGACCAAGCCCAACGGGCACGGCATCGGCCTTTCCATCGTCCAGAAAATCGTCCGGCAGTTCGACGGAACGATCACCACGCATTCCGAAGTGGGCCGGGGTACGACCTTCGAAATAGAAATTCCGCTGGCCAATCCGGCCAGCGCAAAGTGAACCGTTCCATTTCCGAATCCAACGGTGTATGAAAACCGGGCACGAACCATTTCCGGCAAAAAAATTCACCGCCCCGGAGCGTTTCCTTTGAACAGGGCGGTGTCGGGCGTTGTGCCCTGCCGACGGCAAAAGGAAGAAAACTCATGGACGGTTTCGTCGAGGTGACCAGTGAATCGTGGCTGAGCCGGCTTTTCGGCTCCATCAAGAGCGTCGTGGTCGGACTCATCCTGTTTTTGGCGGCCATTCCGCTGCTTTTCTGGAATGAAGGCCGTGCCGTCAAAACGGCCCGGGCGCTGGAAGAAGGCGCCGCGGCCGTCAGATCCGTCACAACCGACCGGGTATCCCCCGAAAACGAAGGCAAACTCATCCACCTGACCGGTGAGGCGGTTTCATCCGTCACGCTCACCGACCCCGCTTTCGGGATTTCCGAATCCGGCCTTCGGCTGGAGCGGAAAGTCGAAATGTTCCAGTGGGACGAGGAAACCAAATCCAATACCCGCAAGAAAATCGGCGGCGGGACGGAAACGGTCAAGGAAACGACCTACGTCACAAAATGGTCGTCCAATAAGATCAGCTCTTCAAAGTTCAAGCAGGGAACCGGCCACCAGAATCCGACGTCGTGGGCCTACGATTCGACGGAAACGATTTCACCCTCCGTCACCATCGGCGCGTTTTCGCTTCCGGCCTCGGTGACGGGAAAAATCGGTTCGGGCCAACCCCTCCAGGCAACCGAAGGGACCCTCCCGGCCGAGCTTCAGGGACGAGTGAAAGTGGCGGACGGCTATTACTACCTTTCCGCCAGCCCCTCGACTCCGACGGTCGGGGACCTGCGGGTCCGGTTTTCGATTGTCCGGCCGACGGTCGCAAGCATCGTGGCGAAACAATCGGGAAATTCACTCACTCCCTACACCACCAAAAACGGGCGGACGATTGAACTCGTTGAAACCGGCCCGAAATCGGCCGATGCAATGTTTACCTCGGCCAAGGAAGGCAACGCCGCCCTGACGTGGATTCTTCGACTGGTCGGATTCGTGGTGATGTGGACGGGCTTCGGAATGATCTTCAAGCCGCTGGTCGTGATGGCCGACCTGATTCCCTTCCTCGGAAGCATTCTCGGATTCGGCGCGGCGGTTTTTTCATTCATCGTCACCGCCCCGATTACCCTCGTCACGATTGCCGTCGGATGGATTTTCTACCGTCCTCTGCTGGCAATCCTGCTGCTTCTGGGCGCGGGAGCAGTGGTGGTCGGCGGGATCGCCCTCGCCCTGATGTTCGGGAAACGAAAACCGGCCTGAAAAGTCGGGAGTCGGGGAAACGAAGAATGATGAACGATGAAGTTTGAACCAAAAGCGACGTCGTCCCGACCGCAAAAAAGGACTCGACCCAGCTTTTAGAGCGGTTTTCGATTGCGAGCGACCAACAAGAATGTAGCCCACAGCCTCCCTTCGGTCCGGCTTTGGGCTACATTATTTATTGGTCACTCTCAAATGACAGCTGCTCCAAAATTGGTTTGAACCT